>JAQVAY010000005.1:0-1878 GCA_028690575.1 Bacilli bacterium | reverse complement strand
GTAACTGGGATATCGCTTCCGGAGTGCAACTTGACAAAGTTGAAACTGATGAATATAAAGAATTATTCGTTGCTAACGATGTCTCATTTTCAGTAGGAGATTCTTTTATCATTACGAATGAAGATAAATCAATAACCCTGCAAAAAAAGCATTATTCTTTGGAAAGTGATTCATTTACTAATCAAAATGTCTTTCTTTATTCTTTTGAAGATGATGTTCAAGTCGATATCATCAAAAGTGGCAATTATGACATTTCTTTAGCTCTTAAATCAAACACCTACATTCTCAGTGTCATTAACGGAACTGGGACCACTCCATATGATCCTTTGGACAAACCAAGTGAGACGACAACAATTGACTTCTTTGGCAACGGAGATCATCACGGAGTTATTATTGACACAATCGATGGCAATTCGCATTACCCCGCCATTGAAAAGTATATTGGATATTTAAATTCTTTGACTGATGCTACTCCCAACGAAGACATCATCGTCAGCAATGGTGATTTATGGCAAGGTACCTTACAAAGCAACGCTAATATGGGCGCCATGCTCAACGATATTCTTGAATCTGCGGGCTATGCATCCTTTACTCTAGGCAATCATGAATTTGACTGGGGTCAAGATATTATTGAAAATAACTCAAGCAATAGTTCAGTTCCTTTCTTAGGGGCTAACATCGTCAAAAAAGAAGATGGAAAACTTGTTGATTATGTTCAACCATATACAATCGTTGAAAAATCTGGTTTACGCGTTGGCATTATTGGAACAGTTGGAGCCGCTCAAATTGAAGATATTTTATCTACGAATGTTGATGATATTGATTTCGAAGATGAAATTGAAGCTGTTAAAACCAATAGCAATCGTTTAAGAGATGAATTTGACTGTGATATTGTCATCGCGAGTATCCACGATGGAACCAGCAGCATTGAAAGCGATGTAAGGACTGTTTTGAGTTTCAATTCGCCTGTCAGTGGAAAAAGATATGTTGATGGTGTTTTCACCGCTCACGACCACACTTTTGCCAACAAAATCGTCAATAGTGTACCAATTCTTAACTCGGGTAATAATGGTAAATATATTGCCAACTTCTCTCTTCAATATGATGATGGGAATGTTTCTTGCCCATCTCGCCAAGTTTATTCCAATAGCGACAGCACTGTTTCTAACATCTATTCCTTTGAAAATGATGATGTTGCCACAAAAGCCATTGTCGATGAATATTACACCGAAGAACTTATTGAAAAAGCTTCTTCTGTGGCAGGAGTTTTAGATGCCAGTTTTTCCAAAACCTTAGAAGCACCTAATATGATGGCAAAAGCCATGTACGAGTACGCCCATGACGAAGGACATGACGTTGTTCTTGCGATGGTCAATCAAGGACGAAGTAATCTCCCAATGGGTGATGTGACCTATACCGATTTATTCTCAGCATTTCCCTTCACTAATCGAACCGTGATTATGAATGTCAAAGGTTCTGATTTACGACGCGTAAGTGGCAATTATGCCTATTCCGCTAATCCTTTCATTTACCAAGATAATTCGACTTATCTTATCGCAGTATATGACTATTTGGCTTTTCACCAAAATTCCAGCCGGGAATATGATTACTTCTTAAACCGAGATGTAATTACTTCCCTTAGTAAATTCCCTGTTGATTTAATTTACGATTATATGAAGGATCAAACTGGAATAATTCACGCCGCTGATTATTCAGGTGATAATTTTTCTTTCTTAAAAAATCAATAAGGATACAAAAATCTTGCTTGCGAAAATCTATTGTTATACAATAATCAAGCATTGATGGTCCCTTAGCTCAGCTGGTAGAGCAACTGACTCTTAATCAGTGGGTCAAAGGTTCGAATCCCTTAGGGATCAC
>JAQVAY010000044.1:4594-7806 GCA_028690575.1 Bacilli bacterium | reverse complement strand
ACAAAATTGCAATAAGGCCAAATGTGAGCTTCAGGATAAATCAAAACACGGTGCTTCTTTTGAATATGATGGGATAGATATTTCGTGTAATTTGCAAACATTTCCAAATCATTCTTGTTGGGAATCGGAATAGCGCCGAGGGATTTAACCATCCAAGAAACAATTGGGTGAATAGAAAATGCCTCTGGTCCAGAAACAACAACACAAAACTTAGAAGGATTAAGTAATATAGGGTGGGTAATCGGATCATAGTCCAAAACATGGTTAGCATACATATAGTAACCAGTTTTTTTCACGCCTTTTAAGACTCGGCGATTTTTGACTCGACTTCGATATATAAAAAGATTAGCTAAAAACAAAAGTGGAATGGCAATGATTTGCCGAAAAAGCCATCCTCCAGTTCGTGAAAAAAAATTGCGATTAAAATAAGGATAGTTACTGCGAACCCCTTTATTCTTTATGTCAGCACTTGCAAAATCGTCATGCCGTTCATCTTCGTAATATACGATTTTAGGTTTATTATTTTTCTTTCCCATAATCATCAAGATTATTACTTACTTTTTCTGCCGATGCAAGAGCCCACATAATGTTGAAACCCCCACATATAGCGTCTACATCAAGGACTTCACCAATAAACGAAACGTTTTTTTCTTTTTTTGATTTTAATAATTCATTAACCTCTATTATGGATAATCCTCCTGCGGAAACTTGAGCGTTAGGAAAATCATAGAAACTTTTGAATGTAAAAATTGTCTTGTGGATATCTAAATGGTTTTTTGTTAAATAGGCAGCGAGACGAGGATGAAGAAACTGAACATACTGATCAGGACTAATTTCGTCATAATCGGGAGCAAAATCAACGCATATACTAATTCTTTTTTGGGTATTTTCCATATTAATGAAATGAGTCAAATTAAAAATTGCAATGCCGGAGAGACCATCTTTTTTGAAAAGCAACTCTCCATCTTCTTGGTGTTTAAGTTTTCCATCTATTAGAAGATTTATCCGAACTTTTGCCCTTAGACCTTCTACTAAATTAACATTTTCTTTAACCTTAATTGGGCAAAGGGATGGCTTAGGATCAATCAGAGAATAACCATGTTTTTTTAATATGCTAAAAATGTTCCCATCACTACCATATTGAGGAGAAGCTTTGCCCCCACTAGCAATGATTAGATAGTCAAAAGGATAAGTTTTTTTGCTAGTTGTTAAACTACTAGAAGAATAATCAATCATTGATTCTTCAAGATGAACTTCAATCTTTAGTTGATCAACTTTTTTATTGAGCATAAGAGCGACTGTTTCGGCCGTATCGCTCAAAGGGTAAAGCAAGTCATTGACCGCTTTATATTTGATCCCAATTCTTTCAAAATATTGGGTAATCTCGAAACTTGAGAAACTCTCAATGATTGGCAAAACAAAACCCTCATGATTATATTTGTTTTTCAAATTTCCTTGGTTGGCAAAATTGCATCTTCCATTACCGGTCGCATATATCTTTCGCAATAGTTTGTTATTCTTTTCAAATATAGAAACCTTATATGATGGATGCTTTTCCTTAATTCGAATCGCCGCAAAAACTCCACTAATTCCACCACCGACAATTATTACATTTTTAATACCTTTGTCAGGGTAAATTTCAACTATATTGTTTACTCTTTCAGTGATTGGCTTTGTTACATTTTCAGGAATTATCCATGTCTTTCCCATTAATTTCGCTCCTAGAATTTTCCCACTTTGACAGTATAATCGAACAGTTCGTGGAGCTAGTTTCCATTTTTTTGATATTTGTTGAACAGATAAATATTCCATGCTTATATTCTATGCCGATAACGGCAATGTGTCTATAATTGCTTATAAAAAGAATACTTTTATTACCCTTCTTTAATCAAAGGTTCTTCTTTATACTGATTGATAAATAAAGCAAGATTTTATCAGCTTTTTGTTCTACTTATTAAATACTAAAAAATAACAAAGTAAAACCTTATTTTAACTTGCTTATAACAATGAGTGCTCTTTACTACTCTAATTTTAACCTTTATAATTTTTATAGTAGTTGTTTTATATCTACTAGAAAGTTGGGAGACCATTATGCCAGAAGAAAAGAAAGATACCGTTCTGCTTGCTAATCGCCGAGAATTTCTTGCTAGGGAATTCGCCAATTTGACTCCAGAATTCGTTGAGTATGGAAAGAAGTTTCTTCCGAAGAAAAAGCACTTTATGATTATTGGTGATGTGCTTGTGTATTTGAATAGTGAGAAACTAACTGTCAATGAAGTCTATATTTGCGATAATCCAAAGATGCAAATTACCATTACTGAATTGCTTCCTGAAAAGTATGTCTTTGATCCATTTGGAACAGACAAATTACAGCTCGAATGTCATAAAGCTAAGTTCAAATAAGCTCCTAAAATTTTATGTAATAATCCCCATGATGGGGATTATTTTACTAATCTAGAGATAAAAAACTCTTTATTTGATAATTAAAGTTTACTAATGAAAGCAAATGAGGGTTTTTTAACGGCAAAAGTTATTTTTTTATTAGACCGCCAATTTTGGTAATGTGTCCTCCAGTAAGACTGGATATATCGTTTTTAACAATCATCGCACTTGGATCGATAGTTAAAATCTCTTTGCTTATTTCTTTACTGCCTCGCCGATTTATATAAATCATCAAGACTTTTCTTTTTACATCTTTTCCTTCGGCATCCATGGTTGTCACACCTAATCCCTGAGAACGTAGAGTTGTGCAAATAATGTTTCCTTTATCTTCTGTAGTGATAACTTGAACGAGTATTTTTCCAAAAGCCAATTTTTCTTCTAAAATAGACCCAAACCAAACACCCGCCGCAAAACCCAACGAATAGGCAATACCTTTATAAGGAGATTCGGTTAGACCAACAATTACGCGCGAAGCCACAAATACCCAAAGAGCGATTTCAACAAGCGACAATAGAACAGCGATTTTTCTATAACCTTTTACAATCAAAATGCTCCTCAAGGTGCCAATCGAAACCTCAACAATTTTTGCCAACACAATAGCGCAAAATTCTAAAACAATCCACAGTGTATTAATATTCCAAATCGAATTCCAAAATGCATTCCAATCCATAATTTTACCTTCGTTTTTTTGCACTTCATGAATGTGCTGATGAAATCATATTGTAAAAAAGCAAACTTTACAAACATAATGAGAACTTTTGAAATAGGAT
>JAQVAY010000044.1:0-4494 GCA_028690575.1 Bacilli bacterium | reverse complement strand
GGATAACCACCATTCTTGATCAATGGAATCACTTAACTTAACTGCAAATGGGAAATCTGTCCATAGGACATTTGCCAACATCGAAAAAAGTTATATGTTATAATTTTCTTATAATTTGGAGGAATATTATGAATTTAACATTGCAAATTATCTTGACTGTTGCGATAGTAGCTATTACCATTACACTTTTTGTTTTAGAAAGAATATTTATAAAAAGAAGAGAAGAAACAATCAAAAAATGGGTGCTCGTTTTGTTGTTTCTTAGCTCTTTAATTGTTTTCCTTGCCGGCGCTTTTGGCATCGTATGGATATGGAATTATGACATTGTCCTCGTCCTTACACAGTTTTGGGATGATTTCGTCGCTTTTGTCACAACTTCAGTGCCAGCACTTATTGGCACAACAATTGTCATCTTTGTTTGGATGTTGATTTTGCGAATATCCAAAATCACCTTAAAGCGCATTGGGGATAAACCCGGAGCTCTACAAAAAAGGCGTAAAACTTTGTCAAAAGTTATTTTTAGTATCATTAACTATTCACTTGCTATCATTAGCATAATTATCATTCTTGCTATCTGGGGGGTTGATGTTCTTCCAGCTCTTGCTGGACTTGGTATTGTGGGTTTAGTCGTTGGTTTGGGAGCCCAAAAATTTATTCAAGACTTAATTGCAGGTTTCTTCATTATTTTTGAACATCACTATGATGTTGGAGATGTTATTGAAGTCGCTGGTTTTAAAGGCACTGTCACCGATATTGGGCTCAAAACAACAAGACTTAGAAATTGGCGAGGGGAAATTAAAGTATTGAATAATGGTGATATTAACACTTTCATTAATTATTCTAAAAATCCTTCAGTAGCAGTTGTTTTATTCAGTATCTCTTATAAAGAAGACATCAACAAAGCTATATCTGTTTTAAACGATGCTTTTCCATCTTTTCGTTCTAAACACAAAGAAGTGTTGCTTGAGGATCCAACTGTCTCTGGAGTGATGAATCTTGGCCCCAATGGTGTTGACCTTCGCATCACAGTCAAAACACTTAATGAACAGCATTATGGTATCGAAAGAGATTTGCGAAAACTCATTAAGGAAACACTTGAGGCAAATAATATTGAAATTCCTTATCCGCAAATTGTGATTCACCAAACAAAAGAATAAACTGATTTTAATTAAAACCAATCGACATTTTTCATGATAATGTCCCCCTAAACAAACACCGAGACTATTCTTAATCTATCAAATGCCTGTGTAAAGTTTTTTTCTCCAACTGCCTTTTTTATTTTAACAAGGCATAATATTGAAAAAGAGCATCCGAACAAGCAAGTATTAACTATTAACTGGCTTATTATTTATAAGTGTTTATTTAAAAGTTATCAATTACAAGTATAATACTAGTAATAAAATAGATAATTTTAAAAAAATATAAGAGGTAAGAATATGAATGATCGTTATCAACTTAACAAAGAATTAGCTCAAATGCTAAAGGGTGGCGTCATTATGGATGTTACTAGCGCTCAACAAGCAAGAGTCGCTCAAGAAGCTGGCGCTTGCGCTGTTATGGCATTAGAGAGAATACCCGCTGACATAAGAGCAGCTGGTGGCGTTTCTCGCATGAGCGACCCAAAATTAATAAAAGAGATTCAAGCCGCTGTGACTATTCCTGTCATGGCAAAGGTAAGAATTGGACATTTTGTCGAGGCCCAAATTTTGGAAGCTTTAGAAATCGATTATGTTGATGAAAGTGAAGTCTTATCACCTGCAGATAATGTTTATCATATCGACAAAACAAAGTTTGCCGTCCCTTTTGTCTGTGGAGCTAAAAACTTAGGCGAAGCATTAAGAAGAATCTCCGAAGGTGCGGCGATGATTCGAACTAAAGGCGAGCCAGGAACTGGTGACGTTGTTCAAGCCGTCACCCATATGCGCTTAATCCAAAGCGAAATCAGACAAGTCCAAGCATTGAGAGAAGATGAACTCTATAACAAAGCCAAAGAACTTGGTGTTCCTTATGATTTATTAAAATTAGTGCACGAAAATGGTAGATTACCAGTTGTCAATTTTGCAGCTGGAGGTGTCGCCACTCCTGCTGATGCAGCTTTAATGATGCAACTTGGAGCGGAAGGTGTTTTCGTCGGTTCAGGAATCTTTAAATCTGGGGATCCTTTGAAAAGAGCCAAAGCAATCGTCAAAGCAGTGACTAATTATAACAATCCAAAAATCATTGCCGAAGTATCAGAAGACTTAGGCGAAGCCATGGTTGGTATCAATGAATCTGAAATTGATTTACTAATGTCTGAAAGAGGAAAATAAGTTAATGGTCATAGGTGTATTAGCCTTACAAGGTGCTTTTGTTGAGCACCAAAAAGTACTAGAAAAACTGGGTTGTGAAACATTTACTATACGTAATAAAGATGATTTAAACCGAGCAATGGATGGACTAGTCTTGCCGGGTGGAGAATCGACAACTATGTATGGTTTGTTAAAAGAACTCCATATGGAAGATGAGATTAAAAATCTCATTAACGGGGGTTTGCCAACTTTTGGAACCTGCGCGGGACTTCTACTTTTAGCCAATGAAATTCAAAATTATGATTCGGCTTTTTTACAAACCATGGACATCACAGCAATAAAAAATGCTTATGGTAAGCAACTAGGGTCTTTTGTGACGCGGGCTGATTTTGGCGGCAAAAAGGATATTCCCTTTGTTTTCATACGCGCCCCATACATTGAAAGAGTCGGCAAAAATGTGGAAGTGCTTTCAGTGGTTGATGGAAAAATTGTTGCAGCAAGACAAGGCAATCAATTAGTGACAGCTTTTCATCCTGAATTGACTGACGATTTTTCAGTACATAGTTATTTTTTAGGAATGATTAACCAATAATATTTAGTCCGATTCCGTGCGCATGTAGAAACATTTAAAGAAGAACTAATACGATAGCATCAATATTAATGTTTGATGTTTCAGTTGGCTCATAAATAATTCAGACATGATAACTTGTGCACTAAGAGTTGAATGTACAAAAACGCAGGGCTATACTAGAAGAAGCTTAGATACGTTCCAAAAAAATTATTGCGAATGCCATTATGGATTTGGAGGTCAGCATGTTATTGACGAAAAGCTCATTACTATCTAAAACCAAACATAGTTTTGTATTGTGCACAAAAAATGACTTTTTTTCGAGACGATTTCTAAGCTATGACTTTTTCATAAAACTTTAAAGGAGGAAAATATGAAAAAAATCTTATCCTTGAGCTTGGTTCTTTTAGCCAGTGTTGGCGCGGCCGGTCTCACATCTTGCGGAGCAAAAACATATGAGATCGCTTTGATTACCGACGTTGGCAACATCGATGACAAGTCCTTCAACGAAGGTGCTTGGAATGGTGTTAAGAACTATGCAGAAGCCAACAGCATTTCTTATGCTTACTATCGTCCAACCGAAGATTCAAAAGCAGCCCGTGTCACAAAAATCGGCGACGCCGTTGCAAAAGGGGCCAAGATCATTGTTTGCCCAGGTTACTTATTTGAAGAAGCCATTTATGATGTTCAAGAAGAGTATCCTGACGTTGCCTTCTTATTATTAGATGGCGAACCTCATAACGCTGATTACACCACCTATCACACCGCTGACAATGTTCATAACATTCTCTATCGTGAAGAGCAAGCCGGTTATTTAGCTGGTTATGCTGCTGTTCAAGAAGGATACACAAAACTCGGATTCTTAGGCGGTATGTCTGTACCAGCCGTCGTTCGCTATGGTTACGGATATGTTCAAGGTGCGGAAGCTGCCGCTATTGACATGGAATTAGCCGATGGCGCCATTACCATGAAATACAATTACGCTGGCGGATTTGGACCAACCGATGACATCAAAACTAAGATGGACGGATGGTATACAGCCGGAACAGAAGTCGTCTTCTCTTGTGGCGGTGGTATTTATCTTAGCGTTACCGCTGCTGCTCAACAAGCTTCTGCAAAAGTTATCGGTGTTGACGTTGATCAATATGCTGAATCGCCAACCATTATCACTTCTGCTATCAAGGGATTAACCAGTTCAGTCGAACAATCTCTTGGTGAATTCTATGATAACGAAAAAGCATGGCCAGTCGAATTAGCAGGTGTGACCTCCACTTTAGGCGCTGCCGAAGATGGTGTTGGTCTAGCTACCGCTGAAGGTTCGTGGCGTTTAGAAAATTACACAGTTGCTGAGTACGAAACACTCTTAGCTGACATCGCTGATGGCACAATCGTAGTCGACAATAGTATCGCTGCTGCTCCTGTAACCGCCAAAGTTACCGTCAACTACAGCGCATAATTCAACCACTTTCTAATACACAAGCCACCATTCATTTGGTGGCTTGTCTTTTTTTGGCTCAGTGAAATAAACTGTGCTTAATTGTGCTTTTCTAAGTACAAGGTAGCAAAACTGTGAAATAAACTGTGCTCATAGGGTACGAGTAAAGTCGTGCCCTTTTCATATGTCTTTTTTTGAGTAAG
>JAQVAY010000043.1 GCA_028690575.1 Bacilli bacterium | reverse complement strand
AGCCGTATTTTCCCAAAGGTGAGGCACTGCCGTGAAGAACAAGGCTTGTCCAGTCGAGATTTACGTCGGTGTGCTCAAACTGATAGCGGGAAAATATGCGGTCCTGCAGTCCGGAGATGATGAATGCGCTGTTTTCACCGAGGGTCTCCAGGAGGCGGTACAGGGTTTTGTCTGTGAACGAAGGAAGGTTGTACCATTCCCGGGTGTCGGGATGCATGAGCCAGGTGTGAGCACGTTTGATGCTGAAGTTGTCGCTGAGTTTGTAGGCGGTGAGGGATTTGATCAGGGTAGAGATGTCGATTCCTTTCTTTTTTAGCGGGGAGAAGAGGGAGGGGAGGTCAAGGGAGGTGAACATTTTTTCGCTGAGGAGGAGAGGGCCAATCGGAAAAGATATGTGAGGAGTGGGTGTAATACTGAGTGTCTCTGTGCGTCTGTTGGTTTTCATTGTGCAAAATTAAATTGACGGCTCACAGGGACTAGTTTTCTCTTTTGTTGCGTTTACGGGATGTCTGAATGAAGGCGATTATTTGCAACTGTCAAAGTCAGGATACATACTACTCAACGTACGGAGAGAAAGTACTTTCTGTCGGGAAAAAAAGGGTTGTTAGAAATTCTCAGATTAATAAAATCTAAATATTGAGAATAGACAGCGCAACGAGTTTTCTGTAAAATTGAAGATTTTCTAGTCCTTTTTGCCAATTAATACAAGGAATTAGGATGTCTTCAATTTTACAGAAAACAAATTACACTATTGACTCCAGTTCATGATTCCTTAGTAAATTCTGATACAAGTAGCTCAATCCCGTCTTTAAAAGAAATCTCAGGTTCCCATCTAACTATTTTACGTAATTTATTTGATATAGGTTCAAATCCCCCGATTCCATCAGGTCCATAAGGAACTGCCCCGAATTGCAATTCGCTTTTTGAATGAGTAATATCTAACATTTCATAGATAAATTCATTTAATTCTCGTGTATCACTGTTGGCAACATTATACACTCCGGTCGGAGCGTTTTGGAGGAGTTTGAATGCTCTAATTATATCAGAAATGTAAGTGAAATTCCATTTTTGGATGCATTTTGTTAGCGCAATTGGTTCATCATTCATCATCTTGGATAACACAGTGTTTATCATCGTCCCATTATTGTCCCCCACACCATATGTGCTGAAAATACGCGCCCAGATAAATCTCATATTATTTTCGTTCGCAATAATCTCTCCCTCATTACAGACTCTCAATTTCCATTTTCCATACTCTGATATTGGATGCGCCGGATATTCATCAGATATCTGTCCCGCACAGAGACCATATTCTGCTTGGGAACCGGCTCCAATGAATACGTTGGCTCCAAGTTGTTTTGCAACGTGTATTGCATCGATTGCATATTTATAATTCATATATTGTAACTGCGTATTTTCCCGCTCGGGGTTACGAATCCCTTCCCATCCAAGATGATAAAACGCATCAATGTCACTCTTCAATATCGCTGGAAGATTAGTTAGATTATCAAATGAACATTCAACAATAGTTAGATGATCATCAGATGGTAAGAATGAGCGTTTTGCTGAGTTTGGGCGGGTCACAGCGAAAATGAGGTTATTCGAATCACAAAGGAGTTTATTAATTAGATTTCTTCCAATGAATCCAGTGGCACCTGTTACAACAATATTCATTCAATTATTCCATATTATGCATTATCTCAGATAAATATCTTCTCTCAAGTAATGGCTCTTGATCGTATGTTGGTTTTCCCATCCCCAGTTTGGGATACACATATGTCTGATTTCCACATTCTATATTTATCAACACCGGTTCATTATTATTTATTAATTTTTCTAAAGTTTGAACTGTTTCCAATTTTGTGATATTTATGCTGGTAATTCCATATGCCTCTGCCAACTTACAGAAATCCGGTATAGTATATCCATAATCGGCTGTTGTCTGTGTGTACACGCAATCAAAATACATTTCCTGAAAGTGTCGGATCATTCCAAGAGAATTATTGTTTAATACAATTATTTTTATTGGTAATTTCTCCCGTACTATAAACTGCAGTTCTTGGATATTCATTTGAAGGCCTCCATCTCCGTTGAAAGAAATGACCGGACGTCTATCTGCATAATATGCACCAATTGCAGCTGGCAAAGAGTAGCCCATAGCTCCATGTCCTCCTGAAAATAATATTGTTTGTCCTTCTTGAATTTGAAAATCTTGTGCAATCCAGACTTGATTTTGTCCAACATCTGTTGTAATTATTGCATTTTTTGGAACATAATTGCTAATTTCTCTAACAAATTCATTTGGCAATAATCTGTCCATACCATTAAGCTCTTGCTTTATTGTTTTGCATTTCATTAGCCAATCTACGTGTTTGTTAAATGTAAATCTCTTATCTGTCAACATTCTCGGTAGGAGCTCTTTTAAATTACAGTTTATGGATATTTCGGCTTCTTTAATATTATTTGTGAGTTCCTCTTCCGATACATCAATCCTTATTAATTGAGCATTTTCAGAAAATCTCTCTTTTTGCACCCCGGTCTGACGTGTATCAAGTCTTGAGCCCATACTGATAATCAAATCACATTTTGCTTGAAGGATATTTGCATATCGGTGACCGTATGCACCGATAAATCCAAATTTATATTCAGATTCATCTGGTAAACAATCCACAGCAATCATGGATGATACCACTGGTATTTTCAGGTTATTAATTAATGAGTGAAATATGTCTTTCATTCCTGCGGAGCGTATTCCTGCTCCCGCAAGAATGAGTGGTTTATGGGCATTATTTATTGCATTATAGAGTGCGTCCAGTACCTCATCAACACACGCATCTGTTCCTTTCGAATCAATTTTTGTGTATGGCGGCAATGATTCGGTTTTTATTTCTTCGCGAAGGATGTTAAAAGGAATATCTAACAATACAGGACCCGGCCTTCCCTCGAGACTCAAATTATATGCTTTTTCTAATTGAGACTTAATATCAGATGCATAATTTACGTGATATGCATATTTGGTAATATTCTTAACTATGGATACGATGTCAGTTTCCTGAAAGCCCTTTTGACGAATTGTGAGACTTCCCTTGGATTCATAGGTATTCACCTGTCCCGTAATAAATAGGCAAGGAATTGAGTCGTAATAGGCGTTTGCAATTCCTGTTATTAAATTTGTCGCTCCTGGACCGCTTGTAGTATATGCAACACCCGGTATTCCTTTTACCTGCCCGTATCCGCATGCACAAAATGCTGATGCCTGTTCGTGATAATTCAGATGAGCAGATATTTTATCACTCTGTTTTGTAAATGAGTCCATAAGTGGGGTAATCATACCCCCAGGATATCCAAAAACATCAGTGATCCCTCGGTTAATTAAGAAGGATACTATATAATCACTTACTTTCATATATTAGCCCTAGTTTCTCTCTCATGTATGTGTTGAATAGTGTTTCTATGTTTGATGATCATCATGTTTGATTTTATTTTTCTCTTGAAAAAATGCGTGAATAGTATTTATAATATACTCAAGCATATCATCCGTCAAACCAGGGTACACTCCTATCCAGAATGTATTATTCAATATTATCTCTGTGTTTTCAAGGAGACCAACGACTCTATATGCATTTCTTAGATTTTTATCTTCGAAACAAGGATGTTTAAGTAGATTTCCTGCAAACAACATCCGGGTTTGAATCCCATGTTCTTCAAGATATCTTACCAGTTCTTCACGTATAATTCCCTTTTTGACCGTTATGAGAAAACCAAACCAGCTTGGCAATGAATTTTTTGTTGCTTTTGGTAACACTAGGTATTCTGACAAGTCTGACAAACCAGCAAACAATTTATTCCAGTTATTACTACGCCTCTCAACAAAGTCCTGAAGTTTTTTCAGTTGTTCACACCCGATTGCTCCCTGCATTTCTGTTGCTTTCAGATTGTATCCAAAATGTGAGTAAACATATTTGTGATCATAGCCCTTTGGAAGCGTGCCATATTGCCTGTCAAAACGATGTCCGCAGAAATTATCGGTTCCAGAAGGGCATACACAATCCCGACCCCAGTCACGCATTGATTTTATGATTTTTCCAAGTAAGGGGTTGTTTGTATATACCGCTCCCCCCTCACCCATGGTCATATGGTGTGGTGGGTAGAAACTGGAAGTTCCTATGTCTCCAATAGTCCCAGTGTATTTCCACTCACCATTGAGATAATACTTTGACCCAAGGGCATCACAATTATCTTCAATCAACCAAAGGTTATGCTCCTTGCAAATTTCCAGAACCTCTGTTAATTCAAATGGATTTCCAAGTGTGTGTGCAACCATTATTCCTTTTGTCTTTTTAGAAATCGCTTTCAGAATCTCTCCTGGATCAATATTATATTCTGGAATTTTGACGTCGACAAATACAGGTTTTGCTCCATATTGGATTATTGGGGTAACTGTTGTAGGAAATCCTGCTGCAAGTGTGACAATCTCATCGCCTGGTAATACTTGCCTTTCTTTCAATAGTGGTGATGTTAATGCCATAAATGCAAGCAAATTCGCAGATGAACCTGAATTTACTAGATAACAGTGTTTCACATTGAGAAAATCAGCAAATTCCTCTTCAAACCTTTCACAATATTTTCCAGAAGTAAGCCAGAAATCAAGGGCACTATCAACAAGGGAGCAAACTTCCTTCTCATCAAATACACGTGCTGCATAGGGAATGCGATTCCCTGGGACAAATGATTTTTTCGGAGCAAGATACGTCCGATAATATTCTGCAACCGATGTAAGAATCGCTTTTCTGTCTTTAAGTTCGTTTTCTTCCATAAATTTAATACTCCAGATTTTTCCTATATTCATCAATATCTGCAAGGCTCAATCTAAGAGCGTCACTATTTTCATAAAAGCCCTTATACCATTTTGCAGTTCGTTCAATAGTCTGAGAAAAACTCCACACTGGATGCCATCCTAGATTTTTCATTGCTTTATCTGATGAAAGTGTAAGATATGCCGCTTCGTGCAGATGGTTGGTGTTATCATCGCACACAATATTACCCTCACCCCAAAGAGAATAAAAGAGATGTATCATCTCTGCCACGGTGGATGCTTTCGATGATGCTGGGCCAAAATTCCACCCTCCACCCAGGTCCGCTTCGCCATTCATCATCTTTGCTGCAAGGAGTATATAACCAGAGAGCGGCTCCAATACGTGCTGCCAAGGCCGGACGGCGTTTGGACTCCGGATCTCCAGAGATCTTCCTGAGGTGACCGCACGCACTGCATCCGGAATGATCCTGTCCTCTGCCCAGTCCCCACCTCCGACAACGTTGCCGGCACGAACCGATACAAGCATCACCCCGTGCTTTGCAACATCTGCAGGCGGAAAAAATGAGCGGCGGTATGACGCGATGGCGAGCTCAGCGCAACCTTTACTTGCGCTGTAAGGATCATGGCCGCCCATAGGGTCGGTTTCGACATAGCCCTCGGCTTTTCCCACGTTCTCATAGCATTTGTCGCTTGTGATCATCACAACAGAACATGGTTTACCCAGACTTCGTACCGCCTCCATCACGTAGATGCTTCCCATAACGTTTGTGTCGAAGGTCTCTATGGGTTCTGCGTATGATTTTCTGACAAGAGGCTGTGCTGCTAGATGGAATATGCAGTCGGGCTGGACGCTTTGGATGTACTTCGTTAGCGTGCTTTGATCTCTGATGTCGCCTGACTTTTCTGATTTCAGCAGTTCAGATATGCGGGTCGCTGTGTAATGGTTTGGTTCGGTGTTTGGCGGGAGGGAGAAGCCATGGACTTCTGCGCCTAACTCTGCAAGCCAGAGACACAGCCAGGAGCCTTTGAATCCGGTGTGACCGGTGACGAGTACAATTTTTCCTTTGAAGGTATCTAAGATCATTCTTCCCAGCCTTTCCACTGCGCGTTTCCCTTATCCCACATCTCCTGCAACTGTTGTTTGTCGCGGAGCGTATCCATGCATTTCCAGAAGCTGATGTGTTTGTAGGTGTATAACTCTCCATCTTTAGCGAGCTGCTCTAATGGCGCACGCTCAAATATCGTGGCGTCCCCCTCTTTGATGTAATCAAAGACTTCCGGTTGTAATACGAAGAAACCGGCATTAATCCAAGAGCCATCACCTTTAGGTTTTTCCAGAAAGCTGGTAATTTTTCCGTCGGTTGTGGAGACTATTGCACCAAATCGCCCATCTGGTTGGACAGATGTCATGGTGGCGATTTTACCATGGGTGTTGTGATATTTTACCAACTCATTAATATTGATATCTGAGATACCGTCACCATAGGTAAGCATAAAGGGTTCGTTGCCTATGTATTTTTTTGCACGAAGGACTCTGCCGCCGGTCATTGTATTCAGTCCTGTGTCGAGCAATGTGACTTTCCAAGGCTCACTGTGTTGTTCATGTATAGTCATCTGGTTTTTGCTCATGTCAAAGGTAACATCACTTTGGTGGAGGAAATAGTTTGCAAAGTATTCCTTGATAATATACCCTTTATAACCTAAAAGAATGATGAAATCATTGAAACCATATTGTGAATAAATTTTCATGATATGCCAGAGGATGGGATACCCTCCTATCTCTACCATTGGCTTTGGAATAACATTTGTCTCTTCAGCTAAGCGGGTTCCCATCCCGCCTGCAAGTATCACGACTTTCATAGTTTTGTCCATTATTAATAGTATATGTATTTCATCTGCTTTGACATATAAATTAGGATTAGTAAAGTCATACCTTATGTCTATCCCTATCATCTCTAATATAATGCGCATTCCTGTAATTCAGCGTCAGAGTATGATTTCTCTCATTTCGACAGTGGGTATAACCCTCTTTGGTTTCATATCAACAATGATTTTTTCCCACATCCTTGGAAAAGATTTGATGGGTGTTTACTATCTTTTCCTCGCTTATTATGGTATATTCAATATGCTTGGGGATGGAGGCTTTGGTCAGGCAGCTGTAAAGAGGATCTCTGAAGGAAAGGAACAAGATGAATATCTCACGGCATATGCCACACTTCGTATTCTTCTCATCGTTATCTCGACCCTGCTCCTGCTGGTTCTTAGTCCGTTATTTATTGATCTTCAAGAATACAATCTTGTTCCTTGGGTTATCGTAGCGCTTATCGCATCATTTTTTGGTCATATAATTACATATGGAGTTTATGGACTAGGTCATGTGGGGGTAAATAATGTTGCTTCATGTATCAGTGAATTTTTCAAGAGTTTATTTCAGATCATAGCAGTTCTTCTTGGGTTCTCCGTATTTGGATTGTATGGTGGTTTCATCGTTGGCATAATAGTATTTGGTCTTCTTTGTCTCAAGTATTTTACTTTCACTCCCGCTAAATTTACATTTCATCATATTGTCAGTCTGGTAATCTATGGATTCTGGATTTTTCTGATTGGAACTGGATCCATCATATTTGCGTATGCAGATACGATTATTATTGGTTATTTCATGACAAACGGTGATGTGGGCGTATACCGTACTGCCTTTCAATTCGCATTAATTGCCACATTTATTTCAACGGCAATCACAGGGACCCTCCTCCCGAAAATAAGTCACTGGAGCGCAAATAACCAGATGGATAAAATAGCCCCCGTTGTCACCCGCGGGATAACTATGTCACTTATCCTCGCAATACCGGTTGCTTTTGGCGGGATCCTCCTCTCTGAACGTCTCCTCTACTTCTTCTACGGAGCTGATTTCGCCGAAGGGGCGTTTGTCTGTTCGATTCTTCTTGTCATGCAGATCGTCGCGGTGTTCACCCTGCTTCTTGGCGTCGGGCTTACCGCCTCGGATCACGCCCGTCAGGCATTCTATGCCGCCGGTATTGCCGCCCTGCTTAATATTGTTCTCAATGTAACCTTGATCCCGATCTTTGGGATCAACGGCGCCGCGGTCGC
>JAQVAY010000042.1 GCA_028690575.1 Bacilli bacterium | reverse complement strand
CGAATAATATAAATAGTCACGCCAGCAGGGCCAACATTCTTTTGAGCTCCGGCATAGATTAATCCAAATTTCTTAACATCTATTGGCTCACTTAAGAAACAAGAGGACATGTCGGCAACCAATGGAATATCGCCAGTATCGGGATATTCTTTATATTTAGTTCCATAAATAGTGTTGTTGTCACAAATGTAAACATAGTCTGCATCTTTATCGAAAGTAACGCCTTTTAAGTTCGGTATGCCTTTGAATCCTATGCTTTCAGAACTGGCGACAACATTCACCTCAGCATACAATTTTGCATCTTTAATGGCTTTTTTAGTCCATGCACCAGAGTTGATAAAATCAAGTTTTCCATTTTGCACAAAATTCATTGGAATCATGGCAAATCCAAGAGTTGCACCACCTTGAAGGAACAGGACCTTATAATTGTCGGGAATCCCAATTAATTTTCTAAGATCTGCCTCGGCGGTATCAATAATGTTTTGATAGACTTTGGAGCGGTGGGACATCTCCATGACTGACATGCCTGATTTATCTTTATCAAGCATTTCTGCTGCTATTTGCTCAAGAACTTCCTCAGGCAACATAGCAGGTCCGGCAGAGAAATTGTAAATTCTGTTTTCTTTCATTTGAAATCTCCTTTTCTAATTATTTATTAACCTCTAATGCTTTTTGCTTCGAGATAATAACGTTTTTCTGATGCATGTCCCATTGAGAAACTCTTTCTAGGTAGAACGGCATCCTTGCTTACGAAGGCAAATATGTCGTTTTTGCCTAAGGCTGGCATCTTAATCGCGACCGAATTTTTGTTTTCTTTTGCAATGTTAATTAGTGATGATTCGTCATGAATAAAATCGATAGTAGAATTCCTGTTTTCTTGTAAATAATCATCAATAGTGGTTTGAATGAGCTTGTATGTTTCAGCGGCATTTAGTGGGGTTTTGATAGGCATTTTGCCGTGAATTTCATCAAACATGTAGCATTCTACAGCAGACCCACAGCATATTTCCTCTAACTTTTTTTTAAAATTTGGATTGACATCAAATAGGATGCGATGGATAGGTTCGAACACAATGCCTTCATCATAAACATTGTTCGCTTCAACGAGAGCAAATCTTGCGGGATGATTTTCTTTTTCTTTTGGCGATAATTTGGCCTTAATTTGTTCCCAATGTTCTTTCGCGGTGGCGAGAGAATGGTTACCATCTCCAACAATAAAACTTAACCCATTGTTGTTTCGCTTATAAAGTTCTTCAAACAAAGAAATTACACGTTTTGTATCATCAATTCGATATCCACGAATGTGCCCACCCTCTTGATTTAATTCAAAATCATAAAGCAATGGTAGTTGATCTCTTTTTGCATACAAAGGTTCAACGATGGTCTTAAGTGGATCGTCAAATAAAACTAATGTGTGAGGTAATTCGATAGGGGCGTCTTTGCGAATTTTTAAACGAGGGGGGATTCTTTCCACAATCGTGGCTTCACTAGCTTTAATTGAGCATTTAACTCCTTTACAGTAGGAGTAATCTTCTAAATCGATTGAAAGAATCAGTCCTAATCTTCTTGTTCCATAGGAAGTTACTCTTTCAACGAGAACAAAACAAGGGCCAATATCTTCTAAAACACCACTTGATAAGTATTTTTTGATGTTGCAATTGATGTTTTTAATATATTCGGCATTATCTGAGGTTTCCAAATATGCTTCTGGAAAAATCATATGAAGTGTCGAAGGTTTATCACCAACCATTTTCTTCAAACCATCCCAATAACTGCGCTGACTAGTAAATTGATCACATGCAATAACAGCATATGCGGTCATATCAGTACCCTTTTTGGGAAGAATAATGTGAGGAACTCTAACGGTCGTGAAAGCCATAATTAACAAACACCCTGTGCCAGCATTGCATCCATTACCTTCAAGAATCCGGCAATGTTTGCTCCTAAAGCCAAGTTTCTTGGCTGATTAAATTTCGCGGCAGTTGTATAGCATTGTTGGAAGATGTTCTTCATAATGCTCTTTAATTTTTCATCGACTTCTTCAAAGGTCCATGAGATGTGCATCGCGTTTTGGGTCATTTCTAATCCAGACACTGCAACTCCACCAGCATTGCTAGCTTTTCCAGGACTGAAGAGAATATCATTCTCATTGAAGAAGCGAATGGCTGGTAAATCACAAGGCATATTAGCGCCTTCGGCGACGAGGAAACAACCATTATCTTTTAATTGTTTGGCGTTTTCTAGGTTAATTTCACCTTGAGTTGCGCAAGGCATGGCAATGTCACAAGGAACATTCCAAATATCTCTTGAAACAAGACTGTGCTTAACTTCAGGATGCTTAATAATATAGTCTTTTGTGAATTCACCTTTGGAGCCAGCTAATTGAAGAATATCTTCAACATTTAATCCCTTTGAATCGCTGACATAACCATTGATATCGCTCATTCCGACGATAATAGCGCCTAATTCATTGGCTTTCTTAAGAGCCATCGAACCAACCTTACCAGAACCAGAAATGATTACTTTTTTACCTTTAAAACTGGTATTGAGATATGTCTTTAAAATTTCTTCAACGAAATAACAAAGTCCATAGCCAGTTGCCTCTGGGCGAGCGAGAGATCCACCATAGGTAACATTCTTCCCGGTAAAAACTCCACCCCATTCATTTACGATTTTCTTATATTGGCCAACCATATATCCGATTTCGCGTGCACCAAAACCTAAATCTCCGGCAGGGACATCGGTGTTTGGTCCAATGTAACGATAGAATTCATTCATGAAAGATTGGCAGAATCTCATTACTTCGCCATCGCTTTTGCCGCGAGTGTCAAAATCAGAACCACCTTTTCCTCCACCCATGGGTAGTCCGGTCAAACTGTTCTTAAAGGTTTGTTCAAATCCCAGAAACTTTAAAATTGAAATGTTGACTGACTTGTCAAATCTCATGCCACCTTTGTAAGGTCCAATGGCAGAGTTGAATTGAACGCGGTAACCTGTGTTAACTCTAATCTTGTTTTGATCATCAACCCAAGGTACACGAAATTCGATTGTTCTTTCTGGAACAATGATTCTTTCAAGGATGGCGTTTTTCTCAATGCGTGGATCTTTCTCCACCAAGAAATCCATCGAATCAAAGAATTCTTCGACTGCTTGGATGAATTCTGGCTCATTGTGATACTTGCTTTTAACATCCGCTAAAAGAGTGTTCAAATAAGGACTTTTGTACATAGTTTTTTCCTCCTGATGTCCCAAAAAAAGAAAAATATCCCCCTGGGACATACATTACAAAATTTCGTAAGAAATGTGTGATATGCACATATGAAACTATCAATAACTTAACACTTTGGCATTTCTTTTACAAGGACATAAAGACATAGCACATAGAGATTTTCAGATTGCATCATAAAAAATATCATTAATGTTCTTCAATGTTTTGTTCTATGTCGGCCTATTTTAATTTTTATTTAAGAAATAAGATGTTCAATAAGTATTTTTAGGCCGATGGCAATTAGTATTACTCCACCGACAACTTCGGCGATAGCATATTTACATTTTAAGAGACGGTATATCCCTTTTCCGAGGATTACACCTATTAAGCATACTCCAAATGTAATAATCGTAATAATACCGGCTTCAACAAAGATGGAATAGTCAAAACCATCGTATATTAAACCCATTGTCATTGAACAAAGCGTTATTCCAATTATTAAAGCATCAATACTAGTTGCCACTCCTTGAATAAAGATTGTTTTATAAGAGAATGGTTTTGGTACAGCTAGTTCGCATTTAATAAGACTTTTAATTCCATCATAGAGCATTTTACCTCCAATAATTCCAAGGAGAATAAAGGCAATCCAGTGATCAAAACTTTCGATGTATTTAAAAAATAGGCTACCAATAAAATAGCCAATCAAGGGCATAATTCCTTGTAATAATCCGAATGTTGAAGCAATGGCAACAGCTTTTCTTTTTGAAAGCTCTGTAATGGTTATCCCATCGCAAACAGAGACCGCAAAAGCATCCATAGCCAAACCGAGACCAATAAGTGTTACTTCAAGAAAGGTTACCCAAAACAATTCCATAAACTCCTAACATTTTATAAAATTATAAAAATATTTCAATGAATTATAAAAAAATCGCTCACGCGACTTTTTTGTTTATTAGTTTTTAGTAGATTTGATGACCTGTAATGTTTTTATACTCTTCATAAAGCTTCAAACAGGCCTTTCTATCTAACTCAATGACGAGTTTTTCTCTTTCGCCGGGTTGTTGCATTTGATAAAACTTTGCATCTCTAAATCCGATATTCTCAGTATCTATGATGTTACAACCATAGTAAACCTTTTCAATATTAGCCCATAATATCGCGGACATACACATTGGGCATGGTTCTCCAGTAGTGTAAATTTCACATCCAGATAAATCAAAGGTCCCAAGTTTTTTACAAGCTTTATGGATAGCCATCATTTCACCATGGCAAGTTGGATCGTTATTTTTGAGAACTTGATTGTGTCCTTTAGCAACGACCTCGCCATCTTTAACCACTACGGCCCCAAAAGGTCCTCCGTGACCAGCGCGAATACCTTTTTTCGCTTCAACAATGGCCATTCTCATAAATTTGTTCATATTTTTGTTCTCCTTAATGCAAACACATACTAAATTTTGCTAGCCTAATTATAAACTTTCAACTCGACTTTGCGTATCAATTTAAAATCAAGCAAATTGCAAATAGGAAAAAAATTAACTATATTGTCTTCATGGAATTATTTAAATCTGGTGAAGATTATTTAGAACGAATACTCATTTTAAGGAATAAACAAGGCAATGTTAGAAGTATTGATATCGTTAACGATATGCATTTCTCAAAGCCGTCAGTTTCAATTGCGATGAAAAAGCTTAAAGAAAGTGATTTTATATCATTCTCACATGATGGCTTTATTTTGCTAACTGAAAAGGGTGAAGAGATCGCTTCAAAGATGTACGAAAGACATGTATTACTGACTAAATGGCTCGTTACTTTAGGTGTTGATGAAAAAATTGCTCGAGAAGATGCTTGTAAAATTGAACATGATTTATCAGTTGAAACTTTCAAAGCAATCAAAAAATTTTTAAATAAGTAAGATAATTTAATGTTTTTTTGGGTGTCTATGATATAATCAAGACACTTTTTATTTAGGAGGTCATTAAGATGATCAGCAAAAAATTAGCCATTGATGTCTTAAACGAATCTCTGTCCACTGGGGCGGATTATGCAGAAATTTTCTTTGAAGATAGCACCTACTATACAACTTCATTAGAAAACGGGAAGGTGGAAACATCTACCTCTGGCTCCGCATGTGGTGTAGGTCTTCGTTTGTTAAAGGAAAATCAATGTGTGTATGGCTACACCAACGATTTATCGAAAAAAGGATTGTTAGATTTAGCCAGTTCGTTAAATAAATCTTTCCATTCTGAACGATTGATTACGGTGACAAAACTCGATATGATTCGCGGTAAGAATCGTAATCCAGTCACCAATAGTTATGATTGTATTTCCCGAGAAGAAAAAATTGCTCTACTAAAAGAGGGCATTGCCGAAATCGAAAAAGATAAGGATCCAAGAATCGTTCGATATCTCTCTTATTTCATCAACAACCATCGTTTTGTTGCTGTTTTTAATTCCAAAGGAAAATGGTTCAAAAGAGATAGTGAATTTGGTCGCTTAGTCTTTAATGTAATCGCTGCCGATCAAAATGGTTTCGAAACTGCCTTTGAAGGTCCAGGATGTCAACAAGATATCAGCTATTTCAAATCAAAAGTTGATGTCGTTGAGTTAGCAAGGAAGACAGTTGAAACTGCCTTAAAAATGTTAACTGCCAAAGAATGCCCTTCAGGCAAAATGCCAGTTGTGATTGGTAATGGTTGGGGCGGAGTCCTCTTCCATGAAGCTTGTGGTCACGCTCTTGAAGCTAGTTCAGTCGCAAAAGGTTTGTCTTGCTTTAGCGGCAAAGTCGGTGAGATGATTGCATCTCCCCTTGTCACCGCGCTTGATGACAGCACCATCCCACAAGCTTGGGGTTCCATCGATATCGATGATGAAGGCAATTTCGGAGAAAAGAGAGTGCTCATCAAAAATGGTAAATTGATGGATTATATGATTGATGATTTTAATGGACGCCGCATGGGCCGTTCTGGAAATGGTGCTTGCCGCCGTCAGAATTATCGTTATTGCCCAACATCACGTATGAGCAATACATATATTGCTAACGGTAAATCGACTCCAGAAGAAATTATCGCTGCTACTAAATTAGGAATTTACACTGTTGGTTTCAATGGTGGTTCTGTTGATCCTTCTACTGGTGAATTCAACTTCGGTTGTTCTGAAGCATATATCATCCGCGATGGCAAGATTTGCGAACCTGTTAAAGGTGCCACATTAATCGGTCATGGTGATGAAATTCTTAAGAAAATCGATATGGTCGGTAATGATTTGGCTCTAGGCCAAGGAATGTGTGGAGCCTCTTCTGGTTCAATTAGAACCAATGTTGGCCAACCCACCATTCGCATTAGCGAAGTGACCGTAGGCGGTCGCGGAGGAGAATTAAAATAATGAAATACGATAAGTTTTTTGCTCTCGCTAAAGAAGCTGGTATTCAAGAAGCAGAATTATACATCAGTCAAAAGTATGAGGTTTCAATCTCCTTGTTTCATGGAGAAATTGACAACAACTCAGTAAATAATGGTTATACCATTATTGCTCGGGGCTCCTACAAAGGCAAATTCGGCACCGCCACTTGCGATGTTTGGAATGCTGAAAAAGCCGCTTTCTTGGTCAAAGAAATCGTCGCCAACGCTAAGGTAATTGAGAATGAAGATCCAGTTTTCATCTTCAAAGGCAGTGAAAAATACACAAAGATTAACAACTTTAATAAAGATTTAGCTCTTATTCCTCTCGATGATAAGATTAAAAAGCTCCATGAGTTAGAAGGTGCTCTCCGAGCATATGACAAGAGAATTGTTGAAGTTCAAGCTGTTGAATATAGTGAAAACGCTAATTCGATTACTCTTATCAACACTCACGGATTAAAGCTAGTCCATAAATCCAATTACTATGTCTACGTCGGAGTTGTTGCCGCCAAAGAGGGTAACCAGGTTAAGAGTGCCTATGATTTATTACTCAACAACGATTTTTCCAAAGCTGATGTCAAAACATTAGCAAATGAAATTGGCAAAAAAGCCATTGATCAATTAGGTGGTGAGGCTTGTGAATCAAGCACTTACAAAGCAGTCCTATCTTCAGATGTTGTTTCCAACTTAGTCAAATTCTATATTGGGCATGCTTCCAGTGAAGAGGTTCAAAAGAAGTCTTCTCTATTCATGGGCAAGATCAATGAAAAGGTAGCTTCAAGCAAAGTCACTATCGAAGAAAAGCCACTCGCAAGAACTGTCTTTGCTCGCTGGTTTGATGATGAAGGTGTGGCTACAAAGAACAAATTCATTGTTAAAAACGGCGTTTTGCAGGGATATTTGTATAATTTGACTACTGCTCATAAAGATGGCGTTACTAGTACAGGCAATGGTTATCTCGGTGGTGGAAAAATGGATGTCGACTTCGGTTTCCTCGTTATGAAGCCTGGCAAAAAGTCATTAGATGAACTATTTGCCGAGATTGGAAATGGTGTCTATATCACTGAGGTCAGCGGTCTCCATTCCGGCATGAATCCTCAATCAGGAAACTTCTCCTTACAATCAACTGGATTCTTAATCAAGGATGGCAAAAAGGATCGTGGACTTGATTTGATTACTGTTTCTGGCAATATCGTTGACTTATTCAAGGACATTCAAGCGGTTGGAAGTGATGTCAGAGTCTTCCCTTCCGAAGTTTCTTGCTCAAGTGTCATTGTCAAAAAGATTATTGTATCCGGCAAATAAATCTCGATATATCGAAAATAAAGCAGTGGAACATTA
>JAQVAY010000041.1 GCA_028690575.1 Bacilli bacterium | reverse complement strand
GGCAATTTTGCTCCAAATTTGGAGAATTTCTTTGGTTCTTTCAAATAGTCGACAATTTCTTTCATTTCGACTTTTTCTTCTTCTGCCCCAGCGACATCAGTAAATTTAACTTTGCTAGATGTTTGACGACGAGCGCGAGATTTATTAAATTCTAATGCTTTATTATTGGCCCCAGAAATTGAGCCAGACATTCTTGTTAACAAGAAAATAACTAAAATAGCACTGCCACCTAACATGATTAAGGTTGGTCCCCAAACATCCCACCAAGATGGTGTATAAGGCTTTGAAAAGACTGCTTCTTGATTCACATAATCAGGGCTATGAACTAAGTCCTCTATGGAAATATCATTAACAGCAATTGTAACTACTGGATCGGTGTTTGAAAAATCATCAACCTCGAAATCCTTCTCAGTTGAATAATAGCTTGGGCTAATATAAAGATAATAATTTGTTCTAGTTTCCTTAGAAGTCTCTTGATTGACGTGAGTATAGGTACCGCTAATTTTGATTATTCCGGAATCGTAATATGTCTCATTAACTGTTTCAACTTTTTGGTTTAGTAAAGATTCGACGAACTGATAGGTGCTCAGCTTATTTGAACTACTGAATAAATTGGTAAAAAGCATAATCATCAAAAATATGAAACTGATTATTACTACAAAAGAAAAAACAAAGTTTAACGGAGAGCGTCTTCTTTGGGGTACTTGTTGATCTGCCATGGCATGCCTCCTTGGGTGTTTAGCGTAATTTGCTAATTATAAAGAATTATACATTATTATAGGCGCATGAAAAAAGCAAAACACTTATTTTACATAAAAATTTATATTTTTAGTGGGCACAAAATCAGGTTGATAACGAGGAACATAAATTACAATACCCTTTTTGTTGACGATAACCGGCCAACGTTTTCTCAATTCAAGGGGCATTTTCCAATCAATAAACAAGCGCCTTATGGTTGTCTTGTAACTTGAAATAATGTACTCATCTTTTTTACTGCCGTTTCTGATAACTAGAGGGAAATCATCGATAGTAATGTTTCGATTTGAATAATCATTACGGAAATCAGCATAAAAGAAGATCGTGTCGAGTAGACTGGGTGTC
Organism: Bacilli bacterium; assembly: GCA_028690575.1. Taxonomy (GTDB): domain Bacteria; phylum Bacillota_I; class Bacilli_A; order RFN20; family CAG-826; genus JAAYDH01. The sequence continues at coordinate 6,926 of JAQVAY010000041.1, read as the reverse complement.
TTCATTGTAAAAGAATAGTCACAAGTAGGAATAGGAAGGGAGAAATCACATTGTTTGTAAGCTTTGACAAACAGCAAATCATTAACCTTCGTTACAATATTTGGCTTTTCTGATTCGAGAAGCATTCTTACTTGTTTAACAAATCGTAAAGAAATTTCAAAATCTGGTTTTACGTTCCTTCCTAAAAATGTAAGAGCATAAGCAAGCTCTTGATCGTTAAGTTTCTTAAGAAAATTACATTCCTTAGCTTGTTCAATTTCTACTTTGTCTCTTAAAACACGCAACTCAAGATTTTTATCGTCGATCTCTTTTATTATTTCTTTTCTTTTTCCATCGCTTAGCTTTTCGACAATTTCGTGCCGAATTATATTTCTTTGGAATAGGTTTGTCAGATTAGATGAGTCAATAGAAAACGGCACATTATTTTTGAGGCAAAAATCTATTAAGAAGCTTTTTTTGCAATCGAGTAAAGGACGAATAATATGCATGTTTGATAAAGTTGTTTCTTTTTTTATTCCAAAGTAATTAACGAGGTTTTTGCGCTTTTTTTGTAATAAATATGTCTCAATATTATCATCTTGGTTGTGGCCGACAAGCAAATAATCGATGTTTAATTTAGTATATAAATCTTGAAAAAAGTGGTAACGAATTTCTCGACATCTTTCTTCAAGGTTAGATGTAATTCTTTCTTTAACTTCATGTATAAACAAAGGGATTTTGTTGGCGTGACAAAACTCACTTAAACCCTTCGTTTCTTCGCCCGATTCTTTCCTTAAATTATAGTTTACATGAGCAACAGAAAAGGAATAATTTCCTTTAATTAATAAGGAAAACAAGGCCATAGAATCTGGGCCGAATGAACATGCCAATAAATATTTTTTCGTATGATCTAAATTAAGATTCATTTTATTTTTTCTCAATAGAAAGAATTTCGCTTATCGCAATTTCTTTTTTGCCACGTAATTCAAAGACAATTTTTGCTTTGATAATTCGCTGCCCTAAAGATACGCTTAAAACATCATCGCTTTTAACCTCTGTTGATGGTTTTGCTATTCTGTCATTCACTAAAACACAACCATTATCTAACAGGGTCTTCGCAATTACTCTTCGCTTAATAATAGCGGTTTGTTTTAAAACTAAATCTGCTCTCATACTTCTTCTATTATTCTATTATTAACCAAGACATTTACCAAACTCTTTAATATGTTCTCTAAATCAGAAATCCAATTTTTCCCTTTCTTTAAAGAAATTTTAAACTTGTTATTCAAATAGCTAATCTTCACAACTTGGAGGTAAGGTATAACCGATTGAAATAGCATATTGCCTATTCCTCTTATTCTTATGAAATCGTCCCCCAGTGTTAATTCAATCATCTGAACTTTTTCTTGCAAAGATTCCACTCTCGCTTCTTTAACTAATAAATCGATGTTTCTTTTCTTAAACAAAAGCTCGACTTCAGGTGGGATTTTACCAAAGATATCACGAGTTCTAATCTTGGTAGAAGCCAAGGCATCGATGGACGGGGATGACAAAATTTCTTGGTATAGTTCAATTTTGTCTGAATCATTAGCGAAAGTGTCGGGAATGAAAGCATCGATGGATAAAGTAGGCGTGGATTCCACTTCCTCAACCTTTTCACCAGTCATTTTTTCTTTAACAGCCTCGTTCAATAACTTAATATACATATCTAGACCAATGGAATCGATGAAGCCAGCTTGTTCAGGTCCTAGGACATCTCCCGAACCACGAATCATTAAATCGCGCTGAGCAATCTTATAGCCCGAACCAAGTTCAGTAAAGTCTTGAATCGCCTTTAATCTTTTTTGGGCTTTTTCTTTAAGTATTTTATGAGGTGAATACATCAAATATGCATAAGCGATGCGATCGCTTCTGCCCACTCTTCCTTTAATTTGATAAAGCTGAGATAAACCATAATTCTCACTATCTTCAACGATTATCATATTGGCGTTAGGTATATCAATTCCGTTTTCAATAATGGAAGTACAAACTAAAACGTCAATTTCACCGTTATAGAACTTCATCATCGTTTCTTCAATTTCTTCTTTATCAATGCCGCCATGAATTACTCCAATTGAAATTTCAGGCATCAAACGATGAAGCCGATTGGCACACATATAAAGGGTGGATATATTGTTATGCAGGTAGAATACTTGTCCTTTTCTTCCTAATTCTCGTTGGATTAATTCCTTAGCGATATCGATATTAAAAGGAATGACATAAGTCTGAATAGGCATCCGGAATTGAGGAGCGGTATTGATAATCGACATCGCTCTTACACCCAACAAAGATATTTGAAGGGTTCGCGGAATTGGAGTCGCAGTGAGAGTTAAAACATCAACATTATTTTTAATTTCTTTTAAGCGTTCTTTTTGTTCAACGCCAAACCTCTGTTCTTCATCAATAACCAATAAACCAATATTTTGAAATTCAATTTCTTTTGATAATAAACGATGGGTTCCTATCACTAAATGAATGGTTCCGTTTTTAATGCCTCTAATATACTCTTGCTGTTGTTTATCTGGAATTAATCGCGAAAACACTGCAATTTTTACATCAAATTTTGAAAATCGTTCCAAAGCCAGTTCATAGTGCTGCCTTGCAAGCAATGTAGTCGGGCACAATATTGCAACCTGTTTTCCTGAATTAATTGCTTTGAAAGCCGCTCTAAAAGCAAGCTCAGTTTTGCCATAGCCAACATCGCCGCATAAAAGCCTATCCATCGGAGAAGAAGACTCCATATCAGCTTTAATATCTTGCATAGCTCGATCTTGATCAGGGGTTAATTCATAAGGAAACGATCTTTCAAATTGCTCTTGGAATTCATCATCTTTAGCGAAAGCAAATCCCTTAGCCTTACTTCTTTCAATGTATAAATGCATTAGTCGCTCAGCTAGGTCATTCACTCTTTGTTTAATTTTCTTTTTGGTGTTTTCCCAATCTTTGCTATGGAGACGAGAGAGGCGAGGGGCAGAGCCTTCTTTGCCTAAGTATTTTCTCACTAATTGAAATTGAGAAAGCGGAACATAAAGAAGTTCACCGGCGTGATAAGCAATTTTTAAATAGTCCCGATGGATGTTATCAACTTCTAAATTAATGAGTTCTACGAATTGGCCAATTCCTTGATATTCGTGAACAACATAATCTCCAGGTTCCAAATCCTCGTATGATTTAAGAATTGTTGCCTCTTTAAAACGACTATCAAAACGGGCTGTTTTAACACGATCATTGAATAATTCAGCGCTAGTTAAATAGACAATTTTTTCATCTGGTAAAACAAAACCTTGAGGTAGAGAGAGAGAGGTCAGTCCCACCTTTGTTTTTGGCAAGGAAAACTCGTGAACAATTTCACAACGTTGCCCTAACTTATATAGACCCTCTTGTGCAGTGTTGATGTGTTCGTTTTTAGAAAGAGATAAAACAATTTTATAATCTTCATTTAAATAACTTTGAATAATCGAAAACATATCAACTGTTTTGCTGGCTTGGAAGGGAACGTTTTTCAAAGAAAAAGAAATGTCATCAGGATGAGTAAAGAATTCTGAGGTAGTAATTATGTTATTTCCAGAAAACAAAGATAAGCGATTGATGTCTTGATAGAAAGATAAATGACTGATCGCCAATCTTTTCTCGAATAACTCTCCTAAATAATTGTTTGATTCTTTCAATAACAATTCGTTTGATTGAATAATCGATTCTTTTTCGACAAATATTGTGGTGAATGGCTTGCAATAATCAAAAAGAGAAAAAGGCTTTTCGAGTAATTGACCGTAATATTTATATATTCTTTGACTCGAATCAAATGACATTATTTTATCGATATCTTCAGTAAGATTGTCTCTAAGGGTTTCAAAATCGCCACGAGAAATATGTTTCTCATCACTTTGAAGAATATCGAGTAGTTTATCAGGGCCATTTTTTAATTCTTCACTTCCAAGAATTATGTCACTTGCAGGAAGCACTATTGTGTTTTTAATCGATGTGGTTGAAGTTTGAGTAGCGATATCAAAATATCGCATCGATTCAATTTCATCCCCATAAAATTCAATTCGGACTGGAAAATCGTTATTGACTGAGAAAATATCTAAAATATCTCCGCGGATGGCAAATTGAAGAGACTGATCGATTTTGTTGACAAGACTATATCCATTCCTGACAAGTTGCTTCTTCAATTCGCTTAAATCATAGGACTTACTAACTTCTAAGCTGATAATTTGTTCTTTAAACAAAGAAGGGGATGGTAAATAACGTGTTGCAGAAGCCACGTTTGCAATTACAATTTGAGCTTGTCCAGTAACTATCTTGCTCAGAGCGAACAATCTTTGGGCCACCATTTCTTTTGATTGGACCATATTCTCGGCTCGAATTAGTTCATCGCTTGGAAATAAATAAATGTCTTTGGAATCAACAAACAAAGAAATAAGACTATAAATCTTTTGAGCCTGATATAAGTTAGAAGCCACAATGAGATATTGTTCGTGTGTTTCACGATAGGTTGCTGCAGTAAGTAAGGCAATTCCAATAGAACTATCAACGACAAAATGCCCTTTTCTAGAAAGAAAGGGGGGGATTGCTTTACTATTCTTTAACTTATCAAACAGATTCAATAATTAGTTAGTCTCCTTAATTAAATGTATTCATCGCGTAGTCGAATCCCTTTTTAAAAGCGAGTTTAATTGCTTCCATCGAAGATTCAATTGCTTCATTTATCAATGGCAGTTCATCTTTTAATGGCTTGCCAAGCACATAGTCAACTGAGTCATGTTCTAATGGTTCGCCAATACCAATGCGAATGCGTTTGATATTCTCACTTTTCAAGGCTTCAATGATGTTTTGCATTCCCTTGTGACCACCGGAAGAACCGCTTTTTCTAAGGCGGATTTGTCCTGGCGATAATGCCATGTCATCAAAGATGATAATAATATCTTCAATGTCAATTTTGAAATAATTAACTACTTCGCTGACAGCTAGACCAGACAGGTTCATAAAAGTCGTTGGTTTAAATAATAAAACATCTTCATCTAAGATTTTTCCACGGCCTAAAAGACCATGAAAAATATCCTTATCGACATCAATTTTAGCAGCTCCACTCAGTAAATCAATTGCCATAAAGCCCATGTTGTGACGAGTTTTTTCGTATTTTTTCCCAGGATTACCCAAACCAACAATTAATTTCATTTTTGTCCTGCCGATTATTATAACAAACTTAAAAACAAAAGCATATCTTAACAAAGATAACTATTCTTGATAGACTAAAAAGCACATGAAAGTAAAAAACTGGTTTAAAAAATTCCTAGCCGGGATGGGTATTGGGGCTGGCGCCGCTATTCCTGGAGTTAGTGGATCGGCTGTTGCGGTTGTTTTAAAAGTATATGAATCAATTATTTGGGCTGTCACTAATTTTAGAAAAAAGTTCGGCCGTTCTTTCGCTATTTTGTTGCCAATTTTATTAGGCATTATATTTGCTGTTATTCCATGCGTTTGGTTATTTGATCGCGCTCTTGAGCAATTTGTTTTCGGCATTATTTGCATTTTCGCCGGCTTTTTAATTGGTTCATTCCCTGGAGTGGTTGATGAAATAAGAAAAGTGAAAATTACCAAAAAATATATCATTTTAGCGATTTTAGGGGCCTTGTTTGTCATCTCTCTTGGGATTGTTTCCGTTTTGTTCGGTGGAAAAATGGATCTAAATAGCCATTTTGCCGATATGCCTTGGTGGTTTATTCTTGTTCTAGTTCCTGTTGGAATCATCGCGGCTGTTGCTCTCACAGTTCCAGGTTTATCTGGCTCATTAATTCTACTAATTCTCGGTTTTTATAAACCTCTTCTTGAAAATACCATTCAATGGGTAAAAGAAATCTTAACAGTTGGCGATTTTTCCAACACTTGGAAGTTATTCGCAATGCTCGGATCTTTTGCAATCGGAGTTCTTATTGGAGTAATCATTACTTCTAAAGCAATGAAATTCTTTATCGGAAAACATCATAATGGAACATATTTTGCAATTGCAGGTTTTGTCTTCGGTAGTATCTTGGTAATCTTTTTCAACATGGTTGTTTTTAATTACTACCTTGTTTGGGCCGGTCAAACAATCGAAGGATATAATCCAATAATGGGAATGGAATTTGAAATTCCAATCGGCCTTTTATTATTGGTTATATGCGCTGGATTATCATATCTTTTAGTCCGTTCTTCACGAAAGAAACCAAAGGAGGAGAAATATGACTTGGGAGCTTAATTTTTTGGAGTGGCTCACTCGAGCCAACGCAAATCCATCATTAGATTGGTTAAGTTGGATTTTCGATATTTTCACACTAGCTTGTGACAAAGGTTTAATTTGGATCATCGCTGCAATCATCATGTTGTTTTTCAAAAAATGGAGAAAAACTGGTTTAGTGCTGGGTTTTGCTCTAGTAGTATTCGCTATGTTAGGCAACAACATTATTGTCAAATATTCTTTTCAGAGACCCCGTCCTTTCGAAATGGGAGCAATTGGTCAAACTCTCTTTGAGAGAGTAAGTCATTGGATGCTTCCCAGCGGGAGTTCTTTTTTGGGCTTCTTTGAGGTTCCTGATTCCTATTCCTTCATGTCCGGGCATTCTTTTTCTTCCGCTTTATGCGCTACAATCATTTTCTACTACCATCGCAAGACTGGTATTGTGGCTATTGTTGTCGCGACGATTATCGCTTTTTCTCGCCTCTATTTTGGTGTTCATTACCCCACTGATGTTATCGCAGGCATTATCTTTGGAGCCGGTTCAGGAATTCTTACCATCTTCTTAGCTAATAAGTTCTACGATAGAATTATTGCTTGGATTGTTAAGTTATTCCAAAAGAAGAAGCAAGATAACGCTTAATTCCTTATTAGTTTACGTCTAAAGCCTTTCTTTAACGAGAAAGGTTTTTTA
>JAQVAY010000040.1 GCA_028690575.1 Bacilli bacterium | reverse complement strand
GGAATCAAAAGAGCAAAGTTTAAGCGTTCGTGAGATTTTCCGTTCATTATCTCACGCTTTTAGCATCATTCTACACAGCCTCTATAGCAGGCTCATAAGTAGCTCTGAAGATATCATCTTGAATTGCCCATCTTTCCCCCAAATGCCCTGTAGCAATCCATCCGTTTTCAGGGATGTACATTTTTCCTTCAAGTGTGTTGAGGTAGGGCCCGTTCTCATCTATACCATCTTCAAGTCCTTCCCTATACTGTTCAGCTTCTATTAATGCGGTTTTTCTGTGAAAGGCGATTGTTAGGGTTTTTGGTGATAGTAGTTTCCAGGCGAGGCGTTGTAGGCAGTTTGATTTTCTTTTGAATGGTTGTTTCTTGTAGGTCATAGTCTTTTGCCTCCTTTACACGCTGCCAATTGTTGATTACTCCTATCAGTCCAGCCGTGAACCTCGCACCATACACGAAGTTTACAGCAGATACATATTGCATTTAAGCTATCACCTCATCAATCTTATTCTGAATATGAGCCCCTTTAATCTTCGGATATCTCCCTACCAACAGCCCAAGCACATTCCCAGGTTCCGCGTTGATAGCTACATAATGAGAATTCCATTTAGCATCTGTATATTCCACATATACAAGGTTATCTGCTTCCGAATCCTGAATTATATCCTCTATCCGGCATTCACATCTGAAATGCTTTATATCTGTACGGGAGCTTAACAACGTTCTTACAGCCGACTGCTCATCGAATGCTCTAATCATTATGAAATGACTTTTCCATTCTTGAGTATTATAATTGAGAATGTAATGGCTTTCTTCTGGTTCTGGTGCGGTTTCCTGCGTAGCATTTGTTACAGTTACATTAAGGTTAGTACCAAGCACTTTATTTATTATGTCAATAAGCTTCATTTTCTCACCCTCTTACATTTCTTAGGCTTATCACTCCACCCACTCACAGCACTTTTTCTTTTCCCATATTCATGTTCAATCTGCCTCTCAAGATCTTCAAACCCCATATCAATTCCTTGCCTTTCGACCATCCATGGCTTCATTTTCTTTTCACCTCTCAAAAGAATCATACTGTAAACAGTGTGTAGACTACCAACAGTGTGTAGACTACCATCAGAACGAAAGTAACCAGGTATCCCCACAAAACGAATTTCAAGAACTTTTCTGCATGTTTTACGCCTGCTAAAAGAAAAGCAGCATGGGGAAACACGATAAACAGTATAATCCAGTTGGTCAAGTTCATATCTAACACTTCTTTGTGTAGTAATCATATATAGTTACTACACAAAGTATAAATAACTTACTCACTTTATAAAGAGTATGCGCATCAAAAAGAAGACACTTTTAAGGAAACTGTTTTTTATTTTGTTACTTTTTATTTATTTAAGTCAAATTGGACTAGCGGGAGAACAAATTGTATTAAGTCCACAAGGTGGACATTCAAATCAAAAACAAATTAATGAAGCAATTAAACAAGCCGCTACAAGCGCAAGGGGAGTGTCTGTATTTTTAACCGCTGGGATCTACGAAGTTGATAATACTATAATTATGAGGTCGAACGTTAGGTTACTTGGGGACCCGGACGCAATTATCAGAGTATCTTCTACCAGCTCTCAGTGGTTTACAGGCAGAACAGGCGTTATAAGCTCCATCGGATCTATTAAAAACGTTGAAATTGCAGGTTTTCAAATTGACGGTAATATTAAGAACTTACCGACTGGATACGCAAATTCTCAACCTGGTAGAGAACATGATTGTGAGAAATTAATCAACATCGGAGGATATAGTGGGGACTTTGCGAACAATATCAAAATTCATGATATGAAACTCTACAATGCGTTTTCAGATGGTATATACATCATCTATGCGGATGGGGTCGCTTGTTATGACAATAAAATAAGCAACTGCCAGCACGAAGGGATCTATTTTTCAGTAGTTCGAAATGGATATATTAATAATAATAAAATTGCAGGTATCACAAGTGATTGTGCAAGACTTGATAATTGTGATACCTGCTTAGTTGAGTACAATCTTTTTTTCAGCTACGGCGGTGAGTCTTACGGGGCTTATAAACATGGGGCTAACGGTCTTCAAATAGGGGATGCAAGTGTTTCAAAGGGGTATGATGCAAGAAAGACAGGATATCCTACTAGAAACATTGAAGTTCGTTTCAATACATTTGCAGACCCTGGACTGAAAGCTATATGGTTGCATGGAGGAGAGAACGTATACATCCATGACAATGAGTTTGTGGATGCTGCTATTCTCGAAACCATGGGTGTTCCAATTGGGGATATTTCAATCGACAACCAGCCAACATTGGAAATGACGGAGAAAGTATTTGATTCAATCTTTGATATATTAGAAGTGGAATTCACGGATACAGGCAGGACGGACCAGATAGAGGAAGATATTCATTATACCATTCAAAAAACGGAATCAGGAAGGATAGCAGGTGGTATAAAGATTGTAGGCTTCAGGGACCTTATCAACATTGATGGGGTCCCTTACATCCCCAAAAACGACAGTGTTCTTGTGAAGTATGAAGCTGTGAAGGCTCCTTCTTATTCCTGGAATAATACAGGCGTTTCCCAAATCAAAAAAGATGTGGATATTAAAAATGAAAATGGAAACGTAACGGCAACCCTTACCGTTACGATGGAGTGGTATAAATTAAGCACCGATTCAACCGGGACAACTAAAAAGAAGTACAAAACATCTAAGGCGGTCTTCTCGGATACCGTGAAAGCTCCGGAGGTCTTACAAAGGCCTTCTGAAATCAAAGGGATACTTTACGAGTATCCTATTCATTCCCTCGCTTACGTGCCTTCAGAAGGGCTTACAAAGGTAAAATACGAGTATGACGGGAAGGAAGTAAACCATATTTACTTACTCGGAGAACAGCACAGAAACGATAACGGGGTAATATATACAAACTTTTCAAAGGTCAATTACTGGAATGGAGATTTAGACCATCAAGGAGAGTTTTTGTATATAAATGGCTCTTTCGATCCTGAAAAGTTAACCGTGACGGCTTATACTCCTTACGAGTCTTTCCAGGTAATACACTTCGACCATATTAAGAAAGATTACCCGGATAAATTTTATGCGGATTGGCTGTTTCCTTCATTTGGGCTTTTCCTGATTTTTGGCTTTGGAGCCTGGTATTATATCAGGAAAATTCTTTATTAATTTCTTTTTTACTTTTTTGTTACTCCAGAAAGTTATTTATAGCTTGTAGTAAGTATTTATACTTACTACACAAAGAGGTAAATAACATGCTAAGAAAATTACTATGTATCGGATTTTTGGTATTAATGTTAGCTAACCCTGTTTTAGGGGCCGTTGAGCTTGATGGTATAACAGTTCAGGAAGGGGTAAACGAGGTACAGAGCACAGAAGCTATTAACGAACCATTAATGAAACTTCTCTTATTGTCAATTGGGATCGTGTTCTTCCTGGGACTTGGAGCGCTTCTTAAATGCGGTGGGGCTTCCTTCGGTGGTATAATAGTAGGAACTCCCAGATCTGCAGCTTCCGGGCTCATGGGGATGTGCAGCGTTATTCTGATGGGGGTAAGTCTGGTAACTGGAATTTCAATTTACATGAGTTGGATGTAAAGGAGGAAAAATGATACCTAAACTCCTTTCTTTCATTCTTATCTTGTTTTTCCTTTCTCCTGGCCTGGTATGTGCAGCTGAAGAAGGAAATATCACGGTGATTCCTACTCTAGACCCCCTTATAGATCCAGCTATAAAAATTGATATCGATAACGAAACAGCTACCATAATACCTGAACCAGGGGTAAGCATTACAAAATCAACCCGTTCGGGTTCAATGGACGAAGGAAAGGAGATGGTAAAAGACGCTTTAAAAGAAACTCCCCGGGAGTGGGCGGACGCGGCTTTATCTGAAAACTGGGGGGTAAAACTTGGATCTCTTCCGGATGAAGTAAGCGCTTCTCCTTCTGCAAAATTAATCAGTGGTATTGCAGCAGCAGAGCAGCACCCTGAAAGCCTTGAATGGGTCAAGAAAGAACAAGAAGGCGATTATCTGACGTATGTCATTTGTGGGATGATCATCCTGGTCTGGATTGCAGGGTATTTTTTCTTGCAGAAATTCAAGCCGGACGATGCCGGAAAGGTTACAGAGTTCTTTTCTGGGGCACAGCACTTCTTAGGCTTCGGGCTGTATTACAAAACTTTAATCTTGCTTATCGTCTTGCCTGCCGGGTTGCCATTTCTGCTTGATTACTCAATTGACTTAGAACAGGCCTGGTCAAGTGGAATAATGTTGGACTCGCTGGAATATATATCATTTTCGTCGAAGAATATCCCACTTTACTTCTATCAAGGGATGTCCTACCTACTCAGCGGTGGTTTTTTCCTTGGGAGAATAGAGCTAATCAACATTATTTACGCCAAGGTTCTCTTCGTTGCAATTGCAATTGCAATACCCTGGGGCTTCATTCGATACCTTGGATTAGGCACTTTACTATTCTTTGAAACAGTTTTATTCATGCGCCCATTGGTGCTTTTAATCAATGCTAAAACAGTTCAACACGTTGCTGAGATGTCACCAGCACAGGCGCTAATTGCAGCACCTCCGTTCTACGGTACAATGATGATAGTAACTATTATCGTTGTTGTAATCGGGACGCTGTGGCCTCTTATTTATGTGGTTTATCTCCTGTGGACTTCAAGACCTGGGAGATATGTAAGACGGACAGCCAGGGGGTACTAACTTTGACAGAATCGAACGCACCTACTACAATCACAAGAATGTTTGATCCAACGGTCTGGGGCCTCAGGACGAACCAGCTGAGGATATTCTTTGCCTGCGCAATTGCTACCGCGTTGTATGCTATATTTTCCCGGGTGATCATTACAGATTCATTATTCATTGACGTTGTCGGTGGTGTAATCACAATAGCTTTCTGGTTGTTCTTCGTGTTCGTTGGACTCAATCGAATTGCTCTATACAATTTCGAACGGCGTATAATATTTTTGATTAGTCGATTCCAGGGAGAAGAACGGATCTGGAAATATAATAAAAAGGATTGGTACAAAGTAAAGAATTTTTCAAGGATAAAAAACATTTTCAAAGGCGGGTTTACTGAATTCTGGCCTATTGCGAATAAAGGTCATAATTGGGGGATATACTTGGAGCTTTTCGCCTGCAAGCCTGAAGACCTAGATGTATTCTTTGCAAATTCAGAAATGACCCTTACAGGGGTTCCAGCAAACACAATAATCAAAACAGTCCTGAAGGCAAGAAAGAGCACAGGAGATGCAGGAGAGCAGTTTAAAAAGGAACTGAAAAAAGAAAAGCAAATCCCGTTACTCCGCGATATCTGTTATGAGCAGGCGGAATTGTGCGGGAAAACAGATTCAAAGACATATGAAACCCATATGGGGTTCATTATTCCGTATACTACAAAGAAAGAAGAGGCATTTCTAACTCTGAATAATATTGCTGATTCCGTGAAAAAGGCATTAAAAATGCAGGGAATAGATAGCAGGCGACTTGAAACAGAGGAAGAAGTTCTTGCTATGTTCGGCGGGATGATTTCACACAATACCCACGAAGGGAGGTATTAAAATTGAATTTTCTTACTAACTTTTATGCTCGGACTGTAGGCAGGATAATTACCTTCCTTCAGTTCAGATCCTTAGAAATGGAAGAATTTGAGGAAACAAGGCTAACCAACAAGGTTGCAGCTTTCAAGGCCTGCGCTGCTTCGATCCGGTCCGCGAAGGATGGCAAATCAGCTATAATCAACGAAGAAAAAGAATCTATTTGTACTTGGATTGGTGCACCTTCTCCAATAAACCCAATGACCCCTGGGCTTCCCAAAAACCTTAGACCGAAGGTATTAGACACGATCCTTGATATGATGATTTCCGAAGACGCACAAATAATGTTAACGCAGACGATAATTAAAAGGGATTCGCTCAATGAATCGGAAGCAGTAGACAAAACATTAGACGAAATTGAGAAAACAAAAGAAACGCAGATCCAGCAGGGTGGGCGATACTCAAGGCGGTACGACTACGCAGCGGAAGACGTGGAGAGGTATTCTAGGCAGTCCTACGATGGCGATCACAAGACCTTCAGACATTCGATGGTTGTAAGGATTGATGGAGCTACCAGGAAGGAGGTAAACGCGCTTACTTCCATGCTCAATTTCAACCTGAACGGGCAAAATATACTCACAGAACAACCTTTCGGCGGGCATTTAAGGTCTATCAAAGCAGGCCTTCCAACGAATGAAACAATTGACGAAACGTTCACGGATGTGCAGGGGAACACGGTGGCTATGCTCTGGCCTGCCCGAAATCCAATTCAGGCAATGAGCCGGAAAGGGGTTTTACTCGGCTTTCACTCGGACGCAAAAATACCCCTATATGCGGATTTCGAATCAGACGATTTTATGAGCAAGCATTTTGCGATTTTCGGGGGCAGTGGGACCGGGAAAACTACAACAGAACTATATATAGATTATAACGCAGCGGTGGTTAATTGTGATTTTATTCACATTTCCCCTAAGGAGGACATGGGAACGAGTCACCTGAACGCGATTAAAGCGTTAGACGGGCAGCTGCTAAAGATTGGGGAAGGCACAAAATACGATCCTAACCCCTGGTTTGTGTACTTCGATCCTGCAACAATGGGCGAAAGTGTCGCAGCTCGCAGGGCTGCATACAGGAGAACTCAGGTTAGTATCAAAAGAAACGTAGAGTTATTGATCGGGTCAAGTTTTAGCACTCCTATGCGGTCCGCACTTGTGGCAACAATGAAAGATACCTTTGAAAGGACTAAATTGGTTGACAAAAAAGGATATCCTCTAAATACCCACTTATGGACCGATGGGAAAAACTGGCCTTCATATGGCGATTGGAGAAAGGTTTGTAAAGAGTGGTTAAAGGACGAATCCAAAAAATCAAAGTGGCCATCTATACAGGCTCTCCTGGACAACACCGAAGAGATGGAAGAGGGGAACGCCTGGGACTGGATGAATAATCACAACACATTCGATGCAACCGGGCGATTCATTACTATAGACGTTTCAGGCCTTGAGGATGGAGTCAAAGAAGCGGTTACTATCCTCCTGATGGATATTATCACAATGCGCCTTAAAACTCCCTCTCCAGAGGCTTACAGGAAAAAGAGGCGCACTATTCTAACGCTCGATGAAGGAGCCGCATTACTGCAAGATAAGTTAATGGCTCGCTCGATCCTCAAACTCATTAGAGAAGCGAGATCAGGGAAAATGTCAGTATGCTTCGATAACCAGGACCTGGACGGAGCAGCGCCGATCTTGAAGGTGTTGAAAGCAAATACAGATTTCATTATTTTAATGTGTAACATGAGTAAGGAAAATGTTGAGGAATTCGCAAAAGAATTTTACTTCACGGAGAAGGACAAGGCGCGGCTTATGGAAAAAGGAAAAGGTAAATACCTGCTTCTCAGGCTCGGGCAAAAGATACCAGGTGAAGTGAACCTTACTGGCAAAATGGAAGAAATTTTCTTCGGGAAAACAAACAAAGAATCAAAAGCGGGCGTTTGTATCTCAGATAACTATGAGATTGATTCTAGGGTTACGTGGATCCGTGATAAAGGCCTGATTGCTTCAAATTGGATTACAAAACTTGACGATTATGAGATAGAAGGGTTTACCCCTACAGATGCCACAAGTGTTATGGGAGGCTCCGGAAAGTTCCCGGTATGGCTGGCAGATGGGATCTTAAACGAGAACGGGCTGATTGATGGAGAAAGCGAAGATCATTGGGTTACCTGCTATCTAGCAGCTGGTGAATTGTGCATGGCTGGATACACAGACGTTCAGGTCCACAATTGGGGAGGTCAGAAGGTCGAGGACATGCCGGATATCACCTGTATATCTCCCTCCGGAGAAAAGATCTGGATTGAGTACGAGCACCCAGGAAGTCATTCAATAGGCAAGATAGAAAGAAAGAAACAAAAGCAGGAGCCTTACTGTGATGTCTGGAAATGCCTGTGTCAAAAGGCAAACTACCCACAAGTAAAAGCAGCAGTGGGAAAGCCTTTCTGTATAATGCGTGGAGTCGAGTTTAAGAGATTCATCTTGAAACACGGAATCAAAAATCAGGCTGATATATCGGGTAGTTCTGAGCAAACGGAGGTAAATACATCCTCCGTTCAAAACGATACTGTCAAGGAGGTATCTATTGATGTATGATATTGAAGAAAAAAACGCCATTTTTTCACCGACTGGCCTTGTTTCTAGTCTATCAGTATCTTCACCAAATGGCTGGCTGGCAGAAAAAAACAAAACTGTGAAAAAAGTATATAAGCGA
>JAQVAY010000039.1 GCA_028690575.1 Bacilli bacterium | reverse complement strand
TCGTTCTGATCGCAAACGATGCATACGGGGTTTCCGATTCGATCCGCAGACTCTGCGATCCGGTCCCTTTCAGGGCGATCGGTGTCTCTACGCTGCAGAAACGGATGAAGGAGATCTGCCGCTTCGAGGACATCGCCTGCGGGGAAGACGCGCTTTCGGCGATCGCGGAAAGTTCGGCAGGGGATATGCGTACTGCCGTAAACATGCTGTTTGGCTCTTCGACCGGGAAGACGAGCATCTCCGCAGGAGACATCAATACTGCCCAGAAGGATGAACGGGCAACGATCTTTGATTTAGTCGGCGGCGTGTTTGCCGGGGCACCGGACCGCGAACTGCAGA
This sequence comes from Bacilli bacterium, assembly GCA_028690575.1. GTDB lineage: Bacteria > Bacillota_I > Bacilli_A > RFN20 > CAG-826 > JAAYDH01. The sequence goes on along the minus strand of JAQVAY010000039.1, from coordinate 8,060 downwards.
AACTTTCCTTCGAATGCGACGAAAAACCCGACTCTGTCATGCAGTGGATCGAGGAGTCGATCCCGCTGATGCATGACCCCAAACGGCGGATCCGGGCATACGGCAGGATCTCGCGGGCCGATGTGTATCTGGGAAGAACGATGCGGCGCCAGTATTTCACCCTCTGGCGGTATGCCACGTCGATGATGACGCTCGGAGTCGCTTCGGAAAACGCAGGCGCCGGCTTTCGGACCCGGATCATGCCGCCTTCCCGCTGGAAACGGATGAGCACCGCAAAGAAACAAAAAGCGGTCAGACGAACACTCGCGGCGTCGCTTGCGGAAGGATACAGTATTCCGGAGAGTCAGATCCAGAGTCAGTATCTGGATCTGCTTTCCCGGTTTGCCGAAAAGGATCCTGCAGCATTCTGTGAACGCCACAACCTCGACGTCGACCAGATGGGGATCGTTCTGCATGACAAGGCCGCCGCTGCCGCCGCGGTAAAGACGGTCCAGCAGGCCGCAAAAGAACGGGACACAAAGGTCAAAAAAATGGCGGCTTCAAAGAGGGCGGAGATGCGAAAACTCGAGGAGCAGCTTGAGGCACTTCGAATGCAGGAACCTCCCGTCCCGGAAACGCCGCCGGCTGCAGAAGAACTGCCGCTCGAAGAACCTCCGGAAGAAAAAAAGCTCGCCCCAAAGCAGGCGACGCTGGACTTTTTCTAACCTGCTTTTTTCCCGAAAATCTTTTTTTTTCGGTCGGGCCGCATACGTTGTGACACCTGAATTTGACAGTTGGCAAATATATTTCACCCACATCTCTTTCCTTTTTTCTGATTAAGGGGTGCGGGAGGGCGACTCCCGCACCCCATAATTAGATAAATGTATGAAATATTGGTGATGTATTCTATAGGAGTTACGCGATGTTGGTGTGGATTCAATTCGGGAAGAAATATTTTAGGTGTGGAAACATGAATGCCTTAAACGAAATCGCATTGCATCCCATAAGTACCTCAGTTTTTTTCGGTCGAAATCAGACCGCGTACGTCCTATTCTAAAAAGTACGTGACTCACGAGGGCGTTTATCAGGGCTTATGACAAATGCTCAGAGGTGCTCATTATATGGTATTTCCACTAACTGCCAAATTCAGGCTGATCGAACGCCGGCCTATACCCCATAATTTCGTATAATCAATATGAAATCTTACTAATACCCGGTAACTTGATGAATACTGATTGGAAATGGTTCGGTCGACCCATCATCTCTTCAATCGATTAAGCTGATCGCCTCACTCTTGTTATACATCATAGATAATTTAACTTCAAATAATATCTTATTATACTAACAATTCTACCTTAGAGATAAAGTATTATTATGCGTCAAGTTGATAGTATCAGGTATGTCTTCTTCACGAACAGAGATAGAGTCCCTCACCATCCTTCCCGGAACCACCCGTGATGGAAAAATAGAGGGATTTGATGAGATCGTTATCCGCCCGGGCGACACGTTCTCCATCGTCGGTCCGACAGGTTCGGGAAAAACCGCTTTCATCAACGACATCGAAGTGTTCGCCCAGGGAGACACCGTCACGAACCGCCGGATTTTGATCAACGGCAGCGAACCCGGCGAGGCTCTGGTCCGCGATCCAGCCAGAAAACCCATCGCCATGATCACCCAGAATACCAAATGCCTTGCCGATTTGGTCGTCTCCGAGTTTCTGGCAATGCATATCCGTTCACGCAAACTGGACGGAGAGGGTATTGTCGAGAAGACCATCCGCATCGCAAACGAGTTTACCGGAGAAAAAATCCTGCCGCATATGCGGATGAGCGCTCTTTCCGGCGGGCAGACCAGATCGCTTTTTATTGCCGACGCTATCATCATCTCCGACACGCCGATCATTTTACTGGATGAAGTGGAAAACGCCGGCATCTTCAAAGACCGGGTCATCGAAGTTCTGCGTGAAGAAAAGAAGGCCATTATCTTCGTGACCCACGACCCCTACGTTGCTCTCCTCACGGGAACGCGGATCGTCATGGAGAACGGTGCCGTGACAAAGATCCTGACCCCGGGAAGAGAAGAAGAGGAAACGCTCGCGGAGATCGCCCGAATGGATGCGAAAATAACAAATCTGCGGGAACGCATCCGTGCTGGCGAACTCCTGTGCGGGCTCGAAGGAGTCGAGGCATGAACGTAAAGCTGATCGCCATTGCCGGACCACCGAGCGCGGGAAAGACTGCGGTTGTCAAACAGATCATCCGCAGTCTGCCCGACCCGAAAAAAGCCGCATACCTCAAGATCGATGTGGTGCAGGCATGGGAAGACGAAGAGCTCGCTGCCGAGTTCGGCATCCCCACTAAAAAAGTGTATTCAGGAGATATGTGCCCGGATCATATGGGGATCATGGTCATCCGCGACGCGATGGAGTGGGCAGAACAGATCGGCGCCGAGTATCTTCTTTACGAAAGTGCGGGTCTTTGTCTGCGCTGTACGCCATACACCAAAAATTCGCTTGGCCTCTGCGTTATCTCGGCCGTGTCGGGAACACATGCTCCGCTAAAAATGGCCCCGATGATCGCGCTGGCGGACGTGGCCGTAGTAACAAAGATCGATCTTGTTTCCCAGGCGGAAAAAGAGGTCTTCCGCGAGCGGATAAAAGAGGTCGCACCGGATATCGACATCATCGAAACCAACGCCGTCCAGGGAACCGGGATGCGGTATCTCAATAAAGTAATCGCGGATATGCCGCCCGCTCCGACGGAAAAGGATATGCTCCGCGGGGTCCCGCCGCTTGGCGTCTGCACGATCTGCATCGGGAAAAAGGAGATCGGATGGCAGGAACATTTCGGGGTCATCCGCCAGATCGATGCTCCCGACAGTATCTACCGGGGTGACTGATGGTCTGGACACCGCCGGGAAAAGACTGCGGCGCGTGCGGCGCAGAAAGCTGCGATGCATTCATGATACAGGCAGCGTCCGGCATGAAAAACCTTGCCGCCTGCCCGTATTATCATAAGGATGTGCCGACATACAGCTGCAGAGAGCTTTCCGCATCGTATTCGGGAACGGATATCTGCAATGCTCCGTACGACTTTGTGCTTTCTGCGCTGCCGAACGAGCCCTCCGCACGAAAAATTCTTCTGCCGTTTCGACCCGATCTGGTCGAGCGCGAAGAGATCACAAAAGGCGATATCGTTCTTGGCAGACCGGCGGGAGCAGGATGCCCGGTCCAGCATGTCATCCGCGTCCTCGAAGCTGATCATATCACCGGGCTGATCACCGGCCATGTGGTCGGTCCCGCCTTTTCGCGGGACAACACTGATATCATTGATCTGAAGATGTACCATATGATCGGATTCGAGGGAGTGGCCAGGGTCATATCTCGGCCCCCGCAGTTTGGAGTCCGGCATCCGTTCCTGCCGGGATTCTGTATGATGGACCGGACGCACACCGGTATCGTCAATATGATCCTGCAGAAATCCTACGGCCTCCACGTCAGAGTGGAGGGGATCGTGATATTATGAAAACGCTTGCAGAAATCAACCGGAAAATCGCCGACAAAACCGCGGTCGTCATGACGGCAAAAACCCTCAAGGAACGTATCCGCAAGGGAGAAACCATCACACCGGACGACGTGGACGTGGTGACCTGCGGAACATTCGGCGTGATGTCCGGGACATCCGCGGTTCTCGCGTTCCAGGCCGGAGCGCCTGGAACCTTCCGGTATGCCGTCTCCATGACGCTGAACGGGGTCCCGGCGTTCATCGGCCCCTGCCCGAATGAAAGCAACGGACATGTCGATTGTATGGTGTATGGGACATCCCATGCAGAACACGATCCCTCATACGGCGGCGGACACCTTTTTTCGGATCTTGCCGCAGGAAATCCGGTCACCGCAGAGATCGTTACCGACACGGGAACGATCCGCCGTCAGGTCAGTCTGAATGATATGTCCTCCGCCAGACTGATCATCACCCGCGGGGCATTCAAAAACTACATGGGATTTGTGAACCGGAGGGAAGAAGAGATATCCACGATCTTTTCGACCTTCCCGATGAAGCCAAAGATGCAGAGCGCGTCCGTTTCCGGCTGCGGGGAGATCAACCCGCTCGAAAATGATCCGGGATTACGCTATCACGTCCCGGGGGCGGCGGCGCTCGTGAACGGCAGTCCCGCTCTGATTCTCGGATGCGGGACGAGATCGTCGCCGCAGAAACCGAATCTTTCGTTGTCTGCGGATATGCGGGGCATGCATCCCGATATGATGGGCGGTTTTGTGACCGCGCTCGGCGCCGAATGCCTGACTTCAATCGGGACCGCGATTCCTGTACTGGATGACGAAACACTGAATGCCCTCCGTGTTCTCGACGAAGATATACCCCTCACGGTCGCCGACATCCAGAACAGGACTCCGTTTGCCGCCGCGACCTACGCGGATGTTTGGCAGAACACCGACCGACGGGTCCGTGTCGATCCTTCGCGCTGCGTGGATGACTGCACGGAGTGCGCGAAAGATCTCTGTCCGGTCGCGGCGATCCGGCCCGACCTCTCGATCGGCAAAGCATGCATGGGCTGTCTGACCTGCGTGACCGTCTGCAGACATCAGGTGTTTTCCGCAAACGCAGGAACGCTGCATATTCCCGATGCGGATATTCGAATCGGTCTTCGCCAGTCTGACCGCGTGCGGGGAGAACGGGCGGCTGCCCTGGTTCGTGACCGGATATATTCCGGCGCTTGGAGGTTTTAGATGGGCGATTACGTATTACGCTGTCTTGCCGGCGGGGAACTTCTCGAAGACCATTATACCCTTGCCTGCCCCAATCATCCGGGTTTTATCCGTGCGGAGTATACAGCCGCGCAGTTGACCGTCCGGGAAAATCTGCCGGGTGTATTCCGATTCAGCGACTGGCTCCCGGTCCACGGCTCGGTCCCGACCAAATCGAGACCCATGACCTTTCAAAACCGGGAACTCTGCCGCGAACTCGGACTGCCGAACCTCTGGATCACGTTTACCGGCTACTATCCGGAACGCGGCTGTTATGTGCCGACCGGTTCGTTCAAGGAGCTGGAAGCTTTGCCGACGATCGTCCGACTGAAAGAGGCGGGAGGGGGAACGCTGGTCGTAGCGTCCGCCGGCAACACAGGCCGGGCGTTTGCCCAGATGTCCGCGGAGTTCGGGACGCCTGTTGTCCTAGTAGTCCCGGAAAGTTCGGCAGACAAGCTCTGGACCGCAGGATACTTCGATCACAGCAGTATTCGGCTTATCACGGTCCGCGGTGATTACACCGACGCGATCAAAACGGCCGATAAAATCTGCGAAGCCCCGGGATTTTTCCCGGAAGGCGGCGGCAAAAACATCGCCCGCCGGGACGGGATGGGCTGCGTGATGCTCGATGCCGCCGTTACGATAGGAAAACTGCCCGAGTATTACTTCCAGGCGGTCGGATCAGGGACAGGAGGGATCGCCGCATGGGAAGCTGCGATCCGTCTAATCGGAGACGGACGTTTCGGCAGTGTGCTCCCGGAACTCCATCTCTCGCAAAATCTTCCGTTCGTTCCAATGGTTCGTGCATGGAATGCCGGCAGGGATCATATTCTCGATGAGGATATGCCGAATGCGCAGGCCTCCATCAACGCGGTATCCGCTCAGGTCCTGACCAACCGTACACCCCCCTACGGGATCCGCGGCGGGGTGTATGATGCGATGAAATCCTGCGGCGGGCGGATGTATGCCGTAGAAAACAGCGATGCGGCAACTGCCGCCAAAATCTTCGCCGAAGCAGAAAACGGGATCGACATCGATCCGGCCGCCGCCGTTGCCTTTGCGCCCCTCATCTCCGCCGCCGAAGACGGCTCCATTCGGAAAAATGCGAACATTTTGCTGAATATCACCGGCGGGGGATACCAGCGGGTGAAAAAGGACTGCGAAACCGCAAAAATAAGCGTTTACGAAACAGTCGATCCCGGCGAGGTGCCGGTATTATGAACGAAGAAACGGTCCTTCGGATCATGCACGAAGAAGGGATCGACATGGTCGCCTCGCTGCCGTGCGATAAAAACAAGCGGTTCACTGCGCTATTAGAAACGGAGTTCCCGGTCATCGATCTTGCCCGCGAAGAAGACGGAGTAGGGATCGGGGCAGGGGTAGTCCTCGCCGGAAAACGTCCGCTCGTCTCGATTCAGAGCTCGGGGCTTGGGAATATGCTCAACGCCCTTTTGTCGCTTTCCTGCGTGTATCACTTCCCTCTGCCGATCCTGGCAAGCTGGCGCGGCGTCTGCGACGAGAAGATCTGCGCCCAGATCCCGTTCAATGCTCCGCTCCCAAAACTGCTGGATGTGTACAACATTCCCTACCGGATCTGCAGATCGGCGGAGGATCTGGAAGGGATCAGAGAGGTCATCAGAGGTGCGTTTGCAGAGCAGACGCCCTATGTTGCCCTGATCCTTCCCTCCTGCTGGGATCCTCAGCAGGATGCACCCATCACCTATCCGAAACGTTCGCTTCCGGACCGGACGTTTTTCCTGCCGGGATACGCCGAACCGGAACTCACAAGACTCGAGGCGATCAAAGAGATCGTCTCCGCGGTTCCCAAAAACGCGGTCATCATCTCCAACATCGGCGTGCCGTCCAAGGAACTGTATGCGTCAGGAGACCGGGCAGGAAACTTCTACATGCTCGGAAGCTACATGCAGGCATCCGCGATCGGGCTCGGGTGTGCGTTCTCCTCACCGAAAACGCCCGTCTATGTGATCGACGGGGACGGGAGTCTGCTCGGCTCGGCAGTTCTGCCGGTGATCGCGGCACAGAACTGCGAACATCTGCATATACTGGCGCTGGACAACGGCACATTCGGCAGCACCGGGAATCAGATCAGTCCGGCATATGAAACCGCAGATATCGGGATGCTCGCACGTGCGGCCGGGATCACCTCGGTCGAACGCGCCGCGACCCCAAGCGAAATATCCAGCGCCGTGGCCAAAGGAACTTCATTCGTTCATCTTCTTATCCGCCCGGGAAATTCGGCATCGCCGAATATTCCCCTCTCGCCGGAAGAGATCCGCAGCAGAGTGGAACAGTTTATCCGGGAAACCGGATAACCGCTCACGCTGTTTTTACCGGGACCCGGAGAATGGTTTTCATTTTGCCGGCCACGGTCTTTCGCGGATCCGAGAGATAAATCTCATGATGCCGGCGGCCGGCGAAGTCATGGACAAAACCGTTTTCGCGGATGAAGGCATCCATCATCTCAAGCGTCGCCGGCTCGTCATCGAAGGGCCCCATATGCATGCACTGCACACAAAGACCTTCGGAAAATACCTCGAGCGTCACGAACTCAGACTGGCGGATCATTGACGTCCAGAGGAACTTTTCTTTTTTTTGATAGGAGTTACGCGGTGTGCTCTCAATTCAATTCGTGAAGGGTATGACATAAGTTTAGATACATGAGATATCCCACCGCGAATAATCGCGAATCTACGCGAATCGCATTTTCCTTACGCTGTCTTCTTGTCCTCGTCGTTTCACTCCTCGGCCGCGTTCCTACGCTTCGCCTCATCGGCTCCGCGTGGACGGAACGCCAGCGTGGAAAATGCTGGAAAACCCGCGTCGCGGGTTTTCTCCTGATTAAAAACCAATCTGCATAATTATTACAAAGATTTGAGAATCTTTAAAGAAAACCCGCGACGCGGGTTTTCCAGCATTTTTCGTTCCGCCGTCCCGGCCACGCGGAGCCGATGAGGCGTAGCGTAGGGACGCGACCGAAGGTCAAGAGGGCGGAACAGGAAAAATGCGATTCGCGATTATTCGCGATTATTCGCGGTGGATTTCTCAAGTCTCCACATGAATCCCATACACGAAATCGAAGTACAACTTATAAATATGTCAGTATTTCTTGGTCAAGATCACAACACCGCGTAAGTCCTATTATAATCAACTTTTTCCATAAGGAATTATCTCCCATTCGATGTTTGTTTTGCCGTTTTTGGAAGTGTTTTGATCCATGAAACCCATTTCCCAAAATGCGGGCACTCCCTGCACATCGTATCGAGACCTATCTCCCGTGCGACCGTGAGGCCGTCGG
>JAQVAY010000004.1 GCA_028690575.1 Bacilli bacterium | reverse complement strand
ATTTTATTTCTGCCAACCTTTGACTACCTATAAAATATCTCTTCATGATATGATAGCGGCATGAAAACTTTATTAAAAAACGCTCGCATTTTAAAGATGAATGATGAACCTCTTATTAACGGTGATATAGTGGTGGAAAATAGGACAATTGTTTATATTGGCTCCAATAGTGATAAATATGGCCCCTTTGACCTTATTCATGACTGTCAGGGAAATGTATTAATGCCAGGCTTTAAGAACGCTCATAGCCATAGCGCAATGACCTTCTTAAGAAGCAAGACTGATGGTCATTCTCTTCACGATTGGCTTTTCAATGTCGTTTTTCCAAGGGAAAAATTATTGACCCCGAGCGATGTCTATCATCTTTCTAAGATTGCTTATCTTGAATATTTAACTAGTGGTATCACTGCATGTTTTGATCAGTATTATTATCCATTGATGTCCGGCCAAGCCGCAAAAGACATTGGCATGAGAATTTTACTTCTTGGAACCTTCAATCACGAAACAAACGCTGAGGATCTTGTTAATCTCTTTCATCATTATCACTCGGATAAAGACAGCCTTGTTAGGTACTGTTTTGGAATGCACGCTGAATATACTGCCCAAGTTGATGAAATTGAAGCATTAAATAAAGCAATTCACATCGCGAAGGCGCCTTTTTATGTTCACATCAGTGAGACAAAAGGAGAGGTGGAAGATTGCTACATTCGAAGAGGAATGTCTCCGGTTTCCTTTTTTGAAAAAGAAGGATTTTTCGATTATGGCGGAGGTGGATATCACTGCATATATTTCAGTGATGATGATATTAAAATTTTCCAAAAGCATAATCTTAATATTATTACCTGTCCAGGGAGCAATTCCAAACTCTCTAGTGGTATTATTCCTTTAGAAAAATACCGCCAAGCTGGAATCAACATCGGAATCGGAACTGATGGCCCAGCTAGCAACAATTGTTTGGATATGTTTAAAGAGATGACACTCGCTTTTAGCCTAAGCAAATTAAGCACTCAGGATCCTCGTTCTTTACCGGCTTACGAGGTCTTAAAAATGGCGACTGTAAATGGAGCTAAAGCCATGGGATTAAGCGATTGCGATATACTTGATATTGGCAAGAAAGCAGACATTATTGAAATAGATTTATTTAAACCCAATATGCAACCACTAAACGATATTGTTAATAACATTGTTTATAGCGGTTCTAAGGACAATGTTAAGATGACAATGATTGACGGAAGAATGCTTTACCTTGAAGGAAAATTCTTAGTCGATGAATCAATCAAAGACATTTATAAAAAAGTTCAAGAGATTACTGATCGCATTGAAAAAGAAACTACTGCTCAATAATTAAAAATATCAACATTTAATAAAATTGCCCGCAAAAACGGGCTATTTTTATAGGTATTATTTAGAAATCAAATCTTTTAAGGACTTTTCTTTTAACAAATCATGAACCTGCCGATAAGAAGAAATGACAAGATTTTTTGTTTTGAAATATAAGTCGTTGATAATTTGATCTTCGCTAGTTTTTGACTTCAAATAGGCGGTTTCAGGAGTGTCGTTTAACTGCTCTTCAATCACTGTCAATAAGCACCTTCGATAAAGCGATAGAATTGATGTTTCAAGCCAATAATCAAAACAGCAATTTGGGAAATTATGTTCGGCTTTTTTAAAAGCGATGTAGAATGGCAATCCATCATTTGGATTATGCCATAAATCTACATAGGCGTAATCAAAATCATGATTCTCTTTGATGTAGGAATATGCATCCGCGCATATGATATTAATTTTTTCTCTTTTTGATAGTTGAGGAAGGATATATTGATTAAAGAAATTAATTATTTTCCTATCTTTTTCAATGACGGTTAGCGATTTGACATCATCTTTTTCAATCGCATGAAAAACAAAATAACCCATGCCTAAACCAAAAGTTACAACATTCCCATGAGCGTGGCTAATGGGGCCTATATGAGTGTTAATTTCATTTGGAATAATTGACATCCAAACCTCGCCCTTTTGAGCAAAAGCTAAATACTCAACCGATGAAGCAAAGTAGCCAACTTTTTGGATTTCACGATAATCTTCTTCAACAACACTAATTTCATCATATGGGAAGGCTTGGTAAGGCTTATAAGATTCCTTTTTGAAAGTGTAATTTCCGAATGTAGTTTCCGGGATTTTTAACGATTGAATATATGGATCATTTGTTATGATTTTTTTATCTAAACATTTAAGGCAAGGCTTAATCTGCTTTTGAACAATGTCGTTGTCTTCTTCATTCGTTAAAAAAACATCGCATTTAGCCAACATTTTGATAAGAAAATCTTCTTCGGAAGTAGCTTTTTCATTGCTATCCGAAATCTTAAAAAAATACTGGAGCATCTCGGCAATAGAAATATTGATATCTTTGATTTCGAAGAGATGTTTAATTTTATTAAGATCTGATTGTTTAATTGTAAATTTCACGTCCATATTTTAGCAGTAATTCCTCCAAGAAAGTAGGAATTGTCTTTTAAAAGTGTTATAATCAGGCATGGCTCTCAAGAAAGCGTATTGCACTCATTGTCATGTGAGTGATGAGAAAGAACGAATCTTTGAAGTAAATTCTGACGCGGAAGCGTGTTTTTGTCCACGCTGTATGACGCAATATATTCCTTCGATTCCCATCAAAGCTTTTGAGTTATTTATCGCCAAACAAATTAACCAAGCCGATAGAAACCTTTTTTCAGCGATCGGTTACTATAAATCATATTTAATGTATGCGCGGATATTAGAATTAGACCCGAATAATACTCATGCATTGTTTGGAAGATTGCTCGCTCTTATTTATATGTCAACTTTAAGGAAAACCCATTTTCAAAATGTTGGTTTGCTGCTTAATGAAGAGAAAGATATCTTCCGAAAAGTATCGAATGAAAAGCTATATATCGCTTTTTTGCATCGCGTTTGCTATGCGCTTGATGAATACTTTGTTCTCTTTCGAAAAAAACTTATCACCCATCATTATTTTTATGATATCGACTGCATAAAATTGTATTTTAAAAACTTGAATAGCATTCAAAAACTTAAAACCCTTATTTTAAAGGAATACCATTTCATCCAAACTCGTCATGACCATCCAGAGATTAAACTGGCGATTGCCTCTTTAGAGCAATCCATCAGTTCTCAAAGCGAAGAAATGAATAAGAAATGGATAACGGCAGATGGATATACATACGGTTATGTAGGGACTTCTGAATCGGGAGACCTTCTCCTTGGTAGAAGCGATAAAATTAACGCTGTAAAAATTTCTCGATATCATCCCAAAGCTTTGCTTCATGAAAGAGCAGAAAGAAAAAATAAAGTAATTAAGGACCAGGTTTTTCCTAATTTTTCATATCTTTATCGCCTTGAAAAAATCTCTCTTCCGACAATGATTGTTTTATTTGTTTTAGGCATTATTAGTTTGATGTGTACTTTCGCTTTCCAAACAACGGCCTTTTATCAAATGCTCGTAATAGTAACAAGTGTATTATTCGCAGGCGCAATTGCTTTTCTTGGTGCTTATTTTTTCAGTTTGTATCGCTTGGTAAAACGTCATCGCTTAATAAGCTGATTTATTTTTAAATAGGTTAATAATTTATTGAGGGCTTTTCCACGATGTGAAAGCTTATTTTTAAGTTCTTGAGTCATTTCAGCGTAGGTTAGTTGGCTCGACTCCTCAACGAAAATTGGGTCATAACCAAAACCAGTTTCTCCCTGTGGTTCTAAAGCAATTTTTCCCGGTATGCGCGATTCAAAGCGAAGAGGTTTATCTTCCACATTTAAAAGAGTAATACTACAGACAAATGTCGCTTTTCTATCTTTGTTTTCTAATTGTTTTAATATCTCGGTTATGGCGTTTTGATGACCGTTGTATTTTTGGGCAAAACGAGCGGAATGCAAACCTGGTTGATTATCCAATGCTTCAATTTCTAATCCTGAATCATCGCTGATAATTGGCAAGTTTGTTAATTTCTTTACCGATAAAGCTTTAATAAGGGCATTTTCAAAATATGTTTTTCCATTTTCTTCAACATCTTCTGGATGGATGTTCAGATCTTTTAAACCATAAACAACAATGCCATGTGGAGCTAGAATTTGGCGAACTTCTTCCAATTTATGGGGATTGTTGGTCGCCAACACCATTTCAAAATTCATATTAGCTGTTATAGGCAACTACACTTATTCCTAATCCATTATTTCCTAAATGGATAAAATAGACGGGTCTAACTGTTCTGATGCGAGAAACATTAATTTTCGGAAAGTTTGTGGAAATTAGATTAACTAATTTTTCTGCCAAATCGTTCTGCTGCAAATCAACAATCTTTACAAATAGGGTTGTAAACCTATCAGAAAAAGATTTGATGGTATTGATAAAGGTGCCAATTACTTTAGCCATGTTTAGCTCTTTTTTGAAGAGTCTCAATTTACCATTTTGCATCTCAATGATAGGTTTGATATGTAAAATAGCTCCTAATAAACCGGCGATTTTGGAGAGCCTACCCCCGTTTACTAAGTGTTTTAAATTTAAAACACTGAATTGGATTGCTGTATTGCCAATTCTTTGATTATATGCTTCAACAATGTCACCAAATGAAGCTAACTTACTTTCAAATAAAGGTAATAGTGTTTCGACTAAATTGGCTAATCCATAATTACAAATCAAAGTATCTCCAACAAAAATTTGGTCGGCATTGTCTACATAAGTTTTGCCAATCAACGCTGATTGATAGGTGGAAGATATTTCTTTTGAGAGAGGAAGGCAGATAATGTGTTTATAACCTTTTTGGAACAAACGATTATAAGCTTCGGCAAAGTCATTTGGAGATGGCGAAGAGGTGGAGAGATTTTTTACATCATCTAATAATGGGATTATTTCTTCATCCAGCGTATCTATTTCTCTTTTATTAAATGCTTGAGTGTGAATATTTAAAGAGACGACTTCGATGTCGTATTCTTTAATTAACTGAGGATCCAGTGTGGTGGTGGAATCGATGACAATTCCAATTGAGCTTTTGTTTTTCATAGGCAGCCTCCTTTGAAGCGTTAAGATAACTATACACTAATCAATATTTATAAAATATTAATTAATTAGTTGTCATATTATATTTTAACTAAAAATTTCAAAATAAACACCATATGTGCTCTTTTATAATAAAATAAAAAGCGAGAACAAAGTCTCGCCTAACAATCATCTGGAGCAGGTGACGGGAATCGGACCCGCATAACTAGCTTGGAAGGCTAGTGTTCTACCACTGAACTACACCTGCGGTTCGCAGCGAGTTATATTATATAACTGGCTTGCGAATTTGACAATTGCTTTTATTTCAAGAATTCAAGAAGTTGATTTTGGTTCATATAGCCAAGGGAATGTTTAGCAATTTTACCATCTTCAAAAAGAATCAATGTTGGAATTGACTGAACTCCAAATTGGGAAGCAGTTCTGGGAAGTAGATCAACATCAACTTTCAAAATTAATGTGTCTTTTGCCTTACCACTGGCATCAATAGATTCAATGACCGGCGAGAGCATTTTGCATGGTCCGCACCAGGTGGCAAAGAAATCAACTAATACTCTTCCTTTGTTGTACAAAGAATCAAATTCTTGGGCTGTTTCAACGTGTTTAATCATAATTTTCTCCTATAGGGTCAGTAAGTAGAATATTACTGCCAATATGGCTAGATGTAGGGGGTAATAAAGATACGCCCCATACTCAAACCATTTCTTATTATAGCCACGCTTGCCGTTGTAACACAAAAGAAGTGCTCCAGAAAAAAGAGATATCCATTGATAAGGTAAGAAAGGAGTTACAAAGAACCATGTTAATACATAGGCAGCGATAGCAAAAAATACTACTGTCATCATATTAAATAAATTAGTGGCCCAAAAATCATAAGGAGATAAAATCAAAACTTCGACATCCACACCCATATTTTTTGCAGTATAGCGAAGGTACAAATCTTTTAAGACTTTAGCGAGGTAGAATCCCATAATCATAAATACGGCTAACCAACCATATTGTGTTCTTAAATAGAAGGGGAACCAGTCAACGATTACGCCATTGTTAATTTGATATGTTGTGACTGCAAAAGAAACAATTGAATAAATAACAGGAAGTAAAGAAAGTAGTTTAATTTTTATACTCTTATTCTTTAGCAGAAAAACTCCAACAGCCCCAAGTAATAAGTCAAGGAAAATGTTTCCACTATCAATTAACCCGCCAGACAGGAATGGATTGGGAACATAAATCAAAAATGCAAAAGCTCCACTAATAAGAAGAGCCATAATCCCGAGCCTTGAAGCATATTTTTTAAAACTTTTTGTATGGGTTACTCCCTCGTAAATCAAAAATGCAAATAGAGGAATTGCTAATCTTCCCAAGCCTCTTAAAATTAAGACAATTGGGGAACCATCATCAAGGAAAAAATAAGAAAGTCGAAAACCGATGTGATCGAGAGTCATGAATAATAAAGCCATTATCTTTAAACTGAAGTTCGAGAAAATAAGCCACCTTTGTTCGTTTTTCATTATTTTTAACCTTTAGCTAATTCCGTTAAGAAATAAAATTGAAGTAATGGCAATCATATTATTTACAACATGAGCAGTTACTGAAGCAGCTAGACCGAAATAATCGTAGGCAAAACACAAAAGAGCGCCGGCAATTATATAAGAAGGTAAATTAAGAAGTTCGACAATATAACCTTCAGCACTTCCTGCAAAAAAATCAAAGTGGATAAGTGCAAAGAAAGAGACAGTAACAAGATAAGCCACCCATTTTCCTAAACGAGCAGAAAGAGTGAACAAACCAAGACGATACGTTAACTCTTCACATATTGGGCCGACAAATACAAAAATTAAAAAAGCGAACACCGGGTAAGAAATCGTTATTTCTCTAATTAGAGACTCATTTTCGTTTACATTAAAAGTGTAAAATGAAGAAACGATTCTACTATATAAACCACTTAGTAAGATGATAATCGCTCCGATTCCTATTCCAATCACATATGGTTCTATTTTTTTAAAAGAAACGAATATTTTTCGATGATTATTAACGACCAAAATAACCATTCCTAAGAACAAAATTCCGTATGTGATAAACTGAGTAATTGACATGAATAAAACTTCGTTTCCATCAGTGTTTAAATACGAAAAAGCCAATTGGACGAGTGTGGCGATTATATTTAAACCAAACCATCCAAGTAGAAAAAAAGTAATTTCCTGCCACTTCGGAAGCCAAACTAAACCGCGGCACTTTTTATGAGACATTGGGTTTGGATTTGCTTCACTGCACTTTGGGCAGTGTCTTTCGATTGAATCATAGATATGACCGCATTTAGGACAATTAGTGTTTCTTATTAACATTTGCTTTATTTCCTAATAAAAAAACTATACACTAAAAATGACTTTAACAGTAATAATAACTACTAGTTATGGACTGATAGGAGATGAGGTAATAATGTCAGCTGGTTTATTTGCTCAAATTGTCAATATCGGCCTCGTTGTTCTTTTTGTTTTAATTATTGTTGGTTTTGTTATTGCTGCCTTCATCGGTTACAAACGTGGTATTTGGTCTTCTACTTACCGCATGATTTTTATGTTGATTCTCGTTTCTGCTGGGTTATTGTCTTTGTCTGCTATAGCGGAAATTATTGGCAATCTTAATCTCGATCCTCTTATACCCTATGAAACAATTGTCCTGACAAATGCTAAAACTGGGATGGTTTATTTTGCCCCAATTACTTCTTTTCATGAAACATTAGTTTCGTGCTTACGAGGTTTTTATTATTTATATAATGTCTCAGGCAGTTATGCCGCCGCGACCGAATTTGCTGAAGCTCTTGCTTATTCCACTGTCAAATTGGTGTCTTTCGTTGTCATCATGATTCTTATTGTCACCGTTGGTTGGCTTTTAAGTACTATTTTGTGGCACGCATTGTTCAAACGTTTGATACCCAAACTCGCTAGAAACAAAATCAAAGTTCGTTGGGCGGGAGCAATAATGAATTCTGTTTCTTATGTAGTAGTTGGTTTTCTTTTACTTTCGCCTTTAACATCAATGGTTAATATAATTAACCAAAATTATTCCAGAAGAAACGATGATAATCAGATTGTATCCTATCTTAATGGATTCATGGATTCATATGACAATTCTCTTTTTGCAAAGACGTTCTTTAACTGGACAGTTGATTCTTCTTCTGGCTTAACTCTTGATGCAACGATTCTTAATAATTTGACTTCATCATCTTTGGAAAATGGTTCAATCGGTATTATCAGCAGTGTTTCTGAACTAACCAATATCGCGAGCGTCCTTGTTGAAAATGTCTTAATTGGGCCAAATGGGGAAATTACTTATAGTATTCCCGAAATGATCAACCAAGAATATATCGAAGCTTTATTTGCATCATTAAAGAATTCTAATCTTCTCATGACGATTATTCCTATCGCGGTTCAACTTTCGATTAATTCCGATCTGTTGGCCGATGTTGTTGATATGTCTATGCTCGATTTATCGGATGCCGAATGGGACAAAGAATTAGATGCAATTGAAACCATCACTATTGATATCGCTAATAGCGGATTGGTCGACTCATTCATGGATGAAGAAGGCAACATTGTTATTCCAAGTGACCCAGCGAGCATAGTTACCAGTTTATTGACCAACAAAACTTATCAATATACTTATCATGCCCTGTCGACAATTAGTAAATCAAAATTATTATCACGCAGTATTCCTGCTTTAATTCAATATTTCATCGCCAATGGTGGAGAAACAATGAGTGCCTATTTCCCAGCTTCCTTTGAAGCTCTCAATGATATTGATTGGGGGTTTGAACTCAGCACTATCTATGATTGCCTTTACCAAATGTATTGTGTTGATGACCGAATTGTTACCGCGATTCTGAGCATGAACTCTGCCACTCCTGAAGGAGAAGTTAGTGGTTTGTCCCCATTCCGAGCTGGAGAAGAACCTGAAGAAGTCAATCTAATGGACGTTATTTTAGAAAATATTGACTCTTATCGACGAATTCTCGTTGGCGAAACCAATTCCTCTAATGAATTAATTAATATCGATAGTAATGGACGAACTATTGTATATTCCAACGGAAACCGAATTCCTGGGCGCCGTTACTGTTTATTGGACATTTCTTTATGTAAAACTATTCTTTCATCTCTTCCTCAACTATTGGATTCGGTTATTACTGACGAAACTGCTTCTGCTGCCGTCACTTCTGTTATTGAAGAATTGTCAGATGGTAAATGGATGAAAAACTTTAAAGAAGAATTTAATGCATTATTCTATTGTTTCTCCGCTTTTGGAGACGATACGAGTGCTTTAAATACTCTACTAAGTGGAGAGTTAATTCCTGAAGGTGGTTCTTTAAGCGATATTGATGAAAATCTAATTAAAGTTCTTAGCAAAGTTTTAAAAAGAATGGATAATTCCAAAATTATCTATGCAATTTTACTGCCCACGATACGTTCTTTATTAACTTCTGGTAGTGTTGCGGATGCCTTTACAAGTAGCGGTATTGATATCGATATTGTTACTGATGGAATAGATAAAGCGGAAGCCTCACGAACCCTTGGTGCCGAATTAGCTAAAGTAATTAGTTCGGTGAAATCCATCGGCACTCTTACTGACATTCTTGCTAGTGGAAGCGATGTGCCAACTTTAATCTCTCAATTAGGTCAAGCCAACGAATCCATCGCTTATGCTCTTGATGCTATTTATAGTTGCCGCATTATTAATCCTATCCCTCTACCAACTGATACTTATACCGCTAATGAAAACTTCCTCAATGTGATGAGTTTTATTTTTGGCGATTCTCTAAATGTTGATGGTCTTTCTTTTGATCAATCTTTGCTAAGCAATCCAAGTATTAAGTGGTCAAACTCCACTGATAGTAATGGTAATTTCTTCCATGATAGATTTGGCCGACCCATCTATGATGGTGAAAACGGCGCTATTGCAAATGTCATCCGAGCGCTTGGTGTTTCAGACATCATGACAGTAATGACCGATCCAAATTATTTGTCGGGCAGTAACATTACTGCTAATCTCGCTTCATTAGAAAATGATTATCATTTGTCTACCGTATTGGCAGCTGTCGGAAGAAGTATCGTTTTTTCAAGCACGATGGGGACTTTCCTCGATGCCCAACTTCAACAAACTGGAATTTTAGATCAAGGCGTTTCCTTCACTAATGTCACTGATTGGGCAGAAGAAGGTGAAAAACTTGGTGTTTTGCTGACCACAATTGGCGAAGCAGCAATCGACATATCTAATCTTGATTTAAATGCCGTAACTAATATTGTTGGTTTAAATAATCTTCTTCACTCTCTAGCTGATTCATCAATCTTTGTCGATAAGACAAGTGGTGATTATTTATTCTCCAATTGGTTATATGCTAAGGCCGAGAGTAGTTTGACGAATTTTTCTGATGGGGTTAACACCTTTAATTTACTTCAAGACCCTTCTACTTGGGATCCTACCTGGGGCGAACAAGGCCCTGATCAATACACGATTGTCAAAAATGATTTTGCTTCCCTTAATGAAAAGGCTGATTGGTATAATGATGAATTCATTTCTTCTTTCAATACTTCAATTTACATTTTGCCTTTTACAAGCTATACAAATTATTGGGATAACCCTCAATTTATCGAAGATTATTCCCCAATTCTTGAACTTGATGAGATTGGCAAAATTTGCAAGATAGTTTATTGGGTTTCTCAGGCTGTTGCGACAAATGACTTATTAAGTATGCCGGTGAGAATTTTTGAAGGTTTGATTAATTCTCTCAACGATACTACTTGTTTACGAGTTTCTACCTATAATTATTTTGAGGTAGCTAAATCAGCATTTACGGGTGGCACATCTTCCGCATTCTTTGATTTAGAACCAGCCAATACTCCATATTTGATTTCCTGTGACGGATACATCTATGATTACGATACCTCTCAAGTTTTAAGGCAAGTTGAGATCGAACATCTGACTGAAATATATTCGACTTATCGTTACATGATTGATAAAGGTGTTTTAGATAGCAATAACCAATTTGTTACCGATATGATTGATGAAGAAGTTGCTTTGCGAATTCGCAGCTCAATAGTCGGCGTTCAACAATCGATCGTTTTCCATCGAAAAGGCTCAATCTTAGATCCTGATTTGAGCAATGATTTGGATGGGTATTATCCGACTGTTTTTCAAAATGCCATGGGTGCATTCTTAACCGCTGAGAATATGGGGACTATTGTTTATAACGCTAATAATCCCAAAGACATTTTCTACTATGATGATTACGCTGCTTATTTAGATCCCGATTTATCTCCGGTGACTGAAAAAGATGTCATTAAAGCCAAGTCTGATTACATACTCGATAACTATTTCGATTTTGCAGGAGCTAAAAATTTCAGTTATAATCAACAAATTAACGAAGTTAACGCTATCTTCACTGTTATTGATGCCATTGTTGGTGGACCAATCGAAGGCACTAATCAAAAGTATCAGGGACTTCGAAAAGCAGATGGCTCTATTACATTCAGTTTTGAAAACTTTGACATCACCAATATTGGTAATGCCCTAGCGGTCAATCAAATTCTCACCGCATTAAATGAAACCAATACCATGTATGATAGCGTTTCAAACATCATCTCTCTATCTTTGGAAAATGCCTCACAATACGATTTGGTGAGTAGTTTGACCCATGTTGATTTTGCTGATGCAAATGTCTTCTATCACTATTTTGATGAGGCCAATCTTGTCGGTACACAGTCCTATAATTGGGAAGCAAAATTTGATGAACAAGAGTTATCACTAGTGTGCGATATTCTTAGAGAGGTTTCAAAGAATCAAAATGGTGAACCCTCAGCCTTCCCTGATTTAGATACAATAAGTACCTCTTCAACTTCAATTCTTAACTTGCAAAATTTCCTTCATGACTTAAATGAAAGCAAAATATTCCACACTGGTGGTCCAATACTTTCCTTATATATTGATGTCAACCACAATGTTGTCTTGAATAATGCCTCTTCCACAGGAATGACCATCTTCCAAGAAATATGCGTTGAACTATTTTCCCATGACTCGATTTCGTCATCTCTCTTTGATGTTAATTCTCCGAAAGATCAAGCCAACATAGCCTTAGGTAATTATTCAAACGCTGATCAAAAAGCTGTTTATTTAGCCGAAAGTTTGTTCGCTTTTGATGGTCAAGGAGCCCTTGCTCTTTCACTCCCCGCTCAAACTTTAGAAATCGATAATATTGCTGATTTCATGGTTGCGGCTTTGGATTTCAACGCTTCTAACTTTAACTCGATGGATTTGATGTCGATCAACACTAGTGATGCTCGCGAAGTCCTCGTTGCCCTCAATGATAGCAACTCACTTTATGATGCCGTCCCCAATCTTATTTATACAATGATGAATCGTGATTTCGCCACTTTCCAAGGTGTCGATTTGTCAGACGCTTCCTCCTTCTATCACTATGAGATATCCGGAATAACAAATTACAATGTGAAATACGATGTCGATGAAATCGATAACATCATTACACTAGTTAATGATTATCAGCTTTTCACTGGTATTGTAGGCACTAATGACATGGAAGATTTGGCGGTAATTAAAGCTTTGATGGAGAATGGTTATATTTACGACATTCTAGTAGATGCTTATGCAAGCAACATTTTGCATTCCTCTAATGAATATCTTGCCTCCTCGACTCACATGACAGTTTTCGAACAAGTCGTCAATATGTTCGTTTCTCGATCGGGATTGACCAACTATGCTTATCCTGTGAATGGTGATGCCACTATGATGGCTAAAATCAAAGCTGTTACCACTCTTGATGAAGCCTATAAAGTAAATGTCACAACCATAAATACCACTGGTTACCATGAGAATTGGCTGCGCGTCACAAATAACGATGAGATTCACGCTCTTGTCGATTTTATTTCCATCAGTCAATCGATTCTTGGCGAAAGCGGAACTATGGATGTCGCTGACTTGCAAATGAACAATATCAATCCAGATGAAACAAAAACTATCATGATGGCCATTAATAAAGTTGACTTCCTCAGTGATGTTTTGCCAGTGTTTGTTAATCAAGGCTTAGATGCAATTGGGTTGAACACTCTGGCTACTTATAATTCTGTTTCTTATTCGCACTTCAATATTGGCCAGTACCAATATGGTGGAGATCGCAGTATGTCCAATCTTGAGTTCTGTGAGATTAATAACATCTATGCTGCTTTGAATAACATGGTAAGGGTTGATGGGGAAAATAACTTTGATGGTTATTATGGTCTTAATAATCTCGTTGCCCTATCTGAAAACACGGATAACTTTGATGGCATTATTCGCTTTATTAGCCATAGTCGAATCTTAAATACCGATTCAGCTGGTTCATTTAATACGATGTGGGATTTGTCATCCTATCCTGCCTCCGCTCGCGGTTTGCTACTCTACAACATTTTAACTGCAGGATCGAGTAACCCAAGCGATGGGGCGAACCTTGGACAATACATTACCGGAGCCACTCCAGAAGAAAAGATTGCGACCCTTTCAAGAATATTTACCATTCCAAATTACAACGATTTAGCCGAATCAAAAGGATTGTTTGCTTTGGCATCCAATTCCGATGAAATCGATAGTAATAATCTCAATATTAATGACTTTAATGCTGTTACAGAGGCTCGCAGTGCTCTAACTTCTTCTATGCGCATTGCTACTGATGCTTTTGGAGATAGCACCAACATCCGCTCTTATTTCGCCAGCGAAATTATATCGAGTCTCTTAGATCAATTTATGGAAATTCAATATGATGTAATTGATGGATTCACCTATTATTACGAAGAAGTCCATTTTGGAGCAAGTTCATATTTGGATATCGATGAGGATGTTTATAACAACGTCAGTTTTGCTGAATGTGATGGCTTAAACGGTGCGTTTGATACTATCTTAATTATTAATAAGATTATGTCCGAAACAATCTTTCCAACCAGAAGTGAATTAATTAATACCTTTACGTTGATGGATAACAGCCAAGCCTCAAAAATATTATATCTCGCCCGTGCTCACAATAACCTTGGAACTATTACTCAAACTGTTCCTCCGACATGGAGTGACTATACTGCTAATGTCTATGTTCCTGGATTCTTGTTCAGCACTTATGGGACATCGTTAGTAGACCATTTTGCATTAAGTTAATTATGCAAACAGTTCAAGTTCGGTGCGAAGAGACTTTGGAAGTTAATAAATCGAAATTTGTCGCGATTATTCTTCCCTTCAACGATGCTAATAATTTTAAAAAATTATTGGCGGAAATAAAAAAAGAACACACGAAAGCAAAGCACATTGTTTATGCCTATCGCGTTAAAGACAAAAGCAAATCTTGTGACGATCAAGAGCCAAAAGGAACAGCCGGTCGACCTTTACTTGAACTTCTTCACAAGCGAGAAATGGATCAAGTAGTAATTTTCGTCGCCCGTTACTTTGGCGGCATTAAGCTTGGTGCTTCTCGATTACTCCGGACTTACGTTCAAGCCGGCGTCAGTGTGCTCAACAAAGCACAATTAGTACAACTATAGGAGGAAAATTATTATGCCAGAATGCAATCATGACTGTGAACACTGCGCGACTAGTGAATCTTGCGATAGCAAAAGTTTTAAAGCTAAATTAAATGAAGCATCACATATTAAAAGAATCATTGGAGTTCTATCTGGTAAAGGAGGAGTGGGAAAATCTTTCGTCACCTCTCTATTAGCCGTAAGTTTAAAAAAGAGAGGTTACAAAGTAGGTATTCTTGATGCTGATGTGACTGGACCAAGTATCCCTAAAGCTTTTAATGTCTCTGAAAAAGCCACTGGTGAAGGAAGCCTCATTTATCCGCTTTTCACTAAATCAGGAATTAAGGTAATTTCCGCTAATTGCTTATTAGAAAATGACTCTGACCCGATTATTTGGAGAGGGCCGATTCTTGCTAATTTAGTAAAGCAATTTTATGAAGATGTTCTTTGGGAAGAATTGGACTTTTTACTTATTGATATGCCTCCAGGAACCGGAGATGTTGCCTTGACAATCTTTCAATCTTTGCCAATTGACGATTTGATTATCGTCACTTCCCCTCAAGATTTAGTATCACTAATCGTTACTAAAGCAATTAAGATGGCGGAGATGATGAATATCAATGTCTTAGGTGTCGTCGAAAATATGTCTTATCTTTCTTGCCCTGACTGTGGCAAAAAAATTGAAATATTTGGATCTTCGCATCTCGAAAAATTTGCAAAAGAACTGCATTTTGACATACTAGGTCGCCTCCCTCTTAATCCTGAACACACGGCATTAATTGATAAAGGACAAGTGGAAGATATTGTTTTCCCAGAAATGGAGAATGTGACTCAAAGAGTCATTGAAAAGGAGAACTAATTATGAGTGATATTGAAAATCGTCGTGAACGCCTCTTTGCGAAGATGAAAGAAAACTCCGCGGCTTTGTTTTTCGCGGGTACTCCAAAGCTAAGAAGCGAAGATGAAACTTATCCTTTTGTTTCAAACCGTCACTTCTATTATTTAAGTAACATTGAACAAGAAAATTCCGTTCTATTGTTTGTCAAAGGCATCAGCGAAAAGAAAATATATCTTTTCATTGATGATTTCAGTGAATTAAAAGAAAAATGGACAGGAAAAAGATTAACTGTCACCGAAGCGAGGAATCTTTCAAGAATCCAAAATGTCTATCTCAATAACTCATTTGAAAGCATGCTTTCTCTCGCTTTGACTAATAAAAATAACCAATATGGAAAAATCGACACCCTCTATCTCGATTTATCGCCAGAATTAAAAATAAAAGAAAGTTATTCAACGCAAGAATTCGAACAATTTATTTTAAGTGAGTATCCTTTTATCAAAACCATTAATGTTTACCCAATGGTCACTGAATTACGAATGATAAAATCATCCGAAGAAATTGGTGAAGTTCTCAACGCGATTAACGGCACCAATAACGGAATCGGTCAGCTAATTTCAGTGATTAAGCCAGGAGTTGTTGAAAAAGAGCTCGCTGATACTTTTGAATTTTTTGGCCGCAAACACGGCTTTAGGGAATTGTCATTCCCAAGTATAGTGGCTTCCGGTAAGAACGCTACTTGCCTCCATTACCCGTCCCAAAATGACTCTTTAAAAGAGAATGACTTAATTCTCTTTGATATTGGCTATAAATCACATGGGTATTCCGCTGATATTTCCCGCACTTTCCCAGTGAATGGAATATTTACTGGATTAGCAAAAGAAGTATATCAAGCCGTCCTCAATTGCAATAAAGCTGTAATCGAATATGTTCGCGCAGAAATGACTCTGGCTCAATTGCAAGAATTTGCCCGAAACTTTTTAAAAAAAGAGTGCGTGAAAATAGGTATCCTTGGGGAAGATGAAGACGTTATTAAATATTACTACCATAATGTTTCTCATCATCTGGGACTCGATACTCACGATTGCTCTGATCGGGAAAAACCATTAGAAAATGGCAATATTATCACTGTTGAACCAGGTCTATATTTAGTCGATAAAGGTATCGGGGTTCGTATTGAAGATAATATTCTTATTAGCAATGGTCGTGGTGAATGTCTATCTAAAGGCATTGTTAAAGAAATAAAAGATATCGAAAGGCTTTTTAAAACCCGTTTCTAAATGAAAAAGTATATTCTTTCCATTGATCAAGGGACCACCTCAACACGAGCGATTCTTTTTGATAATCAAGGATTAGCGAAATTCATCGCTCAAAGAGAGATTCAGTGCCTTTATCCCCATTCTGGTTGGGTTGAAGCTGATGCCCTTTCTATCTGGGTGTCTGTAATTGATGTAATCAATGAAGTCTTAATCAAAGCCAATATCACAATGAACGAAATCGATTCAATTGGTTTATCAAACCAACGCGAGACTACTGTCGTATGGAATAAAGAAACTGGAATGCCTATTTATCATGCGATTGTATGGCAATCCAGACAATCTTCCGAAATTTGTGACCGATTGAGTGATAAGAAAGAATCAATTCATCAAAAAACTGGCCTTTTAATCAATCCATATTTCTCCGCTAGCAAAATTAGATTCATTTTGGATCATGTTCCCGGAAGTCAAAAGAAAGCGGAAAATGGCGAATTATTGTTTGGTACGATTGATTCTTGGCTCATTTATAAGATGACCAAAGGAAAGGTCCACGCCACTGATATTTCAAACGCATCACGAACTTTATTGTTCAATATCAATACATTAATGTGGGATAAAGAATTATGTGATTTATTCCATGTCCCGATGAAAATGTTGCCAACGGTAAAGCCTTCCTGTTTCTTATATGGAACCGCAAACTTTTTTCATCCGAACATTACCATTCAGGGTGTAGCTGGAGATCAACAGGCTGCCTTATTTGGACAGACTTGCTTTGAAAAAGGAGAAAGCAAAAATACCTATGGAACAGGCTGCTTTATGCTTCTTAACACGGGAGATAAGCCAGTATTTTCTCATTGTGGTTTATTGACAACTGTGGCTTGGCAAATCGGAAACAACGTTACATACGCTCTCGAAGGATCGGTTTTTGTCGGTGGTGCAGCAGTTCAATGGCTGCGTGATGAAATGGGTTTGATAAGTAAATCCAGCGAAAGTGAAAAAGCCGCTAATCTTGCTTCAGACACTGAAGGTTTATATTTTGTGCCTTCTTTTGTCGGACTAGGAACACCCTATTGGGATGATGACGCTCGTGGAGCAATTTTAGGAATTACAAGAGCATCTGACAAGAATCAAATCATTAAGGCAACTCTTGAAGGCATTGCCTACCAATGCAAAGATGTATTTACAGCCATGGATAAAGAATCAAAATGTAGTATAAAAAACTTACGTGTTGATGGTGGAGCTACTACGAATAGTTATTTGATGCAATTTCAAAGCGATATTCTTCAACTAGAAATTATGCTCCCACAATGTTTAGAAACTACTGCTCTTGGAGTAGCTTATTTGGCTGGACTAAATAGCGGGTTCTTTAAAAGTCTCGATGAAATAAAAAAGATTCATTCATACCAAATTATATACAAACCTAAAATGCCGAAGGCAAAAATTGAACGCCGGTATAAAGGTTGGAAGAAAGCTATTTCAGCGGTTCGAAAATTCAAGATTTAATTAATTTTTTCTCATTTTTTTGCCGATATCCATTTATTATTAAAAACGGAAAATCCGTTTTTTTATTGAGCTAGCGAAAAATCATACTTTTGCGTTTATTAATAATATATAATGTTGGTGTCAACAATAAAGGGGGTTTATTATGAAACTTAAAAAAATATTAATTGTTGCAACAAGTTCACTGCTTCTTTCCGCTTGTGGTGGAATGGGTGCTGGAACTTTGCCAGCAGGCGGACATCCCGCAACTGCCGCTAGTACTGCTGAAGCAATCGGCCGAGCTTATGACTCTATGCTTGATTTAGACTCATTTGAAGCTAATTTCGATTTAAAGAGAGCTCATGTTGATGCAAAAATAGCTATTACCGAAAGCGAAGAAAGTGGTTATGGAATTGTTAATGCCGATGCTTCGGTGAAAACAAAATTTGCCGCCACTGGTTTAACAAGCACTTCTCTTGATGATTTGGCTGCCGAAGTCAAAGTCGACGATCTTAAACTTGATGTTTATGTTGGCACCGAATTCGGCGAAGAAAGCGAAGCCATGTTTGATTTTAACTTTAGCGATATTGATTTCGCAGCTTATGTCGGCGAAGGCAACCTTTATGTTAATGCCTCTGATCCTGAATTACGTGAATTTATACCAGAAATAATTAGTACAATCTCAGCTCTAATTTTCAGCGAACCTGTCGAAGGAAATATTATGGACTCTATTCCTGAAACATTCCAAGTTCCTGGTCTCATTCCTGAAGAAGCTCTTCCAATTTTCGATTCCTTGTTGGGACTTGTTGGTGCTGAATTGCCGACCCACGAAGACCTTATGACCATGCTAGGTGAAGTAATTAATGAACCAGTTTTTGCAATCCTTGATGACTACATTACAGTTCTTGACTATGATGATGGAAGTTTTGGTATTGGAATTGATTTAAGCGAAGAAGATATCCTCTCTCTTGCAAAAATCATTATCTCATCGATTAATGAAGAAGCATCTGGACAAGAAGTTGAAGCTATTGTCGCTGAAGTTGGCAAAATCTTAGATGTCGGTGCTTTAAAAGTTACAATCTTACTCAACGAAGATGCTCTATTAACAGACTTCTTGGTTGATATCGATGTTTCTATTGACACTTCTTTAAGTGAAATGACTATTGGCGAAAGTGGCGAGGGCGTTGAATTTAACGTTGCTCTTAAATCTGACTTAAGAATGAAATATGGCGATGACGTCTCTGTCGTTCTTCCAACAGATTTAAGTTCCTACCCAGTAATGAATCCTATTAACTAATTAATATTGCCTAGATTCATTTTATAAGAGCCTTCGGGCTCTTTTTTGTCGCCCCTTTCTGATGCTTACATTGATATCTAGATTGATATTATCTATAATATTTCCATGACAAGACGTTATATTATTGCTCCCTATGCAATGCATAAAAATTTATTGAATTTCTTTCGCCAAACCGATTCTTTTGCTGATATCAAAACGATTGATAAAAGAGATTTTTTAGCTTCATTTTTCAGCGAGATTAATACTCAAGCCATTAAAGAAATCATGATAGAGGAAAATGTTTCTGATGATGTGGCAAAAAAAATCGTTCAATTACTTCCTTTTATTGATAAAAATTATTCCATTGATAAGTTGAAAAACCTTTTTCGCATTAAAGAAAAAATGGATGGTCTTGGACTAATAAAAAAAGATCCCTATTTGTCCATGCTTTTTAAAGGCAATAGTGTAGATGTTTATGGCTATTCAGTTTTAGATAAAGAACTTATTAATCCTTTGATCTCTCTTGGCTGTCAAATCAACATTCACTCCAGCGAATTGATTAGAAATAACCAAACACTAAAGCAGTTCCCCACGATTTATGAAGAGGTTCTTTCTTGCTTAAATAAAATTTCTTCTTTATTAGATTCGGGAGTCAACTCAAAAGATATATATATTTATTGCTCTGATACAAATTACCTCTATTATCTCAATCGATTTCAAACCGATTTTCATTTTCACATTAATATTCCCTTATTTAGGAACTTATATAGTCAAAACTTTGTTTGCGATTTTTTAAAAAATTATCATCAAAACAAAAATTTAAAGAAAGCCAGTGAGAGTATTTCTCAAATGTCGATTTCTGAAGAAAATAAAATCCTTTTGAATGACGTTATTAACGAAGTTTTTGATGAACGTTTTAGCTTTGAAGCTCAATATCAATATCTCCTTTCTTCTTTGAAAAATCACCAAATTCCTGATGATATTTACCATCCTTCAATTTGCTTTATTAGTGAACCAATTATGGTAAAAAACTCTCATGTTTTTGTGCTTGGTTTTCGCGAGGGATTATTTCCCACATCCTACCAGGATAGTGACTATCTAACAGACCAAGAAAAAGGCATTATCTCCCTTAATACGTCTCTTGAAAAAGGAAAGATATCATCTCAGGTCTTGACCTCTTTCTTTGCTCAAGAGAATTATTATTACTTTTCGTATTCTGAAAGATATGCCACTAATAATTATTATCCATCTCCTTTTGCCAAAATTTGGGGGATGGAAATAGTTGAAGCTCATTTACCAGAAACTTACTACAGCAAAACTTACGCTGAAATGATTTTAGCAACCCTTTGTGATTCAAACAAATTTTACCAAGAAAAAAATGAAGACTTTTATGCTTTAAAAGAACTTGTTTCTATTCCTTACGATTCTTATGATAACAATTTTACCGGAGCCCGGGTTTTTGATGATTCAATGCTTCTTAAACATTCCTATTCAAAAATGAAAACATACTATGCCTGTCCATTTCAGTACTATGCTTCCTTTGGCCTCAAGCTTGATCCGTTTTCCGGTAACTTTAGCACTGCTTTGGGTACTGTTGCTCATCATATATTTCAAGATATGTATCAAGATCATTTTGATTTTGAAAAATCCTACCAAGCAGCTTTGAATAATAACGATTATCAGTTTACCGAAGAAGAACAAGTTCTTTTGATTCAGTTAAAAGCTGATATTAAAGTGGCGGTAGAGGCCATTCAATTACACAATTCAAAAATGGAAAAAGCCCAAGTATTTACTGAAAAGTTTCTTTCCATCTCTATTGATAAAAACACGACTGTGGAAGGTATTATCGATAAAATTATCATAACAAATAATCAACACATGTTTTTACTGGACTACAAAACAGGGAAGGAAACGTTCACACCCAGTTTAGTTGAATACGGAAGTTCATTTCAGCTACCGACTTACGCTTTTTTGACTTCTCAATCTCCTCAATTTAAAGACTATTCCCTATCTGGGCTCTTCATTCATCACATCATTCCTGATTCGATTGGTAGAGAAGAGAAAGAAGATGCCCTGATTCCCAATTATCTTAAATTGGATGGCTATGTTATCGATAATATCGATATCATCCGCAGTTTTGATGGGACTTTTGGCATTCCGGGAGAAGAATCTGCATTCATAAAAAGCCTAAAACTAACAAAAAATAATCAATTCTATAAATACAGTCACGTCCAAACGAAGGACTATTTTAAGTCGCTAAGTGATATGGCTCTTCAATTATTTATTGAGGGAAATAGGAATATTCGGCAAAACATTTTTTCCGTTCGCCCTCAATTTTTGGATCAAGACGGGCCTTGCAAACGTTGCCCGTTTAAGGATATTTGCTATGTCAAATACGAACAAAAAGTTTTTCCAAAAGAAATAAAACAAGAGGAGATAGAAGATAGTGGAATTTAAATGGTCACAAAATCAAATCGACGCTATTCAAACTCTTGGGAGCAATGTTTTGGTGTCAGCTGGAGCGGGAAGTGGCAAAACTGCTGTTTTGACTGAACGCATTTTTCAAATTGTTAAGTCTGGTCACCCACTGTCTAAATTTCTTGTCCTTACTTTTACCAAACCCGCCGCTAGCGAAATGAAAATTCGCCTTCGCGACAAATTATTAAGTGATCCAGCCACCAGCCATTTAACAAGCGAACTTGAAGCGGCTCATATCGAAACATTCGATGCTTTTAGCCTATATTTGGTCAAAAAATATAGTTCATTTCTTCATATTCCAAGCGATATCAATGTGATGGATTCTAGTTTGCTTAATATTCAAAAGAAGAAGATTATCGACCAAGTTTTCCATGAATATTATCTTTCAAATGATCCTCTTTTTATCCAAATGATTAACACCTTCTGCTTGAAAAGCGACCAAGTTTTAAGAGATTATGTCGATCAAATTATTAAGGTTGTCAATTTGAAGATTAATAAGGATTCATTTTTCCATTTTCTAAGTGAAGAATGTTACGATGAAAAGCTCATTTCCTCTTATATCGCAGATTATTATCAGCAAACTCTTGCTGCTTTTCGTGAACTCAGAAACATGAGCGAGTCACTCAGCGATGCGGAGGATAGCAACACGATTTGTGATGTCCTCGACCAATTAATTGACGCTAAGAACTACGATAACCTTTTTGATTTACTTGATGTTTTGTCATTACCGAAACAAAAGGTAAATTATCCTGAAGAAGACAAGCCATTACGAGGTTATATTGCTGAGACATTTTCAATTTTGAAAAAGCGTCACTTCGGTCACCAGGAAGATATCTTGAAAAGCTTCATTGTTTATAAACCATTCGCGAAAATTCTCGTCGATATGGTCAAAACCATTGAAGAGAGATTTTTAGATTTTAAGAAAGAGACTCATAGTTATGATTTTCCCGATATCGCACGCATGGCTATTGAGATAATTTCTATACCTGAAGTCTTAAAAGAAATTAAAAATGGCTTTGATTACATTATGGTGGATGAATATCAAGATACCTCAGATGTTCAAGAACGAGTAATTCAGTCCTTGGCGCGTGATAATCTATACATGGTAGGTGATGTTAAGCAATCAATCTATCGTTTCCGCAATGCTAATTGCCAAATCTTCCAAGATAAATTTAATGCTTATAAAGATAATCGTGGAGGTCGAGAAATTGACCTCAATGTTAGTTTCCGTTCTCGTTTTCAGATTGTCAATTTCATTAATAAATCCTTTTCTAAACTTATGTCTGCGAAGAATAACATAATTGATTATGAAAATGGACACCCATTTCTCTATGAACCAGTTATTTATGGGGCTAGTGACAAAGAAAACTTAAACCATCAACCGACAATTTACCGATATCCAAGTGGAAAAAATGATGACAATGTGAATCAAGAAATCATTATCATCGCTGATGATATCCTCGATAAAATCAAAAACCAATTTTCAGTTTACGACAAAGAAACCAAAGTAGACCGCCCCGCTCGCTATGGCGACTTCGCAATCATTGTTGATCGTGGTAGTGATTTCGAAAAATACCACCGCCATTTTTCCTCTCTTGGAATTCCCTTGAACGTCATTAAAGATGAACGAATTGATAATTCAGTGTTGGGTTTTGTGACTAAAAACCTCATCACCTTATTTTCCTGTGTGGCAAAAAGAGTTATGGATGATTCATTTAATCACGCATACGTCGCTATCTCTCGTTCCTTTTTATTGAGTGTCCCTGATCAAGAAATATATGACATTGTCAAAAATAAACTCTATTATCATACCCCCTTATATCAAAAGATTGAGGCAGTGGTGGAATTAACCAAAAATCGTTCCTTGTACGAAATGCTCCGTTCCCTTTATGAAGAATTTGATATCTATCATAAACTCTTAACTCTTGATAATTTTAATAACAATGTCGAAATGGTGGACTCTTTCCTTTCCTTTGCCAAATCAATGGATGATTTAGGCTTTTCAATTGACGAACTTTCCTCATATTTTAGCGAATTAACCGAATATGGTTTAGAAGTAACAGTTCCCCGTAAAGGCAGTCAAAACAACGCTGTTACTTTAATTACCATTCATCGCTCAAAAGGATTGGAATACCCAATAGTCTATTTACCAGGATTATTTAAGAACTTCTACCGTAAGGAAATAAACACCTCTTTTCTCGCTTCACCCCTTTATGGAATATTCTTTCCTTTACCAAATGATTTTGGATTCGATTCATTCCCTCATCATTTAATCAAAGAGAAATATATCCATGAGGATTTCGAAGAAAAATTGAGGTTGTTCTATGTTGCAATAACTAGAGTAAGAGAGCAACTAATTTTCCTGTATCCCCAAGGCGAAAAGGCTTTTTTTGTTGGCGATCTAAAGCGTTCGACATCCTTCAAAGACTTTCTTGAATATTTAGAATTACCAAATCAGATTGGTGTTGATTATGTATTAAAAAATGCATCCATAAATAAAAAAACTCAGCAAAAAGCGATTAAAATGGTTAAAATTAAAGAAATATCGCTACCATCGAAGTTGGTTGAAAAGAAATCAGCGAGTAAGAAAACAAATGTTCTCGCCGATACTTCAGCTCTGGAATTTGGATCTCAACTCCATCATCTTTTAGAGGTTGTCGATTATGAAAATAAGGACATTTCTTTTATAAAAAACAAACAACTAGCAAGATGCGTTTTTAACGTTTTAGAAACCTCAATATTTAGGAATGTCAAAAACGAAGACCTTCGTCATGAATATGAATTTTACGATGACATTAATGAAGTTCACGGAATAATTGACTGTTTGATTATTAAAAACGATGAAATTATTATTGTTGATTTTAAACTGAAAAACCTCGATGATGAACAATACATCAAGCAATTACATGTTTATCGGGATTATATTAAAAGTATCAGCGATAAACCAATTCGTTTATATCTAGTCAGTGCGCTGACAGGGGAGGAAAGAGAAATTGAATAAGAAAATTAACGCTCTCGGGAAAGAACAAGTTTTTAAAATTATCGATTTTTTAAAGGTTCCTTCTTCACTCGACAAGGACTTTATTTTTGAAATTTACGATTTAGCGATGGAGGCCATTTCTCAATTAGCCGATATGGCTCCTTTTGAGACAATTGTGAATGTTAATTCTTTAGAAATTATCGAATACTGCATTGGTGAATTTTTATATAGTATCGTTGTCCGTTCCCCTGAACAAATCGACGAATTTATTAAAAACGAAAACATTAAAGCTTCGATGGCTTCGATAGTGGCCGATAAGTACATTAGCCTTTCTAAACTTCAACACAAGGAAAGGCGAATCGCCAACTCCTACTTTCCACCGATATCCTCTCTCAGTGTCTACATCAATTTTACCCTCAATATTTTACAAAAATATAATAAGAACGACCCAGCCTCGACTTTGATTACTGACTTGCTCATGAAATCACTTAGCATTGCCAAGTGTGCCTTATCACTTTTGGTTGATGGTTTTGAAACGGAAGCTTTCTCTTCTTGGAGAACTCTTCATGAATGTGAATGCACTCTCATACTTTTAGAACATTTTGGCCGCCCTCTAATTAATCGTTATTTAAAACATATGCAGTATGGTATTGCTTTCAAAGACGTGATGGAAAATAAAGAAAAGCAGACTGAAATATTCAACCAAATGAAAGAAGAAATGAAACAATACGACCTAAAGAGCAAAGACATAAAAAAGTTTATTGAATATGGTTGGTTATATGCTATTCCGGAAGTGGGAAAGGATTCTACATTTAAACTAAATTTTCGTGATGGACTAGAAAAAGTGGCTGGTCTATCAATGTATAATTCACGTTATGAAATGAGCTCTGAAATCATACATAGTACCCCGATGCTTATTTATTCCAATCGCGATTATTTTTACTACATCACTCTACTTAGTTTGTATGAGTCTTTCTTCCGTTTAGAAAAAATATTTGTTTCTTTATTTGCCAAAGAAGTTAGTCCTGAACAAATGAAAAGATATGAAGCGATGCGAAACGTTTACTACTCGCAACTCGTGAATATACACAAACGAGAAAGCGTTAATTTTAAGGAACTTCAGGAAAAAAGCAAGAAAAAAGGGAACTAAGTTCCCTTATTTTTTTATTTTTGTCAGTATTACACATCCGCGTAACATGAGCCGCCGATAAATTCGCGCATTAAGGAATTGCATGGCACCCATTCATCAGGAAGATTCTCGAAGAACTTTAACATTCTGATTAATCTCTCGGCGACAGGGAAGTATTCACTTTCACTATCGATAACTTCAAGTAGTGGTAAAGCATATTTTTTCATGCAGCATAATTCATAAGTTAAGAAAGAATTGAAAACATAGTTCGCACCTTCTTGATTGTTATAAATCCACTTGAACTCGCCACGGCGAACGCTATCCCACATTGACATTGTTTCAGTTGCGCTGCTGCCGCGGAATTGGTAGTCGCGGACGATACGGCGTAAAAGACGCAAATCAGTAAGAGATAATGGGTTGTGGTTGTCAATATTAACTTGAGCTTGTGGAGCAATGAAAATCTTGAATTTTTGGTGGCTAGGAATAGAAGCAGTCATTCTTTCATTTAAAGCATGAATGCCTTCGATGATAATTGGTTGATCGCTCCCAACTTGAAGGGTTCTTCCTTTAACGCGATGTCCAACTTTGAAATCAAATTTTGGCAAATCAACTGGTAATCCGCAAATAAGATCGGAGATGTTTTGGTTAAAGGTTTCGATATCTAATGCTTCAACTGATTCTAAATCAGGATTGCCATCAGCATCTTTTGGAGCTTCGGCTTTGGGACGATAATAATCATCCATTGAAATTCTGATTGGATTAATTCCTCGAGAGAGTAATTCGATTCTTAAACGATTAGCAAAAGTAGTTTTTCCGGAAGAAGAAGGACCAGCAATACAAATTAGACGAATATTTTCTTTGTCGACTTCAATCATTGTTCCTAATTCAGAGAATTGTTGATTGTGTTTGTGTTCACTTAAGTTAATCATGTCAACTGGGCCGCCTTCTTTGAGATGACGATTGATGCTGACGATGGTGTCTCCTCCAGTGGCTTTTGCCCATTGGTGAGCTCTTTTCAAAGTCTTTCCGAAAGTTGGGGCATCTTCAAATGGGGGAATTTCGCCTCCGCATTCAGGTCGTGGATAACGAATGATAATGCCAGGATGATAGAACTTAATATCCCATTTAGTGATATATCCGGTAGAAGGAACCATACGGTTGTACATGTAGTTGTTATACCCGCCGCATGTATAGATATGAGCAGTCTTCTCTGGACGATAGTCGAGAATGTCAACTTTATCTTGATAACCTTCCTCTTTAAAAATACGGGCAGCTTCTTCTTTGCTGACAATACTTCTAACGAGCGGCATGTCTCTGTCAATAATTCTATTCATTTCAGCAATGAGTTCTTTGACCATTTGGTTCGTGCTGGTCACACCTGGATTGAGAATTTGCATGAAAATGGAACGAGAAACATTGTATGAAAAACGAATTTCGATTTCTGGATGAATATTTCTCATCGCCATTGCCACTAAAAAACGAAGGGATGCTTCATAAGTTGGTTTCGCATCACGATCTTTGACAGTCAAGGGAGTTACTTCAGAGTCCTTGTTAATCAAATAGGTCAACTCGCGAACTCGATTATTAACATAAGCACATAAGTATTCTCGATTATTACCAATCACCTCGAGTACGCTAACTGGTTTTTCATAAGTTTTTGTTTCTTGTTTAAAGGTCACAGCAAATGACATATTATAGCCTCCTTAGTATATAAAACTAGCACATTGATTTTATATGGGACGCCGTTATTATGCAAATAAAATAAACAATTTTGGTATGACCACATTAAATGAAAGATTATTGATGAAAGAAAAATATTGATTTCACTTTCTCTTTATTGACTACCAGGACCAATAACTATTGAAATTTGATTAGAATATTAGGATAATATTACCTAGTAAGAATAAAGGAAAATTAATATATGGAAAGCAAAAATATGGTATACATTCAATCGGGAGGCCCAACTTCAGTAATTAATTCCTCTTTATATGG
Organism: Bacilli bacterium; assembly: GCA_028690575.1. Lineage (GTDB taxonomy): Bacteria > Bacillota_I > Bacilli_A > RFN20 > CAG-826 > JAAYDH01. Next base: position 12,428 of record JAQVAY010000004.1, on the reverse strand, counting down.
AGCGATTCTCGAAGGCAAAAGACACCCCGATCTCATTGATCACATATATGGCTCTCAACATGGTATTGAGGGACTTATTGATGATGATCTCATCGATCTTGGTTTAGAAGATAGTGAACAAATTGAATTGCTTCTTCAAACTCCAGGATCCATCTTGGGAACCACAAGAAGAAAACTGCCAAAGGATTTTCATGATCCAATCTACTTAAAAATTATTGATAATCTCAAAAAGCATCACATCAAATATGTTTTTGTTAATGGTGGAAATGATTCGATGGATACCTGTAATAAGTTATCTTTATTAGTTAAAGAACTTGGCTTAGATATGATCGTCATTGGTGTTCCAAAAACCATCGATAACGATTTAGCATGTACTGATCACTCTTTAGGGTTCCCCAGCGCAGCCAAATTTGTCATCAATGCTATTAACGGATTTGCTATGGATGCTAAGTGTTTTAAAAAAGGCAAAATTCACATTATTGAAATCATGGGACGTAATGCTGGATGGTTAACCGCTGCTCCAGATTTACTTCCTGAAGATACAAGACCTCATTTATTTTATATTCCGGAACGCCCATTCGATCTTGAAAAATTCTTAATGGATGTCAAAAAAGTCTACGAAGAAAAAGGATATGCTCTTGTTGCTATCTCTGAAGGAATTGTCTTTCCACGCGATATGTCGCGAGTCCGTGTTGATGGTTTTGGCCACGCTCAATTAGGCGGAGCCGCAGCTGACTTATGCAACATTGTCGAGGATCGTTTGAATATTCCTACTCGTTCAGTCGAACTTTCGCTTACTCAAAGAGCGTTCCCGGCTTTTATTTCTTTGACTGATCGAAATGAGGCTGTTCGCACTGGTGAAATCGCTGTTCAAACCGCTTTGCAAGGCATTACTGGGCAAATGGTAGTTTTCAAAAGAATTTCTACTCACCCTTATATCATTAATTATGAATTAGCTGATTTAAACAAAGTCGCTAACGCAGAAGCTCGTATTCCTGACTCAATGGTTGTGGATAACACTCGCATGTCAGAAGAATTCCGCAAATATCTTTCTCCTCTCATCGAAGGTGAAATAACTTTGAAATGTAAAGACGGCATTGCTGAAGTAACTCGTTTAAAGAGGATTAAAGCAAAAGAGTAAAAATGAAAGAGAGATTTAATAAACTAAATATCTATTTTCGTGTGACTATCTATTCGTTAATTCTCTTAGTCCTTTTCACTATGGCTCTCACTTTCTTGTTTTTCATCGGCCACCTTGATATACCCCTCGGATTAATCCTCGGAGCGTGCATCAATATCGTCGGTTATTTTGCATTGGGTTTACTTGAACAAAAAGCCAAGAAAAACTCAAAAGGAATCGGCAACATTATTGTCACGGTATCTCGTTTCATAATTCTTGCTTCAACTATTGTGTTGGTTGGGTGGCTATATTATGAGCAAAATGTCCAAATCTTTAATATCTTTTCTCTTGTTGGCGGATATCTATACCCATTAATTGTCCTTTTGATTTTGACTGTTTTACAGAAGAAGGAAACATCTGATGTTCGATAACTTTTTTAAGTTTGAAATTACAGCTGAGATTATGTCCTCTTTAATCGTAATGGGTATCATTATTATCCTTTCGATTGTGATTGGCATCATGGCCCATTTTCATGATCCTTTGAAAAAGCCAAAAGGTTTGCTTTTTCTTGCTGAAATCGGAGTTGAGTTCTTTGATAACTTTACTAAGGATTTGATTGGAACCAAATTGTCGGGCTTTGGTGGTTTCATTATGGCCATTGCTGTTTATCTATTTTTATCATTTATTTTTGGATTAACTGGATTGCCTTCACCAACTACAAATATGGCGGTTCCTTTATCACTTGGCTTAATATCATTCTTCGCTATTCATTTAACTTCTATTAGATATACTAAGTGGCGATATTTTAAAAGATATGTTGAACCATTTCCTGTTTTCTTGCCCATTAATCTCTTGTCAATGTGGGCACCGTTATTATCATTAACTCTCCGTTTATTTGGCAACGCTCTTTCGGGTTATGTCTTAATGAATATCGTCTACTATTCTTTGGAAAACTTATCGACTATGATTTTTGGAAATTTTATCCCAGGAGATTGGAGCGGAATCTTTATTGCTCCTCTTATTGCTCCAATTCTCCACCTCTATTTCGATTTATTCTCGGCATTAATTCAAACTATGATTTTCATTTCTTTGACCACAATTTTTATTGGTCAAGAAATTCCCGATGAAGACGAAATTTTGTCTTCTGATGTGAAACTAATTAGGAAAGGAGGTAAATAACATATGAACATTATTGCAGCAGCCATCGCGATTTGGGGCGTTATTCCTAGCGCAATTGGAGAAGCTTGGGTTTGTTCCCGTGCTATCGATGGTATTTCGCGCAATCCTGAAGCCGCCAAAACACTTCGTAGCAGCATGATTTTGGCTTGTGCCCTTGTTGAAACAACCGCGATTTATTCGCTCCTTGTCTCAATTCTTTGTATTTTCCTCGGTTAAAAAGGAGTTTTTGTCATGAATGATTACATCGGAATACTAGTTCTCAGTGGAAGCTTAGGAGATCTATTCGGGGATATTAATGAAAGATTAATTCCTCCTTGGCCCTCTCTTGTTGTCCAATTATGCTCCTTATTGGTCCTTATTTTGGTTGTCTTTTTTGTGGCTTATAAACCAGTTAAAAAGATGCTCAAGAAGAGAGCGGACTATATTGAAAACAACATTTCAGATAGTCAAAAAGATAAAGCTCTCGCCAAGCAAAACCTTGAACAGTCCAATGAAGCTATTCTTGCAAGCAAAAAAGAAGCTTCACGCATCATCAGCGATGCAAATAAAAAAGCTTTATCTGAGAGACAACTTCTCGAAGAAGAAACCAAATTGAATATTTCAAAACTCAAAAAAGATGCCGAGTTGGATATTCAAAAATCGAAAGAAGAATCTTTAGAAGAAATTCGCCGCGAGATGGTAACTGTTGCTTTAGCGGCCAGTAAAGAAATTCTCAAACGCGAAGTTAACGAAAAAGATAATGCCAAACTGGCAGAGGATTTTATTGAGAAATTAAACTAGTATGAATGAAATTGCCGCATCTTATGGATTAGCTTTATTCTCTTTGTCAAAAGAACAAGACCTTGTTGAAAAACGACAAACGGAAGTGAAAGAATTAAGAAGCATTTTAAAAGAAAATGCTGATTTTATCACTGTCCTTAATTCATCTTTTCTCTCTTTAGACGACAGGGTAAAAATCATTGATAAAAATTTACCTGGAATTGATGAAGATGTTAAAAATTTCTTGAAAGTCATTTGTCGGAACAATCGAGCGAAATTCATATTAGATATTCTCGATAGCTTTAATTCTTATTGCAATGAGCATCGAGGAATAAAGGAAGGCATTCTTTATTCGACCATTCCAATTCCCGAAGACGCCAAACACCGAATCGAAGAAAAAATTGCCCAATTAGAAAAGTGTTCCGTTGAATTGACCAATCGAATCGATCCAAGCCTTGTCGGTGGTGTGAAAGTGTTAATAAACAGCCGTATCTACGACGGATCAATCAGCGGAAAAATTGAAAAAATTAAACATAGCCTTTTAGGAAAGGAGGATCGCTTCCATGAAAATTAATGCGAATGAAATCAGTGCTCTTATCAAAGAACAAATCAAGAATTACCATCACGAAGTCGAAAGTAGTGATGTGGGGGTTGTTGTATCAGTGGGGGATGGCATCGCCATTGTCTACGGATTAGACCAAGCGATGCTTGGTGAATTACTTTTATTCCCACATGACATTTATGGCATGGTGATGAACTTAGAAACTGATCAAGTGGGTGTCGTTCTTTTAGGCGACGATTCTTTAATCAAAGAAGGAGACACTGTTAGGCGAACCAAAGAAGTGATGGAAGTCCCTGTTGGCAGTGAAATGCTTGGCAGAGTTGTTAACTCTCTTGGACAGCCAATTGATGGCCTTGGTGAAATCAAAACAACGAAGCATCGCCCAATTGAAGTGATTGCTCCAGGAGTTATCATGCGTGAAAGCGTCAATACTCCTTTAGAAACCGGTATCAAAGCTATCGATTCGATGATTCCTATTGGTAGAGGCCAAAGAGAGCTTATTATTGGTGATCGTCAAACCGGAAAAACCGCCATTGCCATCGACACAATTATCAATCAAAAAGGCAAGGGCGTTTTGTGTATCTATGTGGCGATTGGCCAGAAAAATTCGACCGTCGCTCAAATTGTTGATCGCTTAAAGAAATATGATGCTATGGATTACACTGTTGTGGTCGCAGCTACAGCCAGCGAGCCAGCTCCTTTGCTTTACATCGCTCCTTATGCCGGATGTGCGATTGGAGAAGAATGGATGCACCAAGGCAAAGATGTCCTGATTATCTATGACGATTTAAGCAAACATGCCGTTAGCTATCGAGCGCTATCCTTACTTCTAAAACGTTCTCCCGGAAGAGAGGCGTACCCTGGCGATGTTTTCTATCTCCATAGCCGTCTATTAGAAAGAGCTTGCAAACTCGATAAAAAATATGGTGGAGGATCTCTCACTGCTCTCCCAATTGTCGAAACTCAGTCTGGTGATATATCGGCCTATATTCCAACCAATGTCATATCAATTACCGATGGACAAATCTTTTTAAACACCGATCTATTCAATTCCGGACAAAGACCAGCTATTGATAGTGGATTCTCAGTTTCTCGTGTTGGCGGAGATGCTCAATACAGCGCGATGAAACAAGTGACAAGATCATTAAAAATCGAGCTAGCGAACTTCTCCGAAATGAAGAGTTTTGCTCAGTTCGGTAGTGACTTAGATTCTAGCACCTTAAAAGTACTAAAACATGGCGAAGTATTAATGCGTGTCTTAAGACAAAATCAATATCAACCATATTCGTTATCTCATCAAATTTTTGACTTATTTATTGCTAAACACGGCTATTTAGATGAGATTGATCCCAACCAGGTCCAACATGTTCTTGTTGATAGTTTTCACTATATTGAAACAAGCCATAAGGCATTGCTTAACGCAATAGACAAAGATAAAGTTATTAAACCGGATATTGAGAGCAAACTTCATTCCTCTATTGAAGAATATTTTGCTATTACAAAAGAAAAATAAAAGAATATGTCTCAGCAAATTAATCGAATTAAACAACGAATCAAAACAGTTAATGGCGCTTTAAAAGTAACCAGCGCGATGAAACTTGTCTCAAGTGTAAAACTCAAAAAATGGAAGAATAAGATGTTCATCAATCGAATCTATTCTTCTGAAATCGAGAATATCACTTCGGATGTTTTACAATTTGCTAAAAAGGTCAAAAACCCCCTGATTATTTCCGAGACGAAATCAAAAAGCGACAAAAATCTCTTTATTATTGTTTCTTCAACGTTAGGCTTATGTGGGGCATACAATACGAATATTTTTAAACTCGCCGATGTCTCGTTAAAACCAAGCGATGAAGCGATTATCCTTGGCAAAAAAGGTCTTAGCCATTTTGAAGATGGAAAATTCAAATTAATTGAAGACTTTTCGACCTATCATTCAATTTCTGATCAGACCATTATTCGCCAATTAACTAATTTTATTATCGAACATTTTATTAGCGGTCAATATCAAGAGATTCATCTTATTTACTCATCTTTTAAAAACTCTTTCGTCTTTCTCGCTAAAGACGTCATTATTCTCCCGGTGAAGAAGCCCGAAGAGAATAGTGAATTAGGATTTGCTCCAATATTGGAGCCGACACCTCAAAAACTGGTGGACAGCCTTCTTCCCCTTTATCTGAAAACAATCATTTACAGCAAATTATTAGAGTCAGAAGTCTGTGAGCAAGCCGCTCGTAGAAACGCGATGGAAAATGCCACCGAAAATGCTGAGGAGTTATTAGATAATTTACATATCGAATTTAATAAAGCTCGCCAAGCCGCAATCACCCAAGAAATCACGGAAATTGTTGCTTCAGCGAAAGCTCTATAGGAGGAAAAACGATGGAAAAGAAACTTATCAAAGGAAAAATTAGTCAAGTTATTGGACCAATTGTGGATGTCAAATTTCAGAATGAAAATTTGCCAGAACTTTTGACTGCTTTAGAAATCCCCTTGAAGGATGGTAATAAGTTAGTAGTGGAAGTCGCTCAGCACGTCGGCGGAGATGTCGTTCGCGCTGTTTCGATGGGTCCAACCGAAGGTTTGGTCCGTGGACAAGAAGTTATTTCTACAGAAAGCCCTATTACTGTGCCAGTAGGCACAAAAACCTTAGGACGCATGTTTAACGTTTTAGGAGAACCAATTGATGGACTGCCAGTTCCTGAAGATGTTAAGAGAATGTCGATTCATCGAAACCCTCCTAAACTAAAAGATCAATCAGTTAAAACAGAGATTTTCGAAACTGGAATTAAAGTAATTGATCTACTTTGTCCCTACATCCGTGGAGGCAAAATTGGTCTATTCGGTGGAGCAGGTGTTGGCAAAACAGTCTTAATTCAAGAATTAATGCGCAATATTGCCCAAGAAAAAGGTGGTATTTCTGTCTTCGCTGGCGTTGGAGAAAGAAGCCGAGAAGGCAATGACTTATATCGTGAGATGCAGCAATCTGGAGTATTGAGTAAAACCGCTCTTTGCTTTGGCCAAATGAATGAGCCACCAGGTGCTCGTATGAGAGTCGGGCTCTCTGCTTTAACGATGGCAGAATATTTTCGCGATCATGAACACACTGATGTTTTGCTTTTCATCGATAATATTTTCCGTTTCACTCAAGCAGGCAGTGAGGTTTCTGCTCTACTTGGTAGAATGCCAAGTGCAGTTGGATATCAACCAACATTAGCCACTGAAATGGGCCAGCTTCAAGAGAGAATCACCTCCACTAAAGATGGTTCAATTACATCAGTTCAGGCCATTTATGTTCCTGCTGACGATTTAACTGATCCCGCTCCTGCTACAGCTTTTTCCCACCTAGATGCCAAAACAGTTTTGGATCGAAACACTGCTGCTTTAGGTATATATCCTGCCGTTGATCCTCTTAACAGTACTTCAACCGCTCTCGAACCGGATATCGTAGGTGAGGAACATTATCATGTGGCTCGTCAAGTTATTGAGACTCTCGAAAGATATCGTGAATTAAGCGATATTATTGCTATTCTTGGTATGGACGAACTTTCTGATGAAGATAAAAAGTTAGTTGGAAGAGCTCGCAAGATTAGAAACTTCCTTTCCCAGCCATTCCATGTCGCCACTCACTTTAATGGAACAGAAGGTATTTTTGTCAAAAGAGAAGATACCGTCCGCAGCTTTAAAGAAATATTAGAAGGCAAAGCCGATGACTTACCAGAAGTCGCTTTCCTCTACGTTGGAACCATTGATGATGTTCGCAAAAGGGCAAAATCATTAGAATAATATGAATACATTTTTCGTTGATATTTATACCCCATTTGGCCATTATTTGAAAACTAATGCCACATTTTTAGAAGTGCAGTCAGAAGACTATTTACTTGGTATCATGGCTGGTCACGCTCCATTAGTTTCGACATTAGTAATTTCCAAGATGGTAATTGAAATTAATTCAGTCCGCTATATATATGCCATTGGCGGAGGAATTATCAATATCAATGAGAACGGAATTATTCTTTTATTAGACTCAATTGAACGATCCGATGAAATAAATTTACAACGAGCACTTGACGCAAAAAAAAGAGCTGAAAAAAGGTTAAGCGATCTAGAAGACAAAAACATTGATAAAAATCGAGCCAAATTAGCTCTCGCTCGCGCACTTAATCGCATCCGTCTTATTCAGACAGATAAGTCTTAATTAGGGAGTCTAATTCTAAGCCGTTATCAAGCAAATACAAAGTGGAGGTAATAACTCCATTTTTGTTTTTATATAATGCTATATTACGTGCTTCGACATCAATCTGATAATATTCAGAAATTGAGGAAATAATGTCACTATTGAGAGCATTTTCATCAAGTAGTGTGACATATTTCACTTTTTGACTAATCGCCAAAGGGTAAATCACCTCGTTAAATATCGAAAGCGATTCGAGGCTAGAATCGCCATAGAGAAAAACAAAATTCTCTCTTTGATTTTCGATAATGTAATCAAAGCTGGATTGCTCAAAAAAAGTTTGAATGTAAGAATTGAAAATATGTTGATCGGCGACAGGTCTAAAATTGCTGTAACTAAACAAAACTTTAGTGTCAAAGGAATAGGTTAATGATTTCTCACTTATTAAATAAAGTGAAGGAATAGAAGGTTGGTTGGGAAATATTGAAGGGAAAGAGCTAACTAGATTGTTATAAGCTTGGGTGACATATTCATAAGAATAAATCAAAAAATTATTTTTATTAACATAAGTGGAAAGAGTTTCTTTCGCGCTTTCACAATAATTACACGATTCTGAATAGAGGAAAAGAGCAAAAGCACTATTGGAGTTTATCAAAGAGAACAAATCTACGTTGGAAACTTCATTAAAAGTTGGATTCCCCTCATTCACTTGAAAATCGATATTTTGGCAGACACGAATTGAGTAAGGATTATCTATTGAATTGCAACCCGATAAACTGATAAGTACAATAGGCAAAAACATCCACTTTTTCATAATGAAACTATAAACTATTTTGCTCTATAAATAAATGAGGTCAATATAAAGAAGTTTGTTTTTAATCAATAGAGTTGTTGAAAAAGGCAAAAAAATATAAACTAGTATCATGTTAAAGTCTTAAAGTCTTTAAGTGAGGTATGAATATGGCCAATAACACACCTGTTCCAGATTTCCAAAAAGAAGTTGATGAATTAGTCGCTAATGGAATTAGAGCTCTCGAAGAATTCGAAGGTTTTACACAAGAACAAATCGACTTCATCGTCGCTAAGTGTAGCGTCGCTGGACTAGATCATCACGGATCTTTAGCCAAGGCAGCAATTGAAGAAACAAAGCGCGGTGTCTTTGAAGACAAAGCGACCAAGAATCTCTTTGCTTGCGAATATGTTGTCAATAATATGAGACATCTCAAGACAGTCGGAGTGATTTCTGATGATCCAGTGACTGGTATCACCGAAATTGCTGAACCCATCGGTGTTATTTGTGGTATTACGCCAGTTACTAACCCTACCTCAACTGTGATTTTTAAGTCTCTAATTTGTTTAAAAACTCGCAACCCTATTATTTTTGCTTTCCACCCAAACGCTCAGCAATGCAGCAAACAAGCCGCGATTGTTATGAAAGAAACGGCGGAAGCTGCTGGAGCACCAAAGAATTGCATTCAATGGATTGAACATCCAAGTATGGAATCAACAAGCGCTTTGATGAATCACCCTGATGTCGCTACTATTTTAGCCACTGGTGGTAACGCGATGGTCAAAGCAGCTTATAGTTGTGGAAAACCAGCCATGGGTGTCGGAGCGGGGAACGTTCCTGCATACATGAACAAAAGTTGCCATGTCGAACAAGCAGTTAACGATATTGTTCTTTCTAAATCCTTTGATAATGGCATGGTGTGTGCTTCTGAACAAGCCGCGATTGTCGATGCTGACATCTTTGATGAAACTGTCAATCTCTTCAAACGTTTTAAAGCTTATGTTGTAAGCCCTGAAGAAAAGAAAAAATTATCTCGATATATGTTTGGTTATGCCTTTGGCGATAAAGACGCTGAATTAGGCAAATTGAACCCTGTTGTCGTAGGGCAGACTGCTCAATTTATTGCCGAGCAGGCTGGTTTTAATGTCCCAAAAGAAACTTCCATTTTATTAGTCGAGTGCGATATTGTTGGTGCTAAAGAACCGATGAGCCGTGAAAAATTATCTCCTGTTCTCGCTTTATTTAAAGTGAAAAATGAAAAAGAAGGCTTTGAAAGATCCGAAGAAATGGTTGCTTTCTATGGACTTGGACATAGCGCAGTTATTCACTGTAAAGAACAAGCGATGGCTGATAAATTTGGAGAAAAAGTCAAAGCAATGCGCATCATTTGGAATTCTCCAGCCACCTTTGGTGGTATTGGAAACGTCTATAACTCTTTCCTGCCATCCATGACTCTTGGGTGCGGAAGTTATGGACACAACTCCATCGGAGGAAATATCAGTGCTGTTAATTTATTAAATATTAAAAAAGTAGGAAAAAGGAGAAATACTGTGCAATGGTTTAAAGTGCCTCGAAAAATTTATTTCGAGCGAAATTCAATTCAATATCTTCAATCAGCTAAGGACTTAAATAAAGTCTTTATCGTCACTGACACTTCAATGGTGGAGCTCGGTTTCTTTAAAAAGATTGCCGATATGCTCAACTCCCGTCGCAATAAAGTTGTCATGCAATTATTCTCTGCTGTCGAGCCTGATCCAGATATCGAGACCGTTCACAAAGGCACAGAGATGATGAACATTTTCAAACCAGATACAATCATCGCCTTAGGTGGTGGTTCAGTGATGGATGCCGCAAAAGGTATGTGGTTATTCTACGAACATCCTGAAATCAACTTTGATGATTTAAAACAAAAATTCATGGATATTCGTAAACGTGCCTTTAAATATCCTGAATTAGGCAAACAATCACGCCTTATTTGTATCCCGACCACTAGCGGAACTGGTAGTGAAGTCACTCCTTTCGCAGTTATTTCCGATAAGAAGAATAACAAGAAATATCCATTAGCGGATTATTCTTTGACTCCAACTATCGCAATTATTGATCCCGAGTTCACCACCAATCTTCCACCAAAGGTGACTGCCATGACCGGAATGGACGTCTTGACTCACGCTGTTGAAGCTTATGTTTCGGTGATGGCCAATGACTATACTGATGGGCTTTGCTTAAAGGCCATTAAACTCGTTTTTGACTATTTACCACGTGCTGTTAAAGATGGACCTCATGATTTAGAGGCTCGTGAAAAAATGCACAATGCAGCGACTATCGCTGGCATGGCATTCGCCAACGCTTTCTTAGGAATGGCGCACTCTATGGCACATAAAGTAGGTGCGGAATTCCACACTGTTCATGGCTATACCTGCGCAATCGTTCTACCTCACGTTATCCGTTATAATGGCAGTGTTCCTAGCAAACTATCAGTCTGGCCAAAGTATAATGTTTATTGTGCTGATAAGAAGTATCAAGAAATTGCCCAATTACTTGGTTTAAAAGCCAGTACTCCCGCAGAAGGAGTGGAGTCTCTTGCTCAAGCGGTAATTAAACTAATACGTGAAATCGGACTTGATCCAAACTTTGAATCCTATGGCATTAAAGAAGCTGAATGGGAATCTCGTTTAAGAACCATCGCTGAATTAGCTTACGAAGATCAATGTTCACCTGCCAACCCTCGTTTGCCAATGGTTGATGATATGGTGGAAATTTTGAGAAAAGCCTATCGAGGGAATTAAATTGAAAAAAATCGGAATAATAGGTGCCGGTACTTGGGGCACCGCCTTGGCCAATATGCTCGCTAAAAGTGGACACCAAGTTTCACTTTGGTCGCGTTTTGAAGAGGAAATTAACACATTAAAAAACACCCATTTGCATAAGAATCTTCCCGGTTGTGTTTTATCGGATGATCTACATTTTTCAACTGACTTAAAAGAAGTATGCCACGGGAAATCAATTATCGTTTTTGCCACTCCTTCGGTTTTTATTCGTCAAACTGCTGAATTAACTAAACCACATTTGAATTCAAATCAAATTATTGTTAATGTCGCAAAGGGAATCGAACCAAAAACGCTTTTAACTATGAGTGAAATTCTTGAAGATGTTTTAGGAAAAGAATTTGATTATGTGTCTCTTTCTGGACCTACTCATGCTGAAGAAGTCGCATTTGGGCTACCGACCTTGATTGTATCAGCCTGCCAAAATCCCAAAACTGCCCAAATCGTGCAAGATACTTTTTCTAATCAAACCATGCGCGTCTACACAAACCCAGATGTGCGAGGAGTAGAAATAAGTGGGGCGTTAAAAAACATTATTGCTTTAGCTGCTGGCTTGTCTGATGGCCTCGGTTATGGAGACAACGCTAAAGCCGCTATTATAACCCGTGGTTTAGTGGAAATAACTAAGCTTGGCAAAGCCATGGGCTGCCATGAAAAGACTTTTATTGGCCTTGCTGGCATCGGGGATATCGTTGTGACCGCCACCAGTGTCCATTCACGTAACCATAAGGCTGGGTATTTACTTGGTCAAGGTTATACTTTAGAGAAAACTCTCGCTGAAGTTGGACAAGTCGTCGAAGGATTACACGCTCTCGAAGCCGCCAAAGAGTTAGAAACTAAATATCATGTCGAACTTCCTATTATTGATGTTGTATATGAAGTTGTTCACGATAAATTAGATGTTTCTCAAACCATTAATAAACTCTTCTCCCGAAAAAAGAAAGACGAAATCAAGGGCTTAATATTTACAGAAGATGATGTGATGAATTAACTATTTAATTCTTCGTTCAAATGAAAAA
>JAQVAY010000003.1 GCA_028690575.1 Bacilli bacterium | reverse complement strand
GTTATTTTGCATTTTCCTTTATAAGGACTGCCACTTCGTAAACAAAATCGTTTACCGTAGCCATAACCCCGAGTTTTTCTTCTGGGAAAGTGATATCAAATCTTTCTTGGACTTCCTTAATCAATTCGACATAATTCATTGAGTCACCACCTAAATCATCAATCCAGTTGGCATCATCTTCAATTTTAAAAGCCGATAGGACAAGAACTTTGGAAAACGCTTCTCTTATTGGAACCAAAATAGAATTGATTGTTTTTTCGTCAAATCCATCAAACTTTTTGGCTTCCTTCTTTGAGTTGATCGAAATATAGTCTTTTGAACCGCTCTCAAGACTATTTTTCACTAAGAATCTCTTAACTTTTATTCCGTTGGCCAAAGGCAACTTATTCTTGGCCAAGAAAACATCAGATATTTTGGCATTATGAGGCAAGTGTTGAGCTCTTTCTTTAACTTGTTTTTTCACCATTTCTAATTGCTCATCACTAACTCCGTTGTCAAGTTCAAGGACAAGAGTGATTTTTTCTTCGTGAGAGTTGGCGACTTTGACGCCAAGGACGACGAGATGACTGACAAAAGAAATTGATTTGAACGATTCTTCAAGTTCATCAGGAAAAATATTTTCTCCATCAGCATTTATAATGATGTCCTTGATTCTACCTTTCAAATAGTAGCGCCCATCGTGGTCAGATTCTGCGATGTCTCCCGTATGGAAAAATCCGTCTTTGTCTAAGATCGTTTTCTGTTCTTTGCCGCCAATAATCTCTCGAACATGTAAGGTTGGTGATTTGACTAATAATTCATGATTATTATCAATCTTATATTCAACGCCGTGGAAAGGTTTTCCAATGCTACATTTTAACCTTTCGTTAACATCACTTGATAATTCAACAGAAGTGACACCAATTTCTGTCATCCCATAGCCATTGGATAGAGGGTAACCGAGGGCGTTAATGGTGGTAACAGTTTCATTGGAGAGGAAGCCACCGCCAGAAATGCAAAATCTTAGTTTGGGTCCAAGCAGCATTTTTTGAATAACTGAACGAGTGATATTCCATCCAGCTTTTCCAGCTTCTTTTTCAGATATTTTACCAAGATTATATTGCATAAATTTATGGAATAATTCTTTTCTTTCCGGCTCTAATAAATCGACTTTTCTTTTGGTGTTTAAAGCTAGACTATCCCAGAATAACGGGACGCTGTATACATGAGTAACGCCAGCTTTTTGACAAACCTTTTGAATTTCACTTGGAGTAATTGCGCTGGGGAAAACCATTGTTTTTCCATAGAAGGTATACCATAAAAATACCGCGACAAATCCAAAGATATGATGAAAAGGAATCATCGCTAAAATCTTGAGTTTGCCATATTTTTCTGGATACATGATATCTTTGGTTTCTTTAGGTAAGTCCAAGGAGCAACATAATTGATGGCAAATCGCTTCGCCGTTATAAATCATCAATTTTACATCTCCAGTCGTTCCACTGGAACAGAAGATCACTTCATTTTCCCAAACTGGAGATACTTCCTTAGTAGTTCTAATGTTAATAAAATCATCAACAGATATTTTTGTGACATCATAAGAGTAGACGTCATCAGTCACGATTGCAATGGCGTGGCTCTGAGCTATTATGTTGCTGGTTGCTTCCCTAGGAAGTCTAGCATCAATTAAAAGTGGTTTATATCCAGCCATTAATATAGCCCAAAATAGTTCACCCCAGTGTTGATTGTTGGCAACTTTTAGTCCAACTGGATAGTGGAGACCATCGGCTTTTAAAATATTGTTTATTGTGGAGGCAAATGAAAATACATTAACCTTCATTTTTTTATATTTATAGTGCTTTAATTTTCCTTTTAAATCGTAATATTCAACGGCAATCTTGCTTGCATTTCTTTGACAAATGAGAGTGAATATATCTTGCATAGTCTTATTTTTGTCCATGACTAGAGACGCTGACTTGATAAATTCATCGACTTTTTTGTATTCAGAATACATATAAATATCTCCCTGCTTCTTTCGTAAATGATATTAGATAATTCATTCTTTGTCGAGAAGACTATAGAAACTGACCTTTACCTGTTCTTGACTAATGTCAATAACGGCAAACGATAAATCGAAGCCATCGCGAGGAAATGAAATAGCCCCCGGACTAAGATGAATCACACCATTGTTTTCAAAATATTCTCTTCTATGAGTATGACCGTGAACAAAGATTTTTATATTGTTTTCCATTAAAAAAGAAACCGCTATTTTTTGGGTGTGTTGCATAAACAATGGTCCATAAGGTGTCGTGAATAATAACTTATCAGGCAAATTCATATCCCAGTCACGATTTCCTTTAACCATTTCAAAAGGAAAAATGCTTGATGAAGAGGTTTCTCCATCGCCTGCGTGAAGATATAAATCGCAATGAGGGAATCTTTTGTATATTTCATCTATGGCAGAATTATTGCCGTGACTATCTGAACATAAAGCTATTTTCATGCATACATTTTAATGTATTTTGTCTGCAAAATGAATTACAATTATTTTATGGAAAAAGAAAATCTACGTCTTATATTCATGGGAACTCCTCGCATTAGCGCTTTTGTGTTCGAATCTCTCATTGAAGCCGGATACCATTTTGTTGGTCTTATTGCTCAACCCGATCGGCCAATCGGCAGAAGCGGCGAAACTGAAAAAGTCCCCACAAAAGTAGTTGCTGAAAAATATGGGATACCAGTTTTTCAACCTATTAAGATTCGTAAAGAATACGATTTTGTAAAAGAATTACAACCAGATTTGATTATCACTTTGGCCTACGGACAAATTGTTCCTCAAGGACTATTAGATATTCCTCAATATGGATGCTTGAACCTACATGGCTCTTTGTTGCCTAAGTATCGAGGTGCTGCCCCAATCCAATACGCGCTCATTAATAATGAGAAAGAGACCGGAATGACTCTCATGGAAATGATTGACAAGATGGATGCTGGGAGAATGTACGCTAAACGCATTGTAAAGATTGTTTCAGAAGATAATGCTACATCTTTATTCGACAAGATGGGATCAGCCGCGAAAGATTTAATACTAGATAATTTGCCAAAATATATTGATGGAGAACTTACTGGTGAAGTTCAAGACGAAAGTTTAGTCACTTTTGCTCCGAGTATTAAAGTTGAACAAGAGAAACTTGATTTATCAATGGACGCCGAAAAAATATTAGGTTGGATAAGAGCCTTAAGCGATAAACCAGGGGCGTATTTACTTCTTGAAGGGGAAAAAATAAAAATCTATCAGGCCGAATTAGTAAAAATTCCTTTCAAAGGACAAGTTGGTGAAATCATTCAAGCCAATAAAAACGGACTTGTTGTTCAATTAAACGATGGACAACTATCAATATTAGAAATCCAAAAAGAGGGCAAAAAGAGAATGGACTATCGTTCATTCGTTAATGGGAATCAAAAATTGTTCGGAAAAATCTTCGAGTAAAGACTAGAAATAACTAGTCTTTTTCTTTACTATATTCATATGAACAAATCATTGGAACTTTCAGTTCATCAACTGGTTGACTTCCTTTTAAGAAGAGGCGATATCGACAATCGCGTTTTTAATCGCAGTTCAATGCAAGAAGGCAGTCGTATTCACGCCAGTTTCCAAGAAAAGCAAGGTAGCGATTACATAAGCGAATACCCTTTAAAACACACCTTTCTTGTTGAAGATGTGACAATCGAACTCCAAGGAAGAGCGGATGGCATTATCAAAAAAAGTGCCGATGAATTCATCGTTGATGAGATAAAATCCTCAGTTATCGATCTAAAAACATTTAAAGAAGAAAACAACGATTGGCATCTCGGACAAGCCAAATGCTACGCTTTGATGTTTTTATATGAACAAAATCTTTCTCGAATTGGGATAAGAATGACTTACATCCGTCAGGGTAAAGAAAAAGAAAAAATGGTGGATTACTATTATTTTCTCAAAGAGGAATTGGAGCAATTTGTTTTTAGGCTCCTTTATGATTACCTAGCCTTTGTTAACATTATCTTTCGTCATCAGGAACAAAGAGACATTTCGATCAAAAATCTTCAATTTCCTTTTGACAAATATCGAAGAGGTCAAAGAGAATTGGCAAAATATGCTTATGGAATTACCAAGAATGGTGGTCGTTTCTACTGCGAAGCTCCGACTGGAATTGGTAAAACCATGTCCACTCTTTTTCCTTTCATCAAATCTCTGGCCGATGATGACAAGAGCAAAATCTTTTATCTAACTGCAAAGACATCTGGTAAAGAAGCAGCCTACGAAGCAGCTGAATTATTAAAGAGCAAATCGCTTGTCCTTAACGATATAGTTGTCACCGCTAAGGATAAAATATGTTTTTCAAGCGGAAAGGCCTGTAATCCTGATGAATGTCCATTTGCTAAGGGGTATTATAATAAGATTCAGGGTGTTTTAAAGCAATCTTTACTTGACCATTCGACTTTTAATTATGAAACAGTTGTCGGAATTGCTCGAGATAACGAAATATGCCCCTTCGAATTAGAACTTGATCTTTCTTTATTC
Organism: Bacilli bacterium; assembly: GCA_028690575.1. GTDB lineage: Bacteria > Bacillota_I > Bacilli_A > RFN20 > CAG-826 > JAAYDH01. Next base: position 36,138 of record JAQVAY010000003.1, on the reverse strand, counting down.
TGCGACTTAATCATCTGCGATTATAACTATGTTTTTGATCCAATATCATTTATGAAGCGATATTTTGAAGAGGATGCTAGCCATTATTTAGCTTTAGTGGACGAGGCTCATAACCTCGTTGATCGTTCTAGAGATATGTATAGTGCCTCAATTAGTTATATTTCTTTTTTGAAAGCCCGAAAATCGATTCGCAAAGTAAAGCATTCCCGATTGAAAAAAGCGATGAGTAAATTCGACAAGATGTTTAAGGAAATCTCTACCAACTATCCAATTGGTGACCATATCTTGGAAGACTTCCCTGAAGAGGAATATAAACTATACAATTCGTTCATCAATTTGATGCAGGATCTCAATAAAAATGAACACGAAATAGTCAGCAAAGACTTGCTTGATTTTTATCTTGAAGTCAATCGCTTTATGAAAATCAGTGAGTTCTTCAATGAGCGATATTTAGCCTATTATGGAATCAAAGATGATATAAAAATCCACCTTTTTTGTTTAGATGCTTCCTATTTTATTTCATCGATGACCAATCGATTAAAGGGGAGCGTATTTTTCTCCGCCACATTGTCTCCAATCGAATATTTTATCGACACTCTTGGCGGTAAAAAGGATAGTGATCCAACCCTCATTCTTCCTTCTCCTTTTTCCCAAAGCAATTTCAAATTAATGGTGGCCCCTAAAGTATCAGTTAAATATAAAAATAGAGAAGGTTCTTATGAAGAAGTCGCTGAATATATTCGCGCATTTGTGGCTAATAAAGTGGGCAACTATTTTGTCTATGCTCCCAGCTATGAATATCTTGAAAAATTGATTAAACTTTTCTCTCCGGAAGACTTTATTTTTTATCGTCAGAATCGCGATATGTCCGATCAAGAAAAGGTAGGTTTCTTAGAACATTTCATGGGGCACCCCATCGTTACAACCGTTGGCTTTTTGGTGATTGGTGGTTCCTTTGCAGAAGGCATAAATTTGATTGATGACCGTCTCATCGGAGCAGTAATTATTGGAATTGGTATGCCGAGAATTAATTTTGAAAGCGATCAGATTGCCACCTATTTTAAGAGTCAAGAGAAGCCTGGACACGACTACGCTTATCTCAATCCTGGCATGAACAAAGTCATGCAAGCGGTGGGAAGAGTTATACGCAGTGAAGAAGACCGAGGAGCTGCGCTTTTAATTGACGAGAGATATATGTACCGTCAATATCAAGATCTCTTTAGAGTTGAATGGAGTAACTATCTAGTTGTTCTCAACCCTCAAGAAGTGAAAAATCACTTATTAAATTTCTTTAAGAAATAGGCTTTTATGCTATAATAACGCGAAAACATATGAAAATAGATCAAAAGAAAATTAGAAACTTCTCCATCATCGCCCATATTGATCACGGCAAGAGCACTCTCGCCGATCGTATTTTAGAAGCGACGGGAACGATTGAACAACGTGATATGAAGGAACAAATTCTCGATTCCATGGATTTGGAAAGAGAGCGAGGCATAACCATCAAGCTCAACGCAGTTACTTTGAACTATAAGGCGGATGACGGAAATACTTATATTTTTAATCTTATTGACACTCCAGGGCATGTTGACTTCACCTATGAAGTATCACGCTCTTTAGCAGCCTGTGAAGGTGCTATTTTGGTAGTGGATGCCACTCAAGGTGTTGAAGCTCAAACACTCGCTAATACTTATCTTGCCATCGACAATGATCTAACAATATTACCAATTATCAATAAAATTGATTTGCCAAGTGCGAGACCAGACTTATGTCGTAAAGAAATCGAAGAAAAGATTGGTATTGACTGCACTGATGTCGTCGAAGTATCAGCCAAAACCGGCTACCACATCCACGAATTATTGGAAACGATAGTTAAAGATGTTCCTCCACCAAATGGAAACCATGAAGCACCTTTGAAGGCTTTAATATTTGACAGTTACTATGATTCTTATCGAGGAGTAGTGATTCTCATTCGCATTATGGATGGAACTGTCAAGATTGGCGATGAGATTCGCTTAATGCAAGCCAACAAGCAATACCAAGTCACTGAATTAGGAATTCACGCTGCCAATCCGATTAAGGTTGATAGTCTTTCAGCAGGTGAAGTTGGCTATTTATGCGCTCAAATTAAAAACATCAAAGATGTCCGACCTGGTGACACCGTCACTTCAGTCAATAATCCAGCCCCAAAAGCTCTCCCTGGTTATCGAATAATGAATCCAATGGTCTTCTGTGGATTATACCCTGTTTATTCCGAAGAATATCACGAATTAAAAGATGCTCTTGATAAATTGTCATTGAGTGATGCTTCCTTACAATATATTGCTGAATCTAGCCAAGCTCTTGGCTTTGGTTTCCGCTGTGGTTTTCTTGGCTTATTACATATGGATATCGTTCAAGAACGATTGGAAAGAGAATATGATCTCGATTTAATTTTGACCGCTCCAAGCGTTATTTATCATGTTTACATGACAGATGGAAGCGTAATTAATCTCGATAACCCCAGCAAGCTGCCAGATAATTCAAAGATTGATCATATTGAAGAACCATATGTTAAAGCTTCAATCATGACTCCAAAAGAATATGTCGGAGCGACTATGGAGTTATGTCAAGAAAGACGTGGCATATATGAGAATCTTGAATATTTCGATGAAACCAGAATGATTTTGATATACCAATTGCCACTTGCTGAAATTATTTATAATTTCTTTGATAAACTCAAGAGTTATACGAAGGGATACGCTTCTTTTGACTATGAATACTCCTCATATCGAAAAAGCGATCTTGTCAAATTGGATGTCTTATTAAATGCGACGGTCGTTGATGCTTTGAGTAGCATCATCTATCGTCCTGATGGATATAAACGAGGTCTTGGCGTTATTAGAAGAATCAAAGAAGTGATTCCTCGACAGCAATTTGAAATTCCTATTCAAGCTGCAATTGGTGGTAAAGTAGTGGCGCGCGTTGATGTTAAAGCAGTGCGAAAAGATGTCTTAGCCAAGTGCTATGGAGGAGATATTTCTCGTAAAAAGAAACTTCTTGAAAAGCAAAAAGAAGGCAAAAAGAGGATGAAAAAGATTGGTTCTGTCGAAGTACCTCAAGAAGCCTTTATGTCAATCTTATCGATTGACGATGATGATAATTAGTTTTTATTTAGTAGAATTTTAGTAGTTATTTTGGTTTTCTTCTTGCCATATTTTTCGAAATGTTTATATAATAAAGCCATAAAGAGGTATCTTTTATGGCAAGCAATGATTTAGCTATTCGTTTTACTGAAACTAAATATGCGACTCGTAGTGAAGTTGGCAAAGAATTAAAAATGTCTCTCATTGATAATATCTGGGCCAATATTCTTTCCTATCGAAGCGCTTATAATCAGTATTTAAATATCAAGAGCGTTGATCGCAATTCTTTACTGGTGTGCTTTTGCCCAACAGTGGCCACATCCGTAAATGAACTAGAAGGGAAACTCCTTCGCATTTTACGTGAGTATATGCGCATGAGTCCAAGCAACGGAGATGCCAAACAATTTGAAGATGCTTGGTTGATTAAATCATTAGAGTTTGTCGCTTCTAAATATGAGTTGGATGTCACGGAACCTTATTTACGTTCACTCGTTCAAGGAAATGTAAAAGAAATTTCGAACACTCATCGAATCTTAAAACATTATGTAAACTCATTAACTTTTATAAAAAGTAAATTTTCAAGCCAAATTGATATCGATTTCCTCGCCGAATTATACGCCAAAATTATTGGGGAATCTGAACTGACCAGCTTTTATCGGATTAAAGATGATAAGAATCCCGAAAATCGCGTTTTAATTGATCCTGTTTATACTGCTGCTCCTGTTCATTTAATCGATTCAATGATGAACGATTTATTCTCTTTCATTCAGAATGGAAAAAGTAGTGGTCTAGTCAAAAGTATTGCTACATATTATTATGTAAATTACATTCGTCCTTTTCCTTCATATAACGATGAAATTGCTCTATTAATGATGAAAGCTGTCTTAGCTCATACTGGCCTTTCTGAATTGGGTGTTCTATTACCTTTCGAATCACTTCTTAACGAGAAACAAGATGTCATCGCCCGCCTCCTTGTTGAAGTGCAAAAAACCAATGACTTGACATATTTCATCAACTTTGCCCTTCCTTATATCAGTGATAAATGCGAAAAAGTTCTCGATTATATCGCCAATCGAAACAGCGAAGAGATGAAAAAAGACTACTATCGCATCGAAGAAGTTCCCGCTGAGGCAGTAGAGCCGATTATAGAAGTTAAAAAAGAACAAATTATTGAAAAAGAACCTCTTCCAGGAGAACCAATATTTGCTAAACCTGAGCTAAAACCAAGGGAACCTGTTGTTAAGCCGACTGAAAAGAGCGAGCCTAAACCAGTTGAAAAAGAAGAAGTGAGCGAAGTCTCAACTGAAAAGATTGCTGTCAGTTACATTCCTCCAGTTTTAGACGAAAAGCAGGCTTGCCGTTTAGAAGAACATCTTCTAGAATTAGATCCTTCCCTAAAGAGAAATGAAGCAAAGTTTTATGCTCGTCATTGCACATTAGGGAAGAAATATACGATTGCCCAATGCAAGAAAGCGCTTGGCTGTGCATATGAAACAGCAAGAACATCTATGGACCATTTAGTGGAATTAGGGTATTATCGTAAAGAAATGGTGAAAAACAAAAATGTTTACACACCAATTCCTCGTAACTAGAAAGGCTATTTTATGGACAATTTATTAATATTTCTTATCATTGTCATCGCTGCGGCAATTATCGCTTTAATTGCGTTTATTATTCACCGTCTAATGCATCCAAAACTCAAAGAAGCGAAAAAGGATGAAAAAGAAATCATCAAAGAAGAACTAGATAGAGTTCTTGTCCCAGTTGATGATGAAAAAACCGCTGAAGAAATCAGCAGCTACAAAGATAAGGAAGATGACAAATAAGCCCTCTTCCCTTTATATTCACATTCCTTTTTGTGAACACATTTGTCATTACTGCGACTTCCCCAAGTTGCAGTATTTTACTTCTTTAGCAGAAAAATATCTCGAGATGCTCCAAGAAGAACTAACATCTTCAAATATCAACCATTCTCTAAAGACAATATATATTGGAGGGGGCACACCAACCTCGTTAGAAGACCATCTCTTTGAGAAGCTTTTAAATATGCTTCAACCTTATTCAAAAGATGCGGAAGAATTCACAATTGAAGCTAACCCAGAATCTCTAAGTATTAAAAAATTAACTATGTTAAAGAAATATGGAGTTAATCGTATTTCTTTGGGTGTGGAATCGACAGATGATAAAATTCTCGCTTTGCTCAATAGACATCACACTTTTAATGATGTTAAGACGGCAATTAGACATGCGCGTAACCTTGGCTTTAATAACATTAACGTCGATCTAATCTTAGGACTTCCCCAGGTTACTAAAAACATGTTGTTACAGGATATTAATAGCTTAATTGATTTAGAGGTCGAACATATCTCTTGCTACTCATTATCCATTCACCCACACACCAAATTTTACCTTGACGGAATTAAAGAAGTCAGCGATGACTATTCTCGAGAATTATACGATTTAATCGCTAATCAATTGACTGAAGCGGGTTTTATTCATTACGAAGTAAGCAACTGGGCCAAACCAGGTCGTTTTAGCCTTCATAATCTCACTTATTGGAAAGATGATCAGTATTATGGAATTGGTCTCGGAGCGAGTGGCTTTGTCGATAAATATCGCTACCGCAACACGAACAGCATTAATCAATATAACAATGGACAATTCTTGGGTAGTAAGGAATTGGTTACTTATGAAGATGATAAAGTATATTACCTCATGCTCTCTTTGCGGACCATCTTGGGTTTATCCTTTGATGAATACCAGAAACGTTTTGGCGAAGATTTCCTCTCCATTCACCAGCCGAGTATTACATCATTCATCAATGAAGGTTTATTGAAGATAGAAGACAATCATTTAATCCCTACTTACGAAGGAATGATGATACTCGATCAAATCGTCGTTCAGTTCATGAGCGAATAGATTTTTTTACTTTTGAAACATTATTTTAATGGCAAAAAAGCCATTTTTTTATGAATTAGACTATGTCTGATTATTTTTTAGCAATTACCTGTTGACACTGCCAACAAACATTTTATAATTAGACTAGCACTAAAAACGAAAGAGTGCTAAAAGGAGGTTATGATATGGCATTATCAAGAAGTGATACGATTCTTAAACATATCGTTGAATACTTTATTAAACACGCTGAACCAGTCGGTAGCCAAACTTTGATTGATGAATATCACCTTCCCTATTCTTCAGCAACCATCCGCAATGAAATGGTAGCCTTGGAAAAAAGTGAATTGATAGAAAAAACACACACCTCAAGTGGGCGAGCCCCAAGCGCGCAAGGATATCGCTACTACTGCGAACACCTTCGCGACAAAAGTGTCGATGAAGACTTGAAATATTCTTTGCAAAACATATTAACTGCTAAGATTCAGTCTATTGAAGAAGTGCTCAAATCAAGCTGTGAAATACTATCGCAAATGACTTCTCTTGTTTCTGTGGTTATGGGTCCGGATGAAAAAGAAGAGCGACTCGCTAACATTCAGCTTGTCCCTATTGGTCCTAATACTATAACAGCGGTCTTTGTGACTGATAAAGGCTACGTGGAAAACAAAACCTTCCTCTTAGAAAAAGGCATTGATGCTAGTGAAATAGTCTCGTGCGTTACCTTATTAAATGATCGCTTGAAAGGTACACCCATATTTCAATTAGTTGAGAAAATAAAAGCTCTAAAACCAATTCTTAACGATTATATTGTTAGTCACGACTTGGTTTATCAAGCCTTACTTGAAACATTTGTTCGCTTCGCAAGCGACCGTCTCTCCTTGTACGGAAGAGAAGAACTGTTCAATAATCCTGAATTCAAAAACGACGCTGAAAAGCTTCAAAGAATGTTCCACCTTCTCAATGACAGTACGTTAATTAAAGAAGTTGAAGGAAATTTAAAAGGAGATAGCAATATCCCTGTCGTTAAAATAGGTGACGTGAGCGGAAATCCTGATGTATCAGCCATTACCGCTAAAATTAAGCTTGGAAGTGAAGGAGAAACTTCCATTACCTTGCTCGGTCCCACTCGTATGGATTACGACAAAGCGCTCAGCGCTCTCGAATACTTGAGTGAAAAACTAAATGAATATTTCGCACAATTTGATGATAAAGGAGGAAAAGATGGTGGAGATGCCTAAAGACAAAACACCTTGTACAGAAGAATGTACGGAAAAGGAACTTCATAATCGTAAGGATTATAAAAACGAGATCAACAAATTAAAAAGCGATGTTGATCATTGGAAAAACGAATATTATCGCGCTTATGCCGATACTAAAAATTTAAGAGCTAGTCTAGAAAAGGATCAATCAAGAGCGATTAAGTACCGCGCTGAAGGATTCATTGAATCACTGATTCCCATTCTCGATAGTTTCTATCTCGCTTTACAAAATGAGCCAACTGATCCGGCCATGAAAAATTACCTGACTGGATTCCAATATATATACCGAAATCTGGTGTCGGTATTACAAAATGAAGGAGTAGTTGAAATCACTCCCAATGTTGGTGATAAGTTCGATGCTCTCACGATGAACGCCATGGATGTCACTGAATCTGAAGGCGAAGAGAATCGAGTCGCCCGTGTTTACGGCAAAGGATATAAACTGCATGACTTAATTATTAGACATGCCATTGTATCAGTAACTGGTAAGCAGAAGGCTAAAGAAACAAAACCAGAAGAAAACCAAACCCAAGACAAATTCGATGCATAAGGAGGAAATTAAATTATGGCAAAAGAAATTATTCTAGGTATCGATTTAGGTACAACTAACTCCGTCGTGAGTTATTTACAAGCGGATGGCACAGTCAAAGTCATCCCGAATCCAGAAGGAACCAACACAACTCCTTCTGTCGTGGCTTTCAAAGCCAATGGTGAAGAAATTGTCGGCAACGCCGCTAAACGTCAAGCCGTCACCAACCCAGACACAATCAGCTCGATTAAACGTAAGATGGGAAGTTCCGAAAAAATTCATATTAACTGCACTAATAAAGACTTTACTCCCCAAGAAATTTCCGCGAAAGTTCTCGCGTACATGAAAAAATACGCTGAGACTCATCTCGGTCACAAGGTAGACAAAGCTGTTATTACAGTTCCCGCTTATTTCAACGATGCTCAACGTCAAGCAACTAAAGATGCTGGCCAAATCGCTGGCTTGGATGTCGTTCGTATTATTAACGAACCCACTGCCGCAGCGTTATCCTATGGTCTTGACACCAAAAAATCAGAAAAGATTCTTGTTTTCGATCTAGGTGGTGGAACTTTCGACGTTTCTATCCTCGATATTGGCGATGGAACTTTCGAAGTTATTTCTACAGCCGGGGACAACAAACTCGGTGGTGATGACTGGGATCAAGTCGTTGCTGATTGGATTAAAGCCCAAATCAAAATTGAAAGTGGTGTTGATATCACCGACAAAAGTTCGCTTCAAAGAATTAGAGAAGCAGCCGAAAAAGCTAAGATTGAACTCTCGGCCTTGATGGAGACTGTTGTTTCTCTTCCATTCATTAGCATGAAGGCCACTGGACCAGTCAACTTTGAAGTCACTCTTACGAGAGCGAAATTCCAAGATTTGACAAGACATCTCTTAAAGAGATGTGAAGAACCAGTTAAACGCGCTCTTGCTGATGCTAAAATCACCTCTAAAGATCTCGATCAAATTTTAATGATCGGTGGTTCTATCCGTATGCCAGCTGTTCAAGAATTAGTAAAGAGTATGACTGGCAAATCAATTAATTTATCTGTCAACCCAGATGAAGCCGTTTCCATCGGTGCTGCCTATCAAGGTGGCGTCGTGAGCGGAGATGTCAAAGATGTCGTTTTATTGGACGTCACTCCTTTAACTCTCGGTATTGAAACCCTCGGTGGAGTAATGACTCCTTTAATTGAACGCAACACAACAATTCCAACAACCAAAAGCCAAATCTTCTCCACCGCTGCGGATAATCAACCCGCGGTCGACATCATGGTCTATCAGGGCGAACGCCCCATGGCTCACGACAACAAATTGCTCGGCCATTTCCAACTAACTGGTATTAAACCATCTCGTCGTGGACAGCCTCGCATTGAAGTCACTTTCTCCATCGATGTTAACGGCATCGTTAAAGTCAACGCTAAGGATCTTGATACCCAAAAAGAACAAAATATTACTATTTCGGGTAGCACAGGTTTAGGCAAAGAAGAAATCGACCGCATGGTTCGCGAAGCTCAAGAAAATGCCGAAGCGGACAAAAAGAGAAAAGAAGAAACCGAACTCAAGAATAAAGCCGAAGGCTTAATCAATGATATTGACATCGCTATGCAAGAAAAGGGTGAGTCGATGGATCCAACCCAAAAAGAACAAACTCAAAAAATGCGCGATGAGTTAAAAACTGCTTTAGATAACAACGATATCGAAACTTTAAGAACTCGCATTAATGAGCTTGAACAAGCCGCTGCATACATGCAACAAGCGCAAGCTGGGGGCGCTTCTGCTGGACCAGATGGTAAAGCCGCTGAAGAAGCAAAACCAGGAACTTCAAGCGATGATGTAGTTGATGCTGATTTTACTAGCAAAGACGGACATAAAGCTTAAGAAAAACACTAATCATTTCACCAGTAGAGTTATCTTTACTGGTGATTTATCAAAAGGAGGATGGATATGGCTGAAAAAAGAGATTGCTATGAAATTCTTGGTTTAAAAAAGAATGCAACCAAGGATGAAATCAAAAGTGCCTATCGAATATTAGCAAAAAAATATCACCCAGATAATAAAACCAGTGGTGATGAGAATAAATTCAAAGAAGTGCAGATGGCCTATGACATCCTTTATGATGATCAAAAACGCGCTACTTATGATCAATTCGGACATGCCGCATTTGAACAGCCTGGTGGAGCGGGTAACCCTGGTGGTGCTAACCCATTCGCTGGTGGTTTTGGAGGAGGTGAAGGCTTTGACTTCGGAGATATCTTTAATTCCTTCTTTGGAGGAGGAAGCTCCCGAAGACAAACTAATCCCACCGGACCACGAAGAGGCAATGATGTCGTTATGCGCGTCAAAGTCGACTTTATGGATGCCATTTTAGGAAGAGATATTAATATTTCTTTGAACGTCGACGAACAATGTTCAGTGTGCCATGGAACCGGAGCTAAAACAGCTCACGATGTCAAAACTTGTCCTACATGTAATGGACGCGGATATGTCCGTATGCAAAGAAGAAGTTTGTTTGGTACGATGGAAAGTGAAGAAGTTTGTCCAAACTGTGAAGGCTCTGGAAAAGTTATCAGCGATAAATGTCCAAACTGCAATGGAAAAGGCTATGTGCGAAAGAAAAAAGATGTTACTGTCCACATTTTAGCCGGCATCAATGAAGGCCAGCAAATTCGCGTCAGCGGTTTAGGTGAAAGAGGGACCAATGGTGGCCCAAATGGTGACTTATATGTTGAAGTTCTCATCAAACCGCACGCTGATTTCAAAAGAGATGGCAACGACATTCACTTAGATGTCCCAATCGATTTTGTCGATGCAGTATTAGGGACCAACATTGATGTTCCGACTGTTTATGGAGATGTTACATTGAGTATTCCTGCTGGAACTCAGCCTGGTCAAATTCTTCGAATGAAAGGTCAAGGCATTAAAGATTTAAGAACTAGAAAACCAGGAAATCAATTTGTTCATCTCATCGTAAAAGTGCCCACTACGTTAACCAAAGAACAAAAGACTATCCTCGAATCGTTCCGCAATGCCAGCAATCCAAAAGATTCCTTATTCACAAAATTTAAGAAATCATTCAAAAATTAAAGACTCTTTGAGTCTTTTTTTAATCGTCATTTATTTTTAGGATTTTTATGGCTTTACCTCCTCTTATCTATTAGGAGGTTTTTTATGTTTTTTATACCCCAAATCGGAGAATTCGATTGTGGATACGCATGTTTAAAGATGATGTTAGCTCACATTCATAAAGATAAGAATTATTTATTTCTACCTTTCCACGAGAAAAACCAAACCATTTCTTACCAGCAAATGAGTGAAATTGCCCTGAAGTATAATGTCGAGGTGGTTGGTTTTAGAGTAGAAGACGAAGAAGAGATTAAAAACAACAAAATCTTCCCCCTGATAGTAAGCCTAAAGCAAGAAAGCGAAAGCAAACACGCGGTAATTATAACTGGAATAAAATGGAACAGAGTTCAAATATCGGATCCGGCCAAAGGGACATACTCGCTTAGTTTCAAAAAATTCTCAATTATGTGGGACAAGACGGGATTATTAATCAAAAATTACGCCGAAACTCCGTGCCCATTTGTGCATCAAAGCATTATTAAGAAGAGGGAATATGTTATGCCTTTTACTTGCCAAGTTATGACGGGTATATCAGGAGTGTTATCAGTGTATTTCTTTGACAAAGATATCTCCCTTTTTATCCCTCTTTTGTTGCTTGTTGCTTTTGGTTTTTTTGAAATCCTCTTGCGTAATAGTTTATTTAAAATAATGCATCGTATGGACAATGATATTTTGGAAATACTTTCAATTAAGCCCAAGGAATACAACCTATTTCATCAAAGATTCGAAAAATTTAAGCAAATGGTTATGGCAACTCCTCTAAATTTCCTCTACGTTTTTCTAATTTGTGCATTTCTCATATTCATTATTCTAATCAATGATCCGCGGAATATTTTGCTCATCATCGCTCCTTTATTGATTGCATTTCTCGATGCATTCTATCTCAAATCCTTTCTTAGAAAGAAAGAGGAAGGTATTGCGAGAGATGAAAAAGCTTTATTGAAATCTAAAGATATCGATAATTTTCGTCAAAGTGAATTAACTCTTCACGAAAAAACATATCAGTATGGGAAAATGGTCTTATTGAAAAAGTATTCATTCATCCTAATCATGCTTATTTCCACTTGTGGCTTAATGATTGCAAATCAGCAGTTCTCAATTCCTTTCATTGTTTTCTATTTGTCTGTGGAGTTTGCTTTATACTCTAACTTAAGTACGCTTTTCTCTTTTTCGGAAGAGAGAAGAAAGTATTTACAGGCAAAAGTCGCAATTTCTAATGTCCTTCATCAAAATGATGAAATAATCTAGCAACTTTTTATGGCTCGTGCTATCATATAGTCCCTAAAAATGGAACTAGATTTTCAAACAACATTTTCTGAACTCTCTTCATTTGAAGAGGAATACAAGAGGTTATTAGAAAAAACTCTTCATCATCTCAATGTCGGCGATGATGTCATTGTGAGCGTTAGTTTTGTCGATAATGAATTTATTCATCAAATGAATAGAGATTACCGTCATATTGATCGCCCAACCGATGTGATTTCTTTTGCTTTCCTCGACGGAGAAGCGAACCCATTAGAATTGCTGAAAGACAATAAAAGTCCCGTTTGTTTAGGTGATATCTACATTTCAATAGAAAAAGCTCGCCAGCAAGCTGATGAGTACGGCCATCCTTTAAAACGAGAACTACAGTTTTTATTTGTTCATGGTTTACTTCATTTACTCGGTTTTGATCACATGACTGAAGAAGATGAAAAAGTAATGTTTGCTTTGCAAGATGAAATACTTAATAAGGAGTAAAAAAATACAATGGAAAAAGAGAAATTAATTGAAAGAGCGAAGGAAGCGAGAAAGCTATCCTACACACCATATTCAAAATTTGCAGTCGGAGCAGCTCTTGAATGCAAAGACGGAAGTGTTTTCCTCGGAGCAAATATCGAGAATTCTTCCTATCCCCTTTGCATGTGTGCGGAAAGAAATGCCCTTTACAATGCCTATATGCATGGTTACAAAAAAGAAGATTTTGTCGCTTTTGCTTTAAGCGGCGATACCGACGAGCCAATCTCACCTTGTGGTGCTTGCCGCCAAGTAATTAGCGAATTATATCCGAGCAACGCTCCTATATATATGACTAATATGAAAGGCATGGTTAGAGAAACTAATGTCATTGAATTGCTACCATTTGCTTTCTCTCCAGAAGATCTCAAATAATGAAGGTAGGTTTTGTGTCGATTCTCGGCCGTCCAAATGTCGGGAAGTCAACCATTATAAATGGTCTATTAAATCAAAAAATTTCGATTGTTACTGATAAATCTCAGACAACAAGGAATAATATTCGCGGAATCTATAATTCTCAAGAAGCGCAGATTGTTTTTGTTGATACTCCTGGTATTCATAAGCCACATCAAATTTTAGGAAAGCGCATGAACAACATGGCATATAGCACGGCTCATGACGTTGATGTTAATATGCTAATTGTCGATGCTTCTCTTATATTCGGTCCAGGCGATGAATATTTACTAGAACACTTAGATATTCAAAATTCACCATTAATTATCGTTTTTAACAAGATTGATCAAGCTCGTTTAGTCCATGTCGACAAGCTCAAAGAAAAATATCTTTCTTATTTTCCTAATGCTAGCATTATTGAAACTGTGGCAACGGAAAAATTCAATTTGGATGACCTTTTAAAAAAAGTAATTTCTCTATTGCCTGAAGGCCAGCCATTTTATCCCACTGATGTTAAAACTGATAAGGATGAAGTTTTCCAAATAAAAGAAATTATTCGTGAAAAGGTTTTAAAGAATCTTAAAGAAGAAGTTCCTCATTCAATTGCCATCTACATGGAAAATATTGAATGGGAGAAGAACCCAATGCCGATTAAAGCCAGTATCATTGTCGAAAAAGAAAGCCAAAAAGGCATTGTTATTGGAGCGAATGGCAAACGTATAAAGCTTATCGGTACAAGAGCCCGCAACGATATTGAAGCGCTTTTGAAAAAGCACGTTTATCTCGAACTCTTTGTTAAAGTCCAAAAGGATTGGCGGAACGAAGAAAAAGCCCTCGAGACTTTCGGTTACAAATTGGAGAAATAATCATGCGTGTCGTGATTATTTCTATTACTCCATATAAAGAAAAAGATGGTATTGTAAATGCAATAAGTAGTGATGGGACCATTACTTTTTTAGTTAGAGGCCTATTGGGGCCAAATAGCAAAAATTCTGCTTTAAATACCAATCTAGTCATTGCTGATATTGAACTCCAAGAAGGGAATTTCAAATATCCTGTTTTGAAATCAAGCACAGTCATTTCTTCCCCAATCAAGTTGACAAACGACTATTATTATCTCGGGTCTTTAATGGTGATCAATGAAGTCACAAAAAATCTATTGCAGGACGAAGAAAAGACATTAATTTATGGCGATTTAGTAAACACAATTGAGACGTTGAGAACCAAAAGCGATCCATGGATGCCCATGTTAATATTTTTGGCTAAAATTTTAAAAATTTCAGGCTATGAATTTGAAGTTAATAAGTGCGTTTTTTGTGGCAATAAAAAGGATATTAGAACTTTCTCTTTTAGCGATGGAGGTTTCGTCTGTTCATCTTGCCTTAATAAGGACACCGAAAGAGACTTATCTAAAGAACAAATGCTTCTTTTGAGAACAATTTTCAATGCTGACAATAGCAAAGTTGATTCACCTCACTGTACGAAAGAAAATGCTTTGTTTATCTTTAATAAATTCATAACCTTTATTAGCGATTCTTATGGTTTTGTTTTAAAGACAGCGGCATTACTAAATAAATAAAAAAGATAATAAATAATACACTTATAATAGGTTGACAATTCCTCACGCGTGTACCTATACTATACAAGCACGCACTCTCTAGGAGGAGTTATATTATGAGCAAATTCGATTTTGACAAAGTCACAAACCATTTTATTACCTCTGGTTTCTTATACCAAGGTTCTGAAATATATGGTGGTTTATCCAATACATGGGATTATGGTCCACTAGGTTCTGAAGTAAAAAGAAATATTGAGAAAATGTGGTGGAAGAAATTTATCCAGGAATCACCTACCAACGTTGGAATTGATGCCGCGATTTTAATGAATCCAAAAGTTTGGGAAGCAACTGGACATGTTTCAACTTTTAACGACCCTTTGCTCGACTGCAAAGACTGCAAGATGAGATTTCGCGCTGATCAATTAATTGAAAAACAATTTCCTGATGCTGATATCGCGGGACTAAACGACGAACAACTCATGGATTTTATTCGCAACAACGACGTTAAATGTCCAAACTGCGGCGGAACTAATTTTACCGATATTCGCAAGTTTAATATGATGTTTAAAACTCACATCGGTGTAACCGAAGACAGTAAGTCAGTTGTTTATTTGCGTCCTGAAACCGCTCAAGGTGTCTTTGTTAATTTCAAAAACATCCTAAGAACTACTCGCAGAAAATTGCCTATTGGTATATGCAATGTTGGAAAGGCCTTTAGAAATGAAATTACTCCAGGACAAATGACTTTTAGAATGAGAGAATTCACTCAAATGGAAATGGAATTCTTCTGCAAGCCAGGGGAAGACTTAAAATGGTTTGATTTCTGGAAAAAACGCTGCTTAGATTTTGTTGCTGATTTAGGAATAAAGAAAGAAGATTTACGTTTTCGCGATCACGAACCCGCTGAACTCGCTTTCTATTCTAAAGCTACCACCGATATCGAATATCGTTTCCCATTTGGATGGGGTGAAGTTTGGGGTATTGCCGACCGCACAGATTACGATCTGAAACGTCATGCCACATATAGTGGTGAACCGCTCGACTATTTCGATCCAGAAACCAATGAAAAATATGTACCATTCTGCATTGAGCCATCTGTTGGCCTAGATCGCTTAATTTTAATGACTTTATGCAATGCGTACGATGAGGAGGCTATTGGAGAAAATGATTCCCGCATTGTCATGCATTTAGTGCCTTCTCTTGCCCCGTACAAAGTAGCTGTCTTGCCATTAAGCAAAAAGCTTGAAGAGAAAGCTCAAGAAGTTCAAAAGATTTTATCTACATATATGACTACTGTCTATGACGATACTGGAAGTATCGGTAAAAGATATCGCCGACAAGACGCAATTGGAACGCCCTATTGTGTGACTGTTGATTTCAACACGCTTGAAGACAGCTCTGTCACTATCCGTGACCGCGACACAATGCAACAGATTCGTTTGCAGATTACAGACTTGGAGAAATATCTCTCGGTTAAGGTTTTCTATTAATTAAGGTAGACATGGCATTTGAAGAAAGTTTAATTAATGATGTATTAGATCACGCCGATATAGTTCAAGTGGTATCGTCTTTTATCCCTGTAATTAAAAAGGGTAAGAATTATGTCTCCAAATGTCCTTTTCACGATGATACAAATCCCTCGATGAGTATTAGTCCAGAAAGGAAGATGTTTAAATGTTTCGTTTGTGGAACGGGTGGCTCTGCTATTTCGTTTGTGCAAAAGTATCTTCATATTCCTTTTATTGAAGCCATGAAAAAAGTGGCGGATATTTCTGGGTATCACGATGAACGTCTCGATAAAAAACAGACCTTTGTCAAGCCAGAAGATCCTGAAAAAATGCCGCTTCTAAAATGTCTTAAAGACTTAACTCTTTATTATCAATATGCTTTGAACACCTCGGAAGGAAAAGAAGGACTTGAATATTTCAAAACCCGCAATTTAGATCACGCTATTCAAGAGAAATTCCTCCTTGGATACTCCTTGAAAGACGGTCAAGCCACATGTCAATTTTTGATGGCCAAAGGGCATTCCGTTAAAACTCTTGAGGATGTTGGTATCGCCACTTTAGTTAATGGTAACTATACCGATAAAAACCAAGGAAGAGCCATCTTTCCTATCTGTGATTCAGAAGGCCGTGTGGTCGGCTACAGCGCCCGTAGAATCGGAGACGGACCTGAAACCAAATATATTAATTCACCGGAAACTCTTTTATTTCATAAAAGTAGCATTCTTTATAACTATCACATTGCCAAAGAAAAGGCTCGTATCGCCAACTGCATTTATGTTTGCGAAGGTTTCATGGATGTTTTCGCTCTTTCTAAAATTGGAATCGATAATGCTGTTGCTTTAATGGGCACTGCTTTATCGAGTGAACATATTGCCATGCTTCGCATGTTAAATGTTGAAGTTCGACTTTGCCTTGATGGTGATTTACCTGGGCAAACCGCCATGATGAAGGCGAGCAAGATGCTCCAAGAAGCTCAAATACCTTGCATGATCGTTGATAATCAAGGCGACACCGAAGATCCTGATGAAATACTCAAAAGCAAAGGCCCAGATGCTCTGCGCTTTTATATTCAAAAATTGCTCAATCGTGTAGATTTTGCTCTTAAGTATTTTAAACGAAGCAACCCTTTGAAAACTGCTGAACAAAAAAGACAGCTAATCAGTGAGTTTGTTCCTATCTTGCTCGGTATAAGAGATCAATTAGATTTAGATAACTATCTCCATCAATTGTCCAGTGTCACTGGTTACGATATCGACAGCCTACGTTCTTTATTGAAGCAAGTCCGCAATGAACAGGCCACAAAAAAACCAGAAGACATTATTCGATCATTCCATCCTGAAAGAAAGGTCCTTCGCCGATTGGAAATGGCAGAGAGAGAATTCCTCTATCAAATGTTGCAAAACAAAGAAGCGATATCCTTCTATGAAGATAAATTGGCCGGATTTTATGATGAAACCTATCGCCAAGTCGCCAATTACCTCGTCGATTATATGCAAAAACACGAAGGCTTTGAGCCAGTCGACCTATTAGCTTCCATCGAAATGAGTGATTTGGAAAATAAGGATTTGCTCGTCAATGAAGTGACCACCCTCTATTTAGAAAAGACTCATCCCCAAAAATGCGATCAACAATTACTGAATAATTTGCTGGAAGCCATCAATGGCGAAAAAGAACGAATCTTTGAAAAAGATATGCTCGAGCGATCCCTAGAAGGTAAATCGCAACTTGAACAGGCTCGCATACTAGCCGAATACAATCGTCGAAAAGCGAAAAAGAAAATATAATTCCTAAGGAGGAGATCATTATGGGAAGAAAACCAAAAGCACCCGTCGAAGTAGCAGTTGAAGAGATTGAAAAAAAGAAGCGCGGCAGACCCAAAAAAGAAGCTGAAATAGCTGAACCAAAAGCTAAAAAAGTTAAGAACGAGACAAAGAAACAAGGTATTGAATTCAAATCGTTAGAAGAAGTCGAAACCGAACTCTTGAAAAAAGCAAAGCTCACTGGTACTATCAGCCAAAGTGAAATATATGAACGCCTACAAACATATGAATTAGACGATGACGCCATCGCTGATTTAATGGAGTTTTTCGCTTCGCAGGAAATTGAAGTAACGAGTGAGTTAGAGGAAGAAGAAGACGAAGAAGACGAAGATTTAGACAAAATTGATGATTCTAAAATTAACTTAGAAGAACCAATCGAAGATGATGATTTCTTCGTTAGTGATTCCGCGATTAAAGAAGAGGAAGAAGAAGAAGAAGAAATTGATGTCGAAAATCTAAACATCTCTCTTGGAAGTGAAGTTAGAGTTAATGACTCAGTGAAAATGTATCTTAAAGAAATTGGCAAATTTTCCTTATTAAAACCCGAAGAAGAACCAATTATTGCCAAAAGAGCCGATGAAGGTGATGAAGATGCAAAACAAGAATTAATCAACCGCAACCTTAGATTAGTGGTTAATATTGCTAAACATTATGTCGGACGAGGCATGGCTTTTCTTGATTTAATTCAAGAAGGAAACCTCGGCCTAATGAAAGCTGTCGATAAATTTGATTATACCAAAGGCTATAAGTTCTCGACTTACGCCACATGGTGGATTCGTCAAGCCATCACAAGAGCCATCGCCGATCAGGCTCGCACGATTCGTATTCCTGTTCACATGGTTGAAACTATTAATAAAATGACCAGAGTGCAAAGAACTCTGATTCAGGAATTAGGTAGAGAACCAACCGCTGAAGAAATCAGTGAAGCCTTAAATGGCGATTTGTCTCCAAAACGTATTCGTGAGATTCAACGTATTGCGATGGAACCAGTTTCATTAGAAACACCAATCGGTGAAGAAGATGATTCTCATCTTGGAGACTTTATCGAAGATAAAGAGTCAGAATCTCCCACTGAATTTACCACTCGACAACTCTTAAAAGAAGAACTCTATTCCATTTTAAAAGATCTCTCGGATCGTGAAGAAAGAGTCATTCGCCTTCGTTACGGATTAGATGATAACCGCCCCAGAACACTTGAAGAAGTGGGACGTGAGTTCGGTGTCACTCGCGAAAGAATTCGTCAAATTGAAGCGAAAGCAATCCGCAAATTGCGTCACCCAACTCGCAGCAAGAGACTTGGCGACTATAAAGGCAAAATCTAAGGATATTGATGTGAATAATAAGGATAGTTTACCAACGATAAAGAAAAGAAGAGGAAGACCGCATCCTAGTCTTGAAGAAAAGATTCTTGGTCAAATTCCTGTTGGTCAAGAAAATACTTTTTCTTCACCCTCTGAACCATCCGTAGATTTCCATGACATTGAGCAAAGAATTATGGATAAATATCAGACTAAAGGTGAAATATTGCAAAGCCAAATTGATGATATTATTGCTTCTCATCATTTAGAAGAAGATGATGTCGACAAATTGACAACATTCATCTTATCCAATTTCCAAGTCGTCGATGATAGCGAAGAAGAAATTTTTGATTTGCAAGATGAAAATTTAATTCTCGAAGATAGCGATACAGATGATATCGCTAAAGACGTTGAACAAATCACTGACTATCAAAACGATGAACTAAAATCAACCGATTCGGTTCGCATATATTTACGTGATGCCGCTAAATTACCTCTTTTAGACACCAAACAAGAATTAGCTATCGCCAAGAGAATTGCTGGTGGTGATGAAGAGGCAAAAAATGAGTTAGTAAGCCATAACCTACGATTAGTAGTTAATAACGCAAAAAAATATCTTGGTCGAGGCATTGCTTTTCTCGACTTAATTCAAGAAGGAAATTGCGGATTAATGAAGGCTGTCGAGAAATTTGACTACACCAAAGGATTTAAATTCTCGACTTACGCCACATGGTGGATTCGCCAAGCGATTTCACGTGCCATTGCCGATCAAGCACGTACGATTCGTTTACCTGTTCATATTTTTGAGAGAATGAATAAAATTAATAAAGCTAAAACCACTTTTCTCAAGGAAAATGGTAGAGAGCCAACTGCGGAAGAAATAAGTATTGCTTTAAATGGATTTCTATCCTCAAAAGAGATTTTAGAGACTCAAAGATTAACCATGGACACCATTTCCATGGAACTTCCCATCGGTGATGAAGATGGCTCTCGTTTGGGCGATTTTTTAGAAGACAAAACCAGCGAATCTCCTATCGATTATGTTTCCAGAAATCAGCTTAGAGAAAAACTAGATTCCATCTTATCCTCGTTAAGTCCAAAAGAAGAAAGAATCATTCGCCTACGTTATGGGCTAGATGACAATCATCCACGAACTTTGGAAGAAGTAGGACACGAATTTGGCGTTACTCGCGAGCGAATTCGTCAAATTGAAGCGAAAGCAATCCGCAAAATGAGAGCAAACCAAAAGAATAATAAATATAACGATTATCATGGAGGTTCATTATGATAAAACTTTCACTTCGATTGGAAACAATCCTTGAAATGACCCCCGTAAGCGTGGTGGCTGATATCGGCAGCGATCATGGTAAATTAATGATTGCTTTATATGAATCAGGAAAAGTTAACCACGGCTATGCGATTGAAAATAAGAAGGGTCCTTATAACCGATTAGTTAAAGCTTTGACAAAAGAAAAACTTGAGGAAATTATTGTGCCCTTATTTTCCGATGGAATTTCTGACCTTCCCAGCTGCGTTAATACCGTTATAATTGCTGGAATGGGAGGAGAAACAATCATTAAAATTTTGAAAGATTACCCCCGCAAATTAGAAAAAGTTCAAACCATCATTATTGATGCCCATAGCCAAATTAAAGAAGTGCGAGATTATTTAACAAAAATCGGTTTTATCATCGCTGATGAGAGAATGATAAAAGAAGAAAATATCTATTATGAAATTATCCGTTTTATTCGTTCTGATATCGCTTTTTATAGCGAGGAAGATTTAACCTTTGGACCGATACTTAGAGTTGAAAAAACATCAATATTTAAAGAGAAATATATCTCCCGAATTAGCGAGATAGAAAACATCTTAAAAAAGAAAAATATTCCACCCAGTCGGCTAGTTGAGTTGCAAAAAGAAAAAGAAAAAATTATGGGAGTAATTTAGCATGAAAACAAAATCGTTTCTCCGCTTGATGGCTAAGCGCTTCCCTAAGCGACTCGCTGAATCATTTGATCGAGTCGGTTTGATGACTGGAAAAATGCCAGATGATATTAAGAAAGTTCTTCTCTGCCTCGATTTAGACTGGGAAATACTTCCTAAGGTCAAACAATTTCATCCCGATCTTGTCATTACTCATCATCCATTTATTTTTGGAACGAAATTTCGCGTTTTTAAAAATGATGAAAGTAAAAAACTGCTCTGTGAAGAAATTGATAAATTAGGGATTCCTGTTTATAGTTTTCACACGAACTTTGATGCTGGAGAGGGAGGAATGAACGATGCTTTATGCGAAGCATTGCATTTAGAAGATGTCTACACCCCTCTACTCAATCCAATGATGAGAATAGGCTATTTAAAAGAAGATACTGATGTATTTTCCTTTGCTGATTACGCAAAACATCATCTCGACGTCAATTATGGTTTATTAATACATGAAGGTAGGCCATTTATCAAAAAAATTGGCATCATCGGTGGTGGCGGAAGCCGGGACTGGGAAGTAGCAAAAAAAGAGGAATGCGATATTTATATATCGGGAGATGCTCCTCATCATGTTCGACGCGATATTGTTAACGCTAAGTTCAATTATCTCGACCTACCACACGAAATCGAAAAAATTTTCATGCCAAAAATGGAAAAATACCTACTGAGTATCGATAAAGATTTAATAATTCAATCTTTTGATCACGAGCGTTTGCCTAAAGTTGTTTAAGATTTACTAGCTCGTTACTAATTTCTTCGATAAGTGATAGAGGAGCGCTAGCGCTACTCGATATTACAATGTGTCTTTTAGTCTTTAGAATTTCTTTTGGGAGTTCGGTTGCACTTTCAATTAGAAAAGCATCAACCTGAGGATGGACTGATTGGGCAATTTCATACAGTCTTTTGGCGTTGCTCGATTTTTCACTTCCCACAACAATAATGGCATCGACATCTTCTTCAAGCTGAAGAAGGGCTTCTTGTCTATTTCTCGTTGCTCGGCAAATTTCATCTTGTAATCGAGCTTTCGGAAGGTGATTTTTAATATCTTGATGTATATTTTCCAAAGAAAGAATATTCAATGTCGTTTGATTGATAATAAGCGGTGACGCATCAGAGATAACATTGTAGTCAAAGGTTTGACCAATTGAATACAAATAAACATTTGTGTTACTAGAAATAGCCGCTAATGTCTCGGGATGAGAAGGATAGCCAATATAAATCACCTGGTGGTGGTTTTCTTTTTCTTTGGCGATAGTTGCAAGATTCTTTTTTACTAAAGGACAGATTGCATCATATATAACTAAATTTTTTTCTTTTGCGATTTGCTCATCTTTATTCTCATGCCCATGAGCAGTAAAGATAATGGCACTTCCGTTGGGAGCCTCATGGATGTTTTTGATTAATCCAATGTCGTGTTGCTTTAAAAAAGCAATGACATAAGAATTATGCACTAACATTCCTAAAACATTGACCATTAAAAGAGGATGATTTTTTCTCGCTGTTAAAGCCATTTCAATTGCTTGATTGACTCCGGCGCAATATCCTCTCGGTTCAAGAATGGTAATTTTCATAGCGTTTCTACACTCATTAATTCCTATTTATGTTAACATAACTAGGAGGATTTTATATGAAAAATGAAGATATCTTAATCGGTTCCCATGTTTCGATGGCCGCTCCCGATTTTTATTTAGGATCAGTTCAAGAAACACTGAGCTATGGAGCCAATGCTTTCATGTTTTATACTGGCGCTCCACAAAACAGCTATCGTAAGCCCCTAAAAGAATTAAAAATTGAAGAAGGGTATGCCTTAATTAAAAAAGCTGGATTAGATGAATCTAAGATTGTTGTCCACGCTCCTTATATTATTAATTTAGCTAATCGAAGCCGTCCTGAATTATATCAGAGTTCAAAAGAAATATTATTAAATGAAATCAGAAGAACGAGTGCTTTTCACGCTTCGATTATTGTTTTGCATCCCGGTGCGCATGTCAGCCAAGGAAATGAAGTGGCTATATCGGCCTTAATTGATGCGCTTGATGAAATTCTTGATCATGATGACACTAAAGTCAAAATTGCCCTGGAGACTATGGCGGGTAAAGGCACCGAAATCGGAATCACCTTTGAACAAATCAATCAAGTGATTATGGGGAGTAAACATTCCGACCGCCTTGGAGTTTGCCTCGATACATGTCACCTAAACGATGCTGGTTACGATGTGCACGATATTGATAATATTCTGCAAAAATTTGATGATATCATCGGATTAGACCGACTACTTGTCGTCCATTTAAATGACAGCAAAAATGAAAAAGGCGCTCACAAGGATCGCCATGAAAATATTGGTTATGGAACTATTGGATTCAAAACCCTGAACGCTTATGTCCATCATCCTTTATTGGCTAATGTGCCCAAGATTCTTGAAACCCCATACATCAACGAAAAACCACCTTATAAAGAAGAGATTAAAATGCTCAGAGAAGGTATGTTTGTCGAGGGTTGGAAATCAGTGTTTAATTAAATAATCTACATACTTAATTCTCAATACTTTAATACATAGTATTAAAAATAAAACCATCGAATATCGGTGGTTTTATTAAGAGGATTTATTTTTTGTTATTTGTTTGATAGATTTATCATCCTTTGGGAGAACTGATTCCTTCCGTTTTTTCTTTTTGAAAACACCAAATATAATCTTAGAATGCTCTTTTATTTTCTGTTTTTCTTTGTCCAATTTTGCTTTTTTAACCACTTTCTTTTGATCTTTATATTCATTAGTGAGTTGTTCGACATACTGTTCGGTTTTTGTAAGTTCTTTTTTCTCTGTTTTAACGCCGGTTATCTTATTAGAAATCTTTTCGAGAGGATTATCAAGCTTCGAAAGTATGTAACTCTTTGGATCGGCTAACATTCCAAATTTTGCAAAATCCATGCCTAAGGCGGTCATGAGCAAATTGGAATATCTATTGTAGGCCATGCGAACTAGTTCAAATACAATTTGAATGAGAAAGAAAACAATAGATAAAGCTGCAATAATAATATCCAAATCACTGGGCTTACGTTGAACAAATTCAACTATTACGACAATAATCATAATTGCATTAGCAAAGTATTTTAAAATTTTGATTCCTTGTTTTGTTCCTAACACCTTTTTATCTTTTTTTATTTGGTATGTTGCTAAGTAGAAAATAAAACCAAATAGTGACATTACTGTTAAAAAGCTGTAAATAATAAGATAAACGATGTGGTTTAAATTAGTGTAAATTCTTAGTCCATAAAGACATAAAAAAATTACCTGAACAACAATTGCAATCCAAAAGGAAACTCGTTGCAGATCTCTGATTGTTTTATCGACTACTGCAGTAGTGCGTTCAATAATTATCATCTTTAATTACATCTTTTCTATTTCAGAAACAAGAGTTTCAAAAGCTAGTCCTTCTGGGACCTTTTTTATGACCTTATCTTTTTTAAAGATAACATATTCGTGGTTTCCACCGGCTATTCCAATATCAGCGTTTTTAGCTTCACCCGGTCCGTTCACCACACATCCCATAACTGCGACATGAATTGGTTTGTTCACTTTTTCAAGGTATTCCATGACTTTTTCTGCTAACTTTAAGACATCTACTTGCGTTCTTCCACAAGTGGGACACGCGACAAGTGTGGGGTAATTAGGATATAAATCCAAGTCGTGTAGTAATCTTTTGGCTGCGATAATTTCATCGCGAGGATCTCCAGAAATAGAAATACGAATTGTATCGCCAATCCCGTCCAACAAAAGTGGTGATAATCCAGCGGAACTGCGGATAAGGGAAAGGTCTTTATATCCCGCCTCAGTTATTCCAAGGTGAAGAGGATAAGGAAAAGTTTTGGCCGCTAAGTGATTGGCGGCAATGGTTTCTCGAACATTTGATCCCTTTAGCGAGATTACAATATCATAGAAGTCAAGACTCTCTAAAATCTCGACATGCTTTTTCGCTGAATTAACCAAATCAACTCCAGAGTATTGATGTGAATAATCATGGATGGTTTTATCTAAAGAACCAGAGTTTACTCCAATTCGGATTGGAATGTGTTTTTCTTTTGCCATGTCGACAACTTTTTTAACATTATCTAAAGATCCGATGTTTCCAGGATTAATTCTGATTTTATCAGCGCCATTTTCCATCGCTAGTAAAGCTAGACGATAGTCAAAATGAATATCAGCAACAAGAGGTATATTTATATGTTTTTTAATTTCAGAAATAGCTTTAGCATCGGCTGCGTCCATAACTGAAACACGCATTAAATCGGCACCCAAAGCGGCACATTCATTTATTTGCTTAACCACTAAATCAACCTTCTCGGTTTTGACATTACACATCGATTGAATTAAAACGTGGTCCTGACCGCCAAGAATGATGTTACCAATTTTGATACTGCGAGTTTCTATACGAGAATTCATGTCAATATTATACATTACTAGTAATGCAATAGTCTAAAAATATGTTTGCATATCCTATTATCTATGATAAGATATAAAACGACTTTAAGGAGACAAGTAGTATGGCAAAAGATGATCGAATCTCATTGACATTAAAATGCAATGAATGTGGCGAAGAGAACTATCTCACATCCAAAAATAAAAAGCATAAACCAGATCGTTTGGAGTTAAAAAAGTATTGCCCAGTGTGCAAAAAGATGACACTCCATCGCGAGAAAAAGAAATAAAAGATAGGCTCAGCCTATTTTTTATTATTAAGAAAAACTCATGAAAGTTGTGCCTTTTCTTTATAATGATAGAGACGATTTATTTTCCAATTGCTACCTTGCAATCGATAATAATTCTTCTTGCGTTATTATCGACCCATCATGCGATTATGATGGTGTAATCAATTACATCACTAAAAATCATTTGGTATGCCATGGCATTCTTCTAACGCATTCTCACTTCGATCACATGCGTGGAATTGATCACACAGTAAAGACTTTAAACGTTCCACTCTTTGTTTCCTTTGATGACGAAGATGGCTTAACAGACACAAGACTCAATTGTTCTATAATGAGCAACTGCGAGTTTGTGGTTCAAACTAAACCAATTCTTGTCAGCGATCAAGAAGTGCTTGAATTGTTGGAGGAGCCAATTCAAGTTATTGGCACTCCTTTCCACACCAAGGGGTCAGTGTGCTATTATATAGCAAAGAGTAACTTATTATTTTCTGGAGACACATTGTTTCGTGGCTTCATTGGTAGAAGCGACTTGCCATCTTCCATCGGAAGAGAAATTAAACACTCTTTATCGAAGCTTTTTGCGCTTCCCGATGAGACTAAAGTTTTTCCGGGCCACGGATTAAGTACAACAATAGGTTTTGAACGGAAGCTAAATCCGTTTATTAAATAGCAATAATTTGCTATAATAATTAAGATTTTTTAAGAAAGGGTTAACATTATGGTAAATGTAACAGAATTAAGACCAGGAAATTTCTTCCTAGAAGAAGGAAATATTTATCAAGTTCAAGATATTCTTTTGAACAAAACCGCTATGAGAAAAATGGTGGCTAAGCTTAAGGTAAAGAATTTAAGAAGTGGAGCAATCGTTGAAATTTCTCGAAACAGTGGATATATGATTGAAACCATTCGACTTGATAAGCGCCAAATGCAATATTTGTATGATACTGGGGACTTTTTAGTCTTCATGGATCAAGAAAGTTATGATCAAATCGAAATCCCACACAGCCGTCTTGAATGGGAGAAACAATTTCTTAAAGGCGATGAAATGGTGGAAATCAGCTCTTACGAAGGGGAAATCATTGGTATTAACTTACCAGCCAAAGTGGCGTTAAAGATTACCGCTTGCGAGCCAGCGGTCCGTGGAGACACCGTCAATAAAGCGATGAAAGATGCCACACTTGAAACTGGATTAAAGATTAGAGTGCCACTTTTTATCAACGAAGGTGAAGTAGTAAGTGTCCGTACAGATGACGGAAGCTACGACGGGAGAGCTTAATTTATGATGGAAGTCCAAATATACTTATTTGTTATTTACCTCGTTGTGGCATTAGTCGGTGGCGTTGCAGCAGGATACTTCCTTGCTCGATTCATTTTCAAAAGAGAGCTCAAAAAGAACCCTCCAGTGAATGAAAAAATGATTCGTGTCATGTTAACTCAAATGGGCCGAAAACCAAGCGAGAAACAAGTTCGCGAAATCATGAACAGCATGAATAACGCAAATAAATAAAATATTTATAAGCTAGCTCTCAGCAATGGGGGCTTTTTTTACGGAAAGAAAAAGCCTATCATAGATAGGCAATTACTTAAAAACTACTAATTATTTACTATTTATTTCATCCAAGATATCTTTCGTTCAGTGCCGGCTTTAAGTCTTTTGATGTTTTCAGAATGACGAATAATGACTATCACTGAGTGGAAAGTAAGGACGATGGCAAAGACCCATGATGGCAATAGGTTCGGTCCGTATGTTGGCAATGAATACAAGCTTGTTGGAATGATGCCCAACATACAAAGAATGGCCCAAATCCACGCTAATAGTGTGCAACAAATAGGGGCAATAATACTAGCGAGGGAAACGTGTTTGCTTATTTTGAGGATTACAAAATAGAGAATTCCAGGAATAAAAGCAATCATCCATGAGGTAAATAGAATAGAACCAGCATATACCGCTACGCCTTTACCACCTTTAAAATGAGCGAAGATTGGCCAACAATGTCCGACCATGCAACCTATGGTTGCAACCCAGTAAACCGGCCAAGCGATTATATAAGAAAAGTTCATTCCAAAATTATCAACATTATTGACGGAAGCGACAAGGGTTTGGCCGTTGTCGAAAGGAATGCGAGAAAAAATAAACCAACAAAGCCACACCGAAAGTCCGGCTTTGAACATATCGATTATCATAACTAATAAACCGATTTTCTTTCCCCATAATCTTCCAGCATTCGTGCCACCGGCATTTCGGGAACCGTAATCACGAGGATCTTGGTTGAAAAAAGCTTTTCCAATCCAAACAGAGGATGGGATAGAACCAAGTAAATAACCAACCATTAGGCTGAATAATACTGCTAATATATTATATAATATATTCATAATTTACCCTCGTTTTCCTATCTTTTTATTCTACTAAATAACTTTATATTTGCAACTTAATTTGTATATAATTAAGAGCGATTAGGAGGTAGTGGGTAATGGACGAACAAAAAAACAAGTCTTTGCAGTACACCGCTAATGATATTCACATCCTCCAAGGTCTTGAGGGTGTAAGAAAAAGACCAGCCATGTATATTGGCTCAACAAATACAAGTGGACTTCATCATTTAGTGTGGGAAGTTATCGATAATGCAGTTGACGAAGCTCTCTCTGGATTTGGAGATAAAATTACAGTAACCATCTATAAAGATGGTTCTTGTTCTGTTCAAGACGAAGGAAGAGGAATTCCAACTGGCATCAATAAAGAAACCGGCAAACCTGCTGTTGAGATCGTTTTCTCTGAATTGCATGCTGGTGGTAAATTTAATAGTGCTGTCTATAAAAGCGCTGGGGGTCTACACGGAGTAGGGGCTTCTGTAACTAATGCTTTATCAGAATATCTTGATGTCATCGTTTATAACGATGGTAATATATCTCATTTAAGATTCGAGAATGGAGGAAAACTCGTTACTCCTCTTGAAGTAATTGGAACCACAAAAAAGCATGGTACTTTTGTGCGCTTCAAACCAGATAGTAAAATTTTCTCAACCGTTGACTTCAAAAGAGAAGTAATTGCTGGGCATCTTCAAGAGTCTGCTTTTTTAATGAAGGATGTCACTTTCATCTTAATAGATGAAAGAACTAACGAAACACAGGAATTTCATTACGAAAGAGGGCTTTATGCTTATGTCGAAAATATCAACGTTAATAAGACGCCGCTCACCCCTGTAACAGATTTTTACGACAGTGATGAAGCCACAGGAATTATCACGGAAATCGCTCTCCAATATTGTTCTGCTGACTACAACGAAACCCTAATTTCTTATGCGAATAATGTTCGTACCAAGGATGGTGGAACCCATGAAGTAGGTTTCAAAACAGGTATCACCAGAGCAGTAAACGATTTCGCTGAAAACAACAATTTGTTAAGAAACAAAAAACTTGACGGAACAGATATTCGCGAAGGCTTAACAGCCGTGATTTCACTCAAAATACCAGAAGAAATTAATGAGTTTGAAGGACAAACGAAAAGCAAATTGGGAACGCAAGAAGCAACCTACATTGTTCAAAATGTTATCTATAATAAATTCACATATTATCTCACGGAAAATAAAGAAATTGCCATTTCAATCATCAAGAAATGTGTTGATTCCCAACAAGCGAGAATCGCAGCAAGAAAAGCCAAAGATGAAGCTCGAAACGCTAGAAAAACTAAAAGCGAAGTTATTCTTTCCGATAAATTGACACCAGCTCAAAGTAAAGAATATAAGCTTAATGAACTATTTATTGTTGAAGGTGATTCCGCTGGTGGAAGCGCTAAAAAAGGTAGAGACCGACTTCATCAAGCTATTCTTCCACTTCGTGGAAAGCCACTTAACACTGATGGAATACCTGTGGCGAATGTTTTAAAAAATGAAGAAATAGCCACAATAATTAATACAATCGGAGCAGGCTTTGGTCAATCCTTTGACATCAATGATAGCCATTATGGAAAAATTATCATTATGACCGATGCTGATACCGATGGTGCTCATATTCAAACCCTTTTATTAACTTTTTTCTATCACTATATGAGACCTTTGATCACTACAGGTCATGTTTTTATCGCTGTTCCTCCTCTTTATCGAGTCTATAAAGAAGACAAAGGTAAGCTCACCCAAGAATACGCTTGGGACGATGAGGGGTTAGATGAAGCGAAGAAAAAAATAGGCGCTGGCTACAAAATTTCTCGTTATAAAGGTTTAGGAGAAATGGATGCAATTCAACTTAAAGAAACAACCATGGATCCAAAAAGCCGCCTTTTAATACAAGTTGATATTGAAGATCCGCTTTTAGCGGAGAATCGTGTTTCCACCTTGATGGGTAAGGACATAGTCCTTCGCCGTAAATGGGTAGAAGAAAACGTCGATTTCCGACAAACAGATAATTTTTTAAAGGAGGTCAAATAGAGTATGGCAAAGAAAAATGATGTCATAATTGATGAACCCATCAAAGAAAATATCTCGATTGAGCCTTTAGAAAATGTAATGGGTGATCGTTATGCCACCTATGCTAAATATGTTATTCAAGATCGCGCCATTCCAGATGTTCGCGATGGTTTAAAGCCCGTACAAAGAAGAATTATTTTCTCGATGTATAAGAGCAATAATCTTTTCAATAAGCCAACCAAGAAATGCGCTCATACCGTGGGAACAGTAATGGGTACTTACCATCCTCATGGTGACTCTTCCATTTATGAGGCTCTTGCAAGAATGAGCCAAGATTGGAAGGTTCGCTACCCTCTCATCGATTTCCAAGGTAATAACGGATCGATTGATGGAGACTCTCCTGCTGCTTATCGATATACTGAATCTCGACTCAGTGAATTAAGCAATGAACTAGTGAAAAACATTGATAAGAACACTGTCGAAATGCAACTCAATTTTGACGACACTGAATTAGAACCAATTGTCTTGCCAAGCCGTTTTCCCAATTTGTTAGTCAACGGAACTGAAGGAATTGCAGTTGCTTTAGCAACTGAAATACCTCCACACAACCTTAGAGAAGTTATTGATGCTATTATTTATCGTATTAATCATAAGAACGCTACAACCGAAGATTTGCTCAATTTCGTGAAGGGGCCTGACTTCCCAGGTGGTGGAATAATTTTTGAATCAGAAGGCTTGAAAAACATCTATACAACTGGCCGAGGAAGAATAGAAGTTTCTGCCAAAGCAGAAATCATTAAAACAAAAGATCTCCAGCAAATCGTTATCACCGAGATTCCTTATAAAGTCGTTAAAATTCAATTGGTTTACGAAATAGATAAAATCATCCATTCCAAATCAGTCAATGGCCTATTAGAAGTGCGTGACGAGAGCGACTGGAAAGGTATTCGCATAGTTATCGATTGCAAAAAAGACTCTAGGGCCGATTTGCTTTTGAAATACTTAATGAAGAAAACTTCATTGTTTTCTTCCTACTCTGCTAATATGGTATCCATTGTTAATGGAAGACCGAGAACTCTATCTTTAATTGAATTTGTCGATGCTTATATCGATCATCAAGTCGAAGTCATTACTCGTCAGAGCAAATTCGATTTAGGCAAGTTTACCGATCGTTTGCATCTCGTTATCGGTTTAATCACCGCTTCTTTGTCAATCAATGAGGTTGTGGATATCATTCGCAAGAGTAAAGATAAAAACGATTCAAAAGTTAATTTATGCAAGCGCTTTAATTTTTCGAATGAACAAGCAGAAGCAATTGTCACCATGCCTTTATACAAATTGAGCCACACCGATGAGGAAGTTCTCGAGAAGGAAAAAGTCCAATTAGAAAAAGACATTGCCGTTCTTAATGAAATTCTCGAAGATCCGAATAAATTGAATCGTGTTTTAATCAAAGATTTAAAACAAATTGCCTTAAAATATGGTGATGATAGAAGAACTGCTGTTGAAGGAAAAATTGAGATAGAGCCTATTGATAAGCGCGATTTAATCGCTAAAGAAAATGTTATTGTTGCTGTAACAAGAGATGGCTATATTAAACGCTCATCCATCAAGTCGTTCAAAGGTTCAGGAGCTAACGCTTTACCAGGTTTAAAAAGCGGTGATTGTCTTGTCAGCGCAGGAGAAGCCTTTACCACTGACTATTTGATTTGCTTCACCAATTTAGGAAACTACACCTCCATTCCAGTCCACAAAATCAATGAAACAAAATGGAAAGATGAAGGAACTCATCTTAATACTTTTGTAACTCTAGGGGCTGGAGAAAAAATTATCAAAGCTATCGCCGTTAGCAAGTTGAGAGAAGACATTTATCTATCATCATTAAGTCGCTTTGGCCAAATCAAACGAATGGCAAGCACTTCGCTGGATTTCTACTCAAGGCCACGTCTTTCTCGCTATATGCGCCTCTTAAACAGCGATGAAGTGGTAGGAGTTCAAGTGTTGACTGGAAATAGCGACTTGCTTGTTCTTACTAGCGATGGCTACGCCACTCGGTTCAACGAAAATGATTTATCGATTTTAAGTTCAAAAGCTGGCGGAGTAAAATCTGTCACTGGCTTAGGAAAAAATCAAACTATAAGTTTGTTCGCTTTTGATGAAGAGGAAAAAGCCAAAATCCTCATCTTCACGGACAAAGGTCATGAGCGTGTGCTCGATCCTAATAAAGTTGCGTGTACACCAAGGCTAGGAAAGCCAATGCAAATTATGCCATGTTTTAAAAGTGACATCCATCGTATTGTTTCTTCCTTAAAAGCAAAAAATCAGGTCGATGGTGAATATATTGTTAACTTAGGTTTAAACAATCAGAACATCTGGTCTTATAAAGTAGAAGATTTATATCTAACGGATATAAACAAGTATGCAAAAAAGAATGTTTCAATTCCAAGCAAAACAAGAATCGAATATGTCTTTGATGATTCGTTAGATTGCATTAACAAAGATTCAACATCTCATCCGATTGTTCAAAAAGAAATTAAGCAAAAAGAAAACCCAGTCGTCGATAAAAAAGAAAAAGATTCACCTGAGAATACCATTAAGGATGAATCGGGAACCTTTGAACAAATTTCGATATTCGATGACGAAGAATAACATACTTTGTATGTTTAATATGTAATTAGTAGTTTTTTAGTAATATTTTAGTATTAATATATTTGAAGGTTACGTCTAGTATTTTTTATCGTAATAGCCATCGAAAAAGAGATTTTGTTCGTATTACTAGGCACTATGTTATTTTTAATATAAAATAAAAGTGGAATTTATGTGTATTAGAAGAATAGTCTTTGCTCACGCAAAATCAATCTATGATATTGAAACACCCTTTTATTCTCAACTCGGAATAAAGTACTTATTGCTTGATCTAGACAATACTCTTGATTCTTATCGCATCTATTATCCGACATTAAGAGCTATTAATTTGATAAATGATTTAAGGGAGCATGGGATTACACCTATTATTGTTTCAAACAATAGAGGGAAGAGAGTTCAAACATACGCTCATTTTCTTCAAATCGAATGTATTAGCAGCGCGATGAAACCTTTTGCAAAAAAAATTAAGAGTTTTTTAAAGGCTTCTGGCATAGAACATGACAAAGTCATGCTTGTCGGAGACCAACTGATGACCGATATTGGAGCAGCAAATGCTGCTGACATAAAAGCTATATTAACTGATAAAATAGTAAATGAAGATCAATGGACAACTAGATTAAATCGTTTAATCGATATCCCACTTAGAAATAATCTGAAGAAAAAGGGAAAATTACCAGACTGGAGGACTTTTTATGGGAAAAGTTAAAAGAGTGATGCGATGCTATCATTGCGGTGAAGTGTTGCAAAGCGCCAAAGAAAATGAAAAGGGGTTTATCGGCAGGAGTCATTTGCTTGCTCCGAATGCTGAAAAAGAAGTTCTTTATTGTTTTAGCTGCTATGAAAAAATGAAAGCTATCAACACTGGTATGCTTGAACGAGATGCTGATGAGGAAATTCTCAAGATACTTGACGACGCGGTCGCAACCGACGCTGTCATCATTTGGGTTGTCGATTTATTCTCATTTAATGGTACATTAAATCCAGATGTCGTGAATAAGGTAAAAAAGTTAAAAGTCATTGTGGCGGGTACTAAATTTGATCTATTTCCAAGAAACACAAAAAAGGAGCAACTCAAAACTTTCATAAATGAGCGTTTTGCGGAGTTTGGTTTAACTCCTTATGGAGTTGTGCTATTCGGTAACACAGATAACATCGACATTGCTAATATGTTAAATAGTCTTTCTGAGGTTCGCGCCGGACATGATGTTTATATGATTGGTTCTTACACTTCAGGAAAGACAACACTCATCAATAGAATGCTCAAATCTTATACGAATAACACTCGTCGAGCGATTAAAACGGAAGTTTATCCAGGCACATCTGTCAAATTGCTAGAGATACCTTTTTCCAATTCGGCCTCATTCTATGAAGTTCCAGGCTTTTCTTTAGTCACTTCTACCTTAGGAAAAGTTGAAAAAGACATTCAAAAAATCATCACGCCTAAAAAAGAAATCAAAACTACGACGAGAATTCTCTCCCCTGGCGAAACTTTGTTAATTGGTTCGCTAGCGAGTTTCGAATTGATTAGTGGAAAACCAACGACTTTCAAACTTTATACTGCCGAGATGGTTGAATCAAAGAAAGTTTTATCCAAAAAAGCTCGTGAAACAATGATGGAAAACTACGATAAAAAGTTTTTAAGACCAGTTAGTTCAAGATTTAACACCTTCACTGATTATGATCTATTTGATTACACGATGGAAAAAGACGGAAAGGTGCACGATATTGGCATCGCTGGACTTTGTTGGGCCTCTTTCGTGGCTAAAGGTCAAGTCATTCGCGTTATGTTCCCTAAGGGAGCAGCTTTAAAAGAGTATTTAGGAAAGTTGAGATAAATATGTTATCAACACATGAAAAAAAGCAATTGAGAGCGATGGCGGAAAAGGTTACCACCAGATACCAAGTCGGCAAAAACGAGATTAGCGATACACTGATTGATATGTTGGATAAAGCTCTTGTTGTTAAAGAATTAATAAAGATCGATGTTTTAAAAGGCGCAAGCTCTTCAGTTATGGCTCTCGCTTTGGATTTATCCACTCAACTTAAGGCTGATATCGTTCAAGTAGTGGGAAAAGTTATTGTGTTATTCCGCAGGAATAAAGAAAAACCAGTCATTCAATTTAAAAAATAACATGAATAAAGTCATTTTCGGTGGAGGATTTGATCCGATTCATCTCGGTCATATCAATATGGCGCGTTTGGCTTCAAAGCATTTTGACGCTGACGTTATTTTTGTGCCTTCTCCGCTTTCAATATGGAAAGAAGAATCTGCCCCTATCAAAGATAAGGTGGAAATGATTAAATTATCCATTCAAGAATACAAGCGTTTTAGTATTGATTTATTTGAAGTCAACAGTGGAAAAGAACAAAACTATTCAATCGACACAGTTCGGTATTTTCAAGAAAAATATCCTCATGATCAACTTCTCTATCTTATCGGTGGTGATCAAGTCAACGAATTTCATCGTTGGAAAGAGGCTTTAGAACTTTCAAAGAGGGCAAAGATTATTTTCATGTCTCGTCCAAACATTGAACTAAATGAAGAAAATATTAAAAAATACAATATGATGATGGTCCCAGGAAGAATGGTGGAAGTCAGCGCAAGTGACATCCGTTCATTCCATTCCTTGAAACTGGACGAAAGAGTCATTAAATACATCGAAGATAATGAACTTTATTACATAAAGAAGATAAAATCTTATCTAAAACCAAAAAGATTTGATCACAGTAAGGCAGTAGCAAATTTAGCTTATAAAATAGCTAAAAAGCATCACCTTAGAAATGGTGACTTATATTATATTTCCGGTTTCCTTCATGACATTGGAAAAGAACATAATAGCCAAGATATAATGAGAAAGCATTATCGTAGATATTTGGATATGCCTAATTTTTCCTTTCACCAATTTGTAGGCTCTTATATCGCCAAGACTGATTTTAATATTCAGAACCGCTCAATTATCAAAGCGATTACATTTCACGCGACAGGCAATGCGAAAATGGACCGTATGGGTAAAGTCATTTATGCAGCCGATAAAATAGATCCTAATAGGAATTATGATTCAAAATACATGATTGATGCGATTATGAAAGATATCGATGATGGATTTAAATTGGT
>JAQVAY010000038.1 GCA_028690575.1 Bacilli bacterium | reverse complement strand
ATGTTTCTGATTAAATCTGACATTGATATTGTTGCTCTACAAGAAACCTGAGAATTTGCTCTTCTACAAATTGCTTTATTAAGATTTGAAGATATGCTTGAGACATTGGCAACAATAGATATAAAAGTTGAACCTTTAAAGTTTTCTATCTGTGCTGTTACTGAAGTCTCAGAATTAATGTTCAGCCTTATTAGTCTCTTGTTTTTAACTGAAACCAACGCTTCAGCTACTGCTCTAGAAACATGATCCACACTGACATGTAATGGATTACTTTTATTAAGTGCTGCATCAATATAGCTATTTGATACACTACTCGATATAATACTCACAACATCTGCAAAACTCATATTAGCGGTTTCAAGTAGAATATTCGGCACTTCTGCAGTTACTTTTACGCTATCATAATTTATCGTCATCTTCGCATTAATCATCATGTAATGGAAGATTGTTGAATAAAGATTTTTGTATAAGTCTTCAAGAGTAATGATCGCATCAAAGATTGTCATGCTATTTTCATTCACCATAAACGATGAATCAGCATTTCTTAGTTGTAAGTTTCCATTTATAGCACTATCAACACTTGCATCAATATTTAAGCCTTTTGAAGTATGATTGGTTATATTACCTGAAGAATCAATTGTATTAGTAATGTCTGATTGTAATGCACTTAATTCAGGAACAGATAACAAACTATCAGTACTTTGCACTGATTCTATATCCGCAATTCCATCCTGAGTGTTGGCTTCATCTTTTAAGATATCAATTAAGACGTTTATTTTTCGAGCAAGTTCAATTAAAGCAGAGCCATACAAAGTATCTGGCTCAGTTGTATCACTTACACCTCTATAATCATTTCTTCCTACATATCCTTCATAATCATTATCGTACTGCCAAATGAAAGTTGAGTTTATTAGATTTTGAATGTTGAATCTAACTGCATTAAATCTTCTGGCAGTAAAGTTCATTGGAAGCCAGTCAATTAAGAAGAACGTTGAAAACTTAGTGTTCTCGTAGGAAGCAACAGTATCATTCCATTCAAGTCCTAGTTCGGTTAATGCATTATATAAGCAATCCACCATTTCGTTCCATACTGTTTTAGCAAATAAAGCGGTGTTTTCCTTATAAACCAAAGCATGGTAGGCTTGTTGTCTTTCAGAATTATCTGTCCAATTCCACTTTGGATAATCTTTTCTAAGCTTCAATTCTTTCATAAATATCACCCAAACTTAGCAATGGCTGCACCAGTGTAAATGTTCTTCATATTTGTGTTTTTTACGACATAAGCAGTATTATCACTAAACTTAAAGAAAATCCCGTTATATCCTTCTTGTGCATTAAATGTGCCTTGATCATCAGCTGGTATTGAGTTTCCAATCCAAAGTCCGTCTGAAAACTTTTTAACTAGTCCAAAATCTTTAGTCAAACCCGAACCTGATCCTAATTGTAAAAATGGGAAATCTTCATCTTCTGTTGTATAACCAAGTTTAAGTTTTAAGTCACCACTGCCGTTATAAACATCAAATCCGTTAGCAGTCATTTGCGAGAAACCTTCAGAACCTCCTGGCTGACCAGCATAGTACTTGCCACCATAAATAGTAGCATCACCTGACATATACGCATTTCCGTTTTCATCCACGATGAATTGATTATTGATGTTGATGTTTCCACCTATTACTTCAATCGAACCTTTGAATTTGTAGTTGCCTGACACAGGATCAAAGTAAAGCTTATCTTCAAGTGTACCTAGACCGCCTAATGCCTGCATTCTAAACTCGTCAGCGTTCATTATTATTTTGGCGGCATTATCTCCTCTTTCAATTGTCAGACCATTATTTTCAGATATCTTAACGCCATAGTACGAAGTGTTTTTAGAAACGGTTTCTTTTTCAGTTTTAACTAAATCCGCTTCAAGAGTTGCTTCACTTTCGCCAACTTCAAGTTCTATGTTTTTTGATACATAAGGCTTAGCCTTAATCCCAATAAGTCTTACATTTTCATCAATTCCTAGTTTTGTAAACTTCAAGTGAAGTTCGTCACCTACGGTTATCTCTTTATTATTTCTAATAGTTATTGAATAGGCAGGATTAACTCTTGATGTTTTTACTGTTTTAGAAATAGAGACAACATTATCATCAATAATTTCTACAGGCACTTCTCTACCTTTGTGCCTATAAAGCGATACTGAATAGAAATCAAAACCAACATCCATGTTTAGCTTATCTGCCAGTTTTAAGATAATGCTTCTCACT
The DNA here is from genome assembly GCA_028690575.1 of Bacilli bacterium. Taxonomy (GTDB): domain Bacteria; phylum Bacillota_I; class Bacilli_A; order RFN20; family CAG-826; genus JAAYDH01. Next base: position 6,603 of record JAQVAY010000038.1, on the reverse strand, counting down.
GTTGATTCTTCATTTACCTCAAATGTTGTTATTGTTTGTGAGTCAACAATACCGATTTGAAATTCAGTATCTTCAAGTATCTTTTCTAAAATCTGTCGTGGCGTACCAGTTTCCACAAATGAAGTTTTTGAATACTCATTAAGCCTATATGAGACGTGTTCACAACCTATTTTTAATACATATAGCCCTCTTGAAAGAGAACGAGCTACAGATATTACATCGTAATAATCACCTTCGTAATTAACTACAAGATCTGTGTTCGTTACTTTTTCTAAGAGCTCATCCGTAAGTAAAGTTTCAAATGATAAGGTCTTAACACCTTTGAGCGTAATATTTGTTTCACAAGATAAAACTTTATCTACTTCAGTCTGCAATGGACCGCTTTTTAAGTTAATTAACAATGACATATCTTAAACCCCCATTGCTCTCTTATAAGTAAAGTTTCTACTGCTTTGGATTTTACCTGTTGCAGTTGCAATTTCCTCCCCATCTAAATAAACAGGAACACTTACTTCTATTCTTTGTGTAGATTCACGCATTTCATTGATGCTACCAAGTCCGTCTTTCACACTGTTTTTCAAAGATAGATACACATCGCTGATACTATCAAGGATTGATTTCTTTGCTTCATCGCCATCAATATTGGTATGAACTTTGAAATTAGCTTCCTTTGACAATCCATTAAATGCATCGTTTATTCTTTCTGTAGCACTATCAGCAGATTTAACTGCTTCAGCTGAACCATCATCAATACCCTCAGCCATTCCTTCCATTAACATGTCACCAACCCATGCCATCTTCTTAGATGGTGACTTAATACCGAAGAAGTTCTTAATACCACTCCATAAGTCACCAGCCCATGAAGAAACTTTGTCCCAAATCCAGCTTGATAGACCTTGAATACCCTCCCATAATCCTCTAACTAAGTTCTTACCTACATCTGACATCTGACCAAAGCCTGAACCAAATGCATTGACGATAGAACTTACAATTTGAGGTATAACCTTAATAAGTTCTTGAATGATCGTTGGTAAGTTTGTTATTAAAGCCATAAAAAGCTGAACTCCAGCCATTATGATTTTATCGATGTTTCCAATTAATGCATTGACAATACCTGTAATAATCTGTGGAATCGCAGTTACGATTGTTTCAATGATTATAGGGAGATTTTCTATTAAGGACACAAGTAATCTAATACCTGCATCGATGATTTGAGGTATCGCCTCAAAGACAGCATTAATAATGCCTTCTATAATCTGAGGTATCGCCTCAATGATTGCAGCAATAATAGTCGGTAAAGCTTCAACTAAACTAGTCAGTAGTTCAATTCCAGCATCGATTATCTGCGGAATCGCATCCAGTAAAAAGTCAACAATTGAGATGATAATCTCTGGAAGTGACTGAATTAAAACTGGTATTGCAGTAATTATTCCATCAGCAAGTCCTTTTACTAATTTCAAAGCGGCATCAAGTATCAAAGGTAAATTATCAACTAGTGTTTTTACAAGCTGAGCAATAACTGCCACTATTGCAGGTATTAACTCTGGAAGTGCATCTGATATTCCGTTTGCTAAAGTAACAACTAAGATAATTGCAGCTTCAAGAATTTTAGGAAGATTTGCTAGGATTCCATTTGCTAAAGTCTTAACTAGTTTTATTGCACCTTCCGCTAGCTTTGGCATCGCTTTAAGAACACCCTCAAGTAATGAAAAAACAATCTCAGATGCTGTATCAATTAAAACATCAAGATTGTCCATAATTGCACTTGCTATCGATTCAACAATAGTTAAAGCCATCTTCATAATTTGAGGAATATACTTAAGAATCATATTTAGAAACTTAGGTAAAACCTTACCTACAACTTCTGACATTTTGGAAACATCACCATTGCAGTCCTTTATTCCTTTTGTGAACTCGCTAAGTAATGAAACACCGTCAGTAGCAAGATCGGTTAAAATCGGTAATAGAATTGTACCTAAAGCATTCTTTAGTGCTGTAGAGCCATTCTTCAAATATTGAAGTTGATCATCTAAAGCACCATAAGCATTAAGCATTTCATCCGATAATACATAACCAGCCTCATGTGCTTGTTCACCGAGTTCCTTCATTCTATCTGCACCAGATGTAATTATAGGATTTAACTCTTGAGCTGATTTACCTAGAATCTGCATTGCTAACGCATCACGTTCAGTTTCGTTCTCTATTTTTCCTAAAGCATCGATAACTTCCCAATATACGTCATCTGAATTTCTTAATGATCCATCCGCATTCAATACGCCAACACCAAGTTTCTCATAAGCTTCTACTGATAGTTTTGTACCATCTTGAACAGCTTTCATGGACTTGATTTGTTTTGCCATTGACTTTGTTAAAGTATCAGTTGAAACATCAACCAACTCGGCAGCGTACATATACTCTTGAAGTTTATCTGTAGCAATACCTGTAACAGTACTTTCTGTTAAGACAGTATCAGCATAAGCAGCACCTTCCTTTGTCATGCTAATTAATGCCTTACCTGCCGCAACAGCAGCCGCTGTAACCGCAGCAAACGCTGCAGCCATTGTTACTCCCACAGCCTTACAAACAGAGCCTAAAGCTTGAAATCTTGGTGATGATTCTTCCGCTTTTTTACCTGAATCGGCAATTTCATCACCCATTTTATCGGCTGACTTCTTTGCCTCATCCATTTCTTTTCCAGTAGAATCTAGAGCTGAAGTATTATCCTTCAGTTCTTTTTCCATCTTGTTTAGTTCTGCTTGAGCATTGTTTAATTGGACTTTCCAGTTTTGAGTTCTTTTATCGGTCTCACCGAATGAGTCTGAAGCATTAGAAAGAGCTGAACGCAAAGTCTCAATCTTTTGTTTTTGAGAATCGATAGATTTTTCGAGCACTTGATTTTTAGCTGTTAAAGCATCAACCGAGTTGTCATTCTTATCAAACTGAGAATCAACTAGTTTCATTTCAGATCCTAAGACCTTAAATGATTGGTTAATTTCTGCAAGTTGTGATTTAAACTCTTTCTCGCCTTCAAGACCTATTTTTAAGCCAAAATTCTCTGCCATTTGCGTTCACCTCCTTTAAATATTGTCTGGGATAATGTCCTCAATAAAATGTTCTACCTTAGGTTTTGAAATACCTGTGTATTGCTTATGACATTCCCATAAATCCAAAAGCAGACCAAAAGGCATGAACCAAACCTCATCCTGTGTCAAATGTAGTTGACTCAAGCCGTAATATAAAAGACGAGTAAATAACTCTTCGTCACTTACTCGCCCAGTGCGTTTTTTGTTTCTTCACTCTCAACATTTCGTTTTGTGCCTTTAAATAATGCTTCTGTAATTGCGTCTTTATATGTAGCCAAGTCATTAGGTGTAGTTAATAGTTCAACTTCATCTTCTGTTAAGAGTTCCTTTTTCTTATCTTTGTTTTTGAAGTTATAAATAAGAATAGGTTGATTTGCTAAAGTTACAATAAGCCATACAATCTCAGATATTGCTTCTTCATAGTTTTCACTATTGATTAACTTATCGCCAAGATTTGATAGTCCGCCATACTTCTTAGCGATCTCCTTTGTTGCTTTAGTGGTAAGTAAAAGTTCATACTCTGTATCACCTATTTTGATTACAGCACTTCTTTCATCAGCCATTATTCACCACCTCCAGTTGGAATTTCAGTTTCAAATACAGGTTCATAAACAGAATTGTACCAAGCATCTATAATAGCTGTATTAGAACCAGTCTCGTTAACTTCAGCTTTCCACGGATGTTTATTATTTCCATCTGTTTTGTTTCGTCTAAAGATCGTTCCTTCAATAGTTGGAGTTGAGAATGTAATAGAATCACCCTTTGTTGCAAGGTTAGTAGCAGGAACTCCAAATAGAACTCTATAAAGCCAGTAATATCTGTATTTGCCATTTGCTTTCTTTGCTCTAAATCCGATAGCCACATACTTAGATGCATCCTCTCCGCCAGAGACTAATACACCATTTGTATCTACAACAGCACCTACAAGTGCAGCTGCAGCTTCGCTTCCGATATCATCAATTCCAAGAGATAAAGTTCCACTCTTGAATTCCTTAACAGCTTCTGCTTGGCCATCATCCGCATAAAGAGTTGCCTCATTTAATTCTACAGATAAATCAGCAGAGATTGCTTTTGCAAGTTGTACTGGAGTTCCATATGTTTCTTCTCCATCCTGATCTTCAGTGATCGTAGCATAATAAAGTTTGTCTAAACCAATTGTTGCCATTATTGTTTTTCCTCCTCGAATAAATAATTTTTGGCTATGTCTATTGAGTACTGATAATAGCCACTCTCAGTATCAAATCCGTTATATCTTCTTTCAGTAACATAGAAAGAATTATTGATAAGATCTCTTATGATCTCATTTTTAATCTTTAGATAATTAATTTTAGAAAAAAGAGAAATCCTTAGTTCCTGATAATCCACTTCTGGTTTATCATCAGCTGATAACGGATACGAATCAACCAATGGAACTAAAACTACATAAGTTTCAGGAGCTGTTCCACTAAATACCCCCGTCTCAACAGGAATATCCAAGTTTTGAATAAGCTCTTTTGTTTCTGATAATATGTTCATGCTTTATTAATCTCCTCCTCTAATTTTTTAGTCATTACTTCAATACATTGTTTTTGAGAAGATGACTTAGCAGGTTTTAGAAAAGGTTTAGCAGGTTGTCCATGCTTACCATATTCAATAATATTTGCAACCATAGCATTTGAACTACCATCTTTTCTTGGCTCACTAAAACCGATTTTAATGTTTGAGTTACCATTCCTATCAATTCTGACACCTGTAAGGCCAAGTGAAGAAACCAACTCACCGCTAGACTCACCACTCAATGATCCTTCAAGATTTGATTTGACCTTATCTAAAACAACCTCTCCACCAGCCTCAAGAACTACTTCACTAATTTCATCCATTTTAGAACCTAGAGTTGATAGTTTTTTTAGTAAGTCTTCAGGAAGTTTATAAGTACATTTAGCCATTTGAAGCCTCCACCTTTTTAGCAAGCACCTCAACATACATATTCCTTCCTTTGACATCCTCGACTGATAAAATGTCATATTTAAATCCGTTAAACATAATGTAATGCTTAGTATCAACGATAATATTAGGTATCCTTCGGAATCTAAATAAGTCAGTTGCTTCACTAAATGCCGCCAAATTTGCCCAGCGTTCGCTTCCATGTTTAGCTTCAACAAACACTCGTATGTTTTCTAAAACAACAACTGACCGCCCAGAAAAACCCTCAGAATCGATAGTGTTTTGAAGAATACAAAGCTGTGCATTTTTGTTCATTAAACCAAGTCCCATAGCCTTATACCTTCCAATTTCTATCTATTCTTAAAAGCAAATTTACTGTTTTCCATGTTTGTTCTGCTGCATTTGTGTTGTCTGCAAAGAAACCTCCAGTTGATCCGTCTCGACTTTCATAGAAATGGCTTGAAAGCATAATGATTGCTTGTTCTGTAGTTGGTGGAATTGCATGAGTTTGATAGTAATTTGCTTCTAGATGCTGATAACTTTCAGCATAAGAAACGGCAGCAGAAATGAAGCCAGTAATCAGACCATCATCCTGTGAATGTTCAAGTATTAAATTCATTTTTACCTTGCTTAATAAGTCTACTGTAGCCATGTCTGTTGCCTCCTATCTTAATTTTCACTATCTATAACATTGATAGTAATTGTTTCTGTCGTATATCCTGCTCTTGAAATCGTTATAATTTTAGGTGTATTAATAACCTCATCACATTTTAACCAAAGTACAAAACTGCCTTCAGGACACCCAGCATTTGTAGCTTCGTTAACATCTGCTTGTACTAGATCATATGTGCCATTATAGGTAACTCCAATTATTGAGCTTCTGCCTGTGCCGATAGACAATCCTATCCATTTATGAATGCCTTGTGCTGGATTAGAACTATCAAATTCCACTAGTTCATTAATAGGAACATCAATAGTTGCTATGTTATTGTCATAAGTAATAGTCCTAATTTTTGAATGGTTGGTAATTAAAGACTCTCCTGTCGGATTTGAAATTGCTGCAACACTAGTTGTAAATTCATCTTTTTCCATCAAACCTGCATCTTTAAGATTAATAAGCAAAGCATTAAAACTTTCTTTTAAAGCGTCTAACGATTCAACAGTACTTTCTGGCAAATTTTCAGCAATAGGAAGAGGGAGTCCTTTTACGGTTGCTCCCTCTAATATTTCAAGCGTTCCACCTATAACTGTTTTATCTCCACCTTGTTCGGTATAGTTCTTTGTATTATAACTCATAATCTTTACCTCCGTTAAGCGTGTTGTACTAACACTTTAATTGCTTCTGGAAGGATAAGTTTACCGTCAACTCTTTGTGTTGCAACAAAACCAGTTTGATCAGTTGCAGCATAAAGTTCAGATAACTTCTTGAAGTTACGACCTTGTCTATCCGCAATCCAATAATATGAGAAATCACCGAATGCGATAGTCTTTGCACCTGCAGCAATTGTAGGAACATAGCTTGATGTATAAACAGGTCTACCAAGTAATGTATCTGGTGTTCCACTAGTTAAAGCAGGTTGCCATAAGTAATTACCGT
>JAQVAY010000037.1 GCA_028690575.1 Bacilli bacterium | reverse complement strand
CGTTTTTGTGTTTGTACATCTGTTTAGTTTTCAAAGATCAGTTTGCGTGCATCACTATGCTATTACATAGTAATATTTTTTAGGTCTCCCCAATTCACGCTTTGATATAATAACTCGGCGATAAAACATAGTCAACCACTTTGTTCACTTTTTTTCAAAAATAATTATATTGCTGAAAAATGGTTGTCTCACGCGCGCGTGACACGCGCTACAATTATGTTAATTGTTAATACGCGCACACGCGCACGAGATTTTAAAAGGCCAGTTGCCTGACCTTTGTTGAATATTAATAATTGTTTTATCTTCGTGATGAGCCAAAGATTCTTATGAGAATGAAAATCAACCTCATCAAAATGTACATGAAGTCAACATATAAAGAGAAGGCACAGTATAAAGCGAGGTTATTGCTTTCCCCACCACGATTGGCAATTTGCTGGATGCGCCAAACATCATACATAGTAATTAAGAGCATGGCGACAAAGATAGCCCCATCAATGAGGACATACATCCAATCAAAAGCACCGGGAGCAACAAGATATAGAATAAAGAAGAAAATTGAAAGCATGAAGGCTCCCATCAATAATCCATAGCCGAGAGTTCCTAGCCAGTTAAGGTTTCTTTTAACCACTTTTCCGATGAAGTACATAATTCCGAAAGTCATCGCCGTAATAGCGAAAGCAGTCCCAACAATATAGAAAGGTACAAACAAAACGAATTCCGAGAATACCACTCCCATTAAAACGGAGTAAATAATAGCCGGAATAATAATGCTGTGCTTCCCACGTAGAGAAACGATGCTAATCACAATACTTGTAATGAGTAGGCCAACAAAAGAACCAATTAAAACATAGAGATAGGTCATGAACGCAGCCTCAGATTGATCGGAAGCAAACCAAGCTTGAAATCCAAAAGCAGCGGCAAAAGCGATGATAGCAGAAATAAAAATGCCAACCGCCATATAGCCATAAACTTTGGATAAAAAGGAAGATGAGCGAACATCAACTTGTGAATTGGATGTAAAACTTCTTGGTTTATTGTAAAATTCTTCGTTCATAACTTTTCCTTAGATAATATTGTTTAAAAGAGCTTCGTAAGATTCAATTTTCAAGGATGCACCTCCCACAAGAGCTCCGTCAATATTTGGACAAGATAAATAGGTTCTGATGTTTTCAGGTTTAACTGATCCACCATAAAGAATGCGGATTTTATCTGAAACTTCGCCAAATAATTCCGCTAAAATTTCGCGAATGAAATGACAGACATTTTCAGCGATTTCACTAGAAGCGTTTTTGCCGGTGCCAATGGACCAAATTGGTTCATAAGCAATGACAAGATCTTTCACTTGTTCAGCGGAAAATCCTTTTAATCCAACGCGAAGAGCTTCAGCGACTACATCCTTGGTTCGTCCCTCTTCAAATTCAGCAAGAGTTTCACCAACACAGTAGACAGGAATCATATGGTGATCAAGTAAAGCCGCAATCTTTTGATTGCATTTTTCGCTTGTTTCGTGATCGTAAGTTCTTCTTTCAGAGTGACCGATAATTACCCAAGAAATATCGTACTCCAAAAGCATGGGGATGGAAATTTCTCCGGTAAAAGCTCCAGATGGAGCAAAATGAACATTTTGAGCAGCGACAATCATCTCTTTCGCAGCATGTTCTTTGACACTCGCTAAAGAAAGAAAAGTTGGGCCAACGCCTAAATCAATGTTATTTAAGGCAGCTTTTTGGACGAGTGGACGACTTGCAATAGCGAATTCTTTTGCCTCACTGGCAAGCTTATTCATCTTCCAGTTACCGAGTAATAATTTTCTTCTCATAAAGCTTAACCAAGAACATCAATGCCAGGTAGATGACCATCGTTTTCAATCATCTCTAAAGAGGCGCCACCTCCCGTTGAAACGTGAGAGAAATCTTTGTCATAACCGAATTGTTTAATTGCCGCCGCGGAATCTCCTCCACCACAGACAGTGAAAGCTTTTCCATCAAGGGCTTTGACAGCTTTACAAATTGCAATGGTTCCTTTTTGGAATTCTGATTGCTCAAAAACTCCCATTGGTCCATTCCAGAAAACCATTTTGGCTTTGCTAATATGGCTGGCGAATATTTTGTCAGTCTCAGGACCGACATCCAAACCTTCAAATCCATCAGGAATATCATTAATACTCACCACTTGAACAGTTTTACGTTCTTCAGGTAAGAAAGCATCGCCAATGACACTATCAACTGGTAAAACAATGCGGCCTTTAGCTTTAGCTAAACAACTGCGAGCGTATTCTAGTTGATCATCTTCAACAGGTGAAAGTCCGATTTTTTTGCCTTGGGCTTTAAGAAAAGTAAAGGCCATCGCTCCACCGATAAGTATCTTATCGCATTTGTCGAGTAAGGCATCGATAACCTTAATCTTGTCCGATACTTTTAAGCCCCCAAGAATGGCGATATATGGACGATCCTTTTCGGAAACGTGGACGCAACGTGTTAAGTTCGCGACTTCTTTCTCAACAAGATATCCACATGCGACTGGCTTTCCTTCACCTTTTAAGATTTCGGGAACACCATAAGTTGAAGCGTGGGCTCGGTGAGCAGAACCGAAAGCATCCATCACATAAGCATCAGCTAAACCAGCCCAAATTGTAGCTAATTCAGTATTGTTTTTCTCTTCACCCTTTTCATAGCGGGTATTTTGCATAAGAAGAACTTCTCCCTCTGCTAATTCAGCGACAGCTTTATTTAATTCTTCGCCGCGAGTGAATGGAACAAACTTCACTGGTGCAGCGAGCAATTCACTGAGGCGAACAGCAATAGGGGCTAAATCGTTTTTCTTTTTATCCTCTTCAATAGTTTCAGGAGTTTCCTTGTGCCTTACTTTACCGAGATGGCTAAATAAGATGACGCGGGCTCCTTTTTTCATCAATTCTTTGATGGTTGGAAGAGCGGCAACAATGCGATTATCATCGCGAATTACCCCTCCCTTTAATGGAACATTAAAATCGACACGAACAAGAACGCGTAGACCTTTAACTTGCATTTTTTCGACTGTTAACATAATAAGTCTCCTTTTTTATGAAAGAGGCACCTATGTAAAACCACAGGTGCCAATTAGATTGGGTCACACCGGGTAACTAAACCCTGAGCACGACTTCAGTTAGCGAATTTCTGAGAAGAATTTAATCGTACGGACCATTTGGGTGGTGTATGAGAATTCGTTGTCATACCATGACACGACTTGAACTTGATATAAATCATCAGCGATTTTGGTAACCAAGGTCTGGGTTGAATCAAAGAGTGAACCATATTTCATACCGATGACATCGCTAGAAACAATTTGATCTTCCGTGTAACCGAATGATTCGTTAGCAGCAGCTTTCATTGCAGCATTAATTCCAGCAGGAGTAATATCCTTGCCTTTGATAACCGCGACAAGGATGGTTGTTGAGCCAGTAGTCACAGGTACACGTTGAGCAGAACCGACGAGTTTTCCATTTAATTCTGGGATAACTAGGCCAATAGCTTTAGCTGCACCAGTGGAGTTTGGAACGATATTGGCAGCACCAGCACGAGCGCGGCGTAAGTCGCCTTTTCTGTGTGGGCCATCAAGGATCATTTGATCGCCAGTATAAGCATGGATTGTGCTCATAATTCCAGATTGAATTGGAGCAAAATCATTTAATGCTTTGGCCATTGGGGCTAAGCAGTTGGTTGTGCAAGAGGCAGCGGAGATAACCGTATCCTCTTTAGTTAAGATCTTTTCGTTGACACCGAAGACGATGGTTGGGAGATCTTTGCCGGCTGGGGCAGAGATAACAACTTTACGAGCACCTGCTTTAACATGGTCAAGAGCTTTATCTTTAGTTGTATAGAAACCAGTGCATTCTAAGACAACATCAACGCCAATTTTTCCCCAGGGGAGATCAATAGCTTTTGGCATCGCATAGACGATGATTTCTTTACCATCGACGGTAATACTTCCAGGAACAACAACAGTTTTGCCATCTTCAGCAAGGACTGGTTCTTTAAAATCGACTGTGTGAAGATTCTCACCGATATAGCCGGCATATCCGCCTTGGGCTGTATCATATTTTAATAAATGCGCCAACATTTTGGGTGAAGTTAAATCGTTAATAGCGACGATTTCATAACCTTTGGCACCAAACATTTGACGGAATGCTAAACGGCCGATACGACCGAATCCATTAATTGCAACTTTTACTGACATACAATAATGTCCTCCTTCGTTTGCGAGATATAGTATAAACTATATATAAATAAATTTTCAAGCGAAATGATTAAACCCCCTAAAAGGGAGCTTATATTCACACAAATAATTAATTAGTAATTTAATCAATATCCATAAATAGTTCAGAAAGAGATATCTCGAGAGCATGGGAAATTCTCTTTAAGATGTTTAAAGACGGATTTCGCATTCCTCTTTCCAAATCAGAGATATAGTTTTTGTTAACATGTGCTTCAAAAGCGAGGGCTTCTTGATTCCATCCTTTTTTTAAACGAAGAAAGCGTATTCTTTTACCCAATGATTCAAAAGATGTCATCCGTTTACCCTCTCAAATAGTTGATGAATCGCCCGAAATAAATGATTGACATTACTTTTAGTAATGATTTTATTCATTTTTTCTGAAAGTAAGCTCGATAATTCTTGCAATGAGGCGGCGTCATTTTCTAATCTAATTTCACAAAGCAAACGTATTTTTTCATTAGCAATATTGGATAAACCAAGCCGAGAATCAATGACTTTTATTTCGTTGATTTGACGTTGAGCAGTCTCGTAAATTTTGCTCATGTTAGCGGTGTCGAGATTGGTCAAACGATTCGAATTATTAGCAAAATCGCGATCGACGCGGATGTTTTCAAACTCCATACAAGCTTCAACCGCTCCAATAATAATAAGGAAGTTAGCGATTTGATCACTCTTCTTAAAGTAGATAACATATTTATCTCTTCGAAAGATGACTTTTGGTTCTATATTGCTGTTCTTATAACGAGCGAAAAGGTGAGACATCCATTTCGCATAGTTCTCACTATTCAAGGATATTTCTAAATGGTAGTTGGATGTCATAGGTGAATTAATTGAGCCAGAGGCTAAAAAGGCGCCAGCGAGATAACCAGCGATGCTGACGTCATTAGCGACAATATTTTTGGATATCTTTCCTTCAAAAAAGGATATCTCTAAGTCTTCGACAATCTGCTCGGATTTTTCTTTTATCGTAATGACATAGGTTGTTTTGCGGCGTTGATTCTTGTAGAAAGTTAAATGAGCATCAGCTTCGTACAACTGATTGATAGATTGATAAATAAACTTAGCAATTTTGGCGTTTTCCGTTTCTAAAGATAATAGGCTCTGCTTTTGCTGAAAAATGACTGATCCATTAATGCGAATGTACGCGGAAAGAAGGGCTCTTAACCTCTCCTTGGAATCATATTGATTCTGACATAATTCATCTTTTACTTTTTGAGTAAAGGATTGGGTTGTTCTCATATGTTTTTTTCATTCAATTCCGGAGAATCGCGATGAAAAACCTCCGTTTTGTACTGCTCTTTGAAATGTTTAGCTAAATAATCAGCGACATATGTCGAGCGGTGTTGACCACCACTACAGGCAACGCCAATATTATAAATTGGTCGACCGGTCTTTTGAACGCATTCAAGATGGAATTCAAGAAACTTGACAATGTTGTCGATAATCTGTTGTGTGACGGGATATGATTTCATGTACTTGATAACAGGTTCGTCGAGCCCATTCAAAGATTTGAGTTCGTCAACCCAATAGGGGTTAGGAATGTCACGAACGTCAAATATCATGTCTAGATCTAGAGGGGTTCCGCTTTTGTATCCAAAGGAAATAAAAGATATGGTCGTAATATTATCGCCGATGTGGTTTGATAAGCGATTATAGAGTTTGAAGCGAAAAGCTTTAATGCTTAAAGAGGTGGTATCGATATAGATATCCGCATCTTGAAAAAGAGCGTTTCTTTCCTTAAAGTCAAACTCAATAGCTTTCTCAAGGGTGATTTTTTGAATAAAACAACGCGGGTGAACATGTCGACTCAAACGATATCTCTTTCCAATTTCAAGTGGATCAGCGGTCAGCAAAATTAAACGAGTAATAAAATTAGAATTAGACTTGGCAAGTTCAAGAATTTTTTTGGCTTCAAAAATGGAAACAATGAGACAGAATTTTTTGGTTTTATACACACCATTGATGAATGATTGCAGAACTGCATCAGTAGCATCGGCAGGAGTGTTTTCAACAATGTAGTAGCCTAACTCTTCTAAAACATATTTCGATGAGGTAATTCCTGATCCTGATTGCCCAGTTAGTATCACTAGTTCAAGCATAATTAAACTCCTTTCAAGTATTCGACAATCGAGCGAGCGGCGATTATTCCGTCGTGCTCCGCTAAATAGATTTGTCTCAATAGACGCGGTAGAACATCTCCCCCCGAAAATAATCCAGGGACAGAAGTCATCATTTTTTTATCAACAGGAATATTGCCTTGTTCATCAAGGACTCCTGGTATTTTCATAAATTGCGTATTAGGAATTTGGCCAATTAAAGGGAAAAGACCATCAATTTGCAGTATTTTTTCTTCTTGAGTTTCAACATTTTTAATTCTTAAACCTGTCACTCGATCATCTTGAAGAATCTCTAAAGGGATATAGGGAGTAAGAATTGTCACATTAGGCATTTGTTTGATTTCTTCAAGATTGGCTTCGCTACCCCGAAATTCATTTCGTCGATGAATGAGATATAAGTGAGAAACAAGATGGGATAGATGAAGCGATTCCTTAAGAGCGGAATTGCCTCCTCCGATAACTGCGATTGGTAAACCCTTAAAAAAGTGGCCGTCACATAGCGCGCAATAAGAAATGCCCCGCCCAATAAGAGCGTCTTCGTTATAGAAGCCGAGTTTCTTTTCCTTGGTTCCAGAGGCGATTAAAACCGCTTTTGCTCTATACGTTTCGCGATCAGTCTTTAAAGTAAATAAAGTATCATTTTTTTCCAGAGACAATAAGTCTTCGCCTAGAATCTCAATTCCCGCATTGCTCACTCTTTCATAAAAGGCATAAGCTAAATCAGGACCACTTACTTTAGTAAAACCAGGATAATTATCAACGCGAGGAGCTATGTTAACTTTTCCGCCAGGAGTACTTCTCTCAATGATAGCAATATTTAAACCGGCTTCTTTTAATTTTAAAGCCGCGCCAATGCCACATGGACCACATCCGACAATGAGAACATCATATTGACGATTCATTTTCTATAACCTCCTTGAGATAGCGAAATGATTTAACTAAGTATTTTGGTTTCAGAGAGCTGCTGAGAGTTCGGGGACCCCATGTGATTAAACCACAGTCGATTCCCGCATTTTGACTTGTCAAAAAGTCAGAACCATTATCTCCAATATACAACACTTTAGCCTTTTCTGGTTGATTTAATATATCCATCGCTTTGAAAATTCCTTCAGAATGGGGTTTGGGATGAATTACATCATCAATGCCGATAACGACATCAAATAGATCTTCCATATTCAAAAGTTCCAAGCAGTATTGGGTTGTGCCATGCATTTTGTTAGTGACAATTCCCAAACGATAATGATCCTTTTTTAATGAAATTAAAGCCTCTTTAGCAAAAGGAAAAGACTTGAGATATTGGGGATATAAGCGCCAAGAGATATCGTGAAAATCTTGAAATAATTGTTCTTGATTAATCTGAGGAAATTCTTTGGCCAGAGTCTCCCTAATTGGAGGGCCAGAAAAATACACCATCTCTTCACGGCTCGCTCGTTTACCGCCGTTATATTTATCGTAAAGGCAAAAGAAAGTTTGGGCGATTAACTCATCAGTGTCGACGAGAGTCCCGTCCATATCAAATAAAATAACGTCATATTTTTTAGACATGGGCCCTTTTTATTTCGCGATGTCCACGAATTGTATATGGTATTGAAATCGCTAGTAGTCCAAGCACACCAATTCCAAGAGATAAAATAATTAAGCCAACCATAAATTGATAGTTAGCAATGTTTACTTCTAAAACGCGAGAGTTTGCAGAAAAAATCATTATTAGGGATATCGAAATTAGCGCCACCCCAGTAGAGGCGAATATAATTGTATTTATTAAACCAGTTTTATACCATGATTTTTCAGCTTTTAATAAGCCCTTTTTCTGGTTGATTGAATTCCGAATCGTGTGATTGAGAATGATACCTAATACTCCAACAATAATGAAAGCTAATGACCAAAACCAGCTCCAGAAATCATTCATGATATATCTATCGTCTCTTAAAGGTTCTAAAATCGCTCTCGTAAGTCCGTACCAAATGAAATAACCAAAGGCCAAATCGCCAAAAGCGGTATAGTTACGAAGTTTCTTTCCAAATAGATAAGCCAAAAGGAAGAAACCGAGCATATTAATAGCGCCTTCGATTAAGAATAGAGGAACAAAGACATTGCCTTCTGCCACTAAACTCGTGTATCCATCATGACCAAATTGAATATTGTTATAGATTATCTTTGGTAACCATTGCCAATATTCGCCACTCATTTCAATGCCATGAACTTCACAGTTAAAGAAGTTTCCCCATCTTCCCACGGCTTGAGCGATGAGAATGGCTGGTAAAACAATATCAGCGACGATAAAGATGTTATAGCCTTTATTTCGCCACATGAACCATCCTACCCCAACGACAATGCCAGTTAATGCTCCACCAAGAATGGTTAAGCCACCGTCCCAAATAGAAAACATGGTGATTGGATTGCTAGCGAAATCGCTCCATTGACCAAGGACATAGAACAGACGTGCGCCAATGACACCAGCAGGGAAAGCGATTAAGAACGTCGATTCCAAAACGCCGT
>JAQVAY010000036.1 GCA_028690575.1 Bacilli bacterium | reverse complement strand
AGATTGATTGGATCGAGCTCATTTTCTTTGAGAGCTTTTTCCGCCTCTTTTCTTACTTTTGGATCTTGATGTTCAGGATGAAGCATTTCTTCATAGGTTGGACCAAATGGAATTTTTGACATACTTAATTCTCCTTTTCCTTTTGTTTTAAAAACTTATCTAAGGTCTCTAAGTCAGGTTTCATAGGCAAGGGTGGAATGATGACCTTTTGAGCATTCGCCGGATCTTTCAATCCGTTCCCTGTCACGATGAAGGTCACTGATTCCTCTTTTGGAATGATGCCTTCTTTGACGGCTTTTACGACTCCCGCGAGTGATGCGGCGGCAGCTGGCTCAGCGAAGATACCTTCGGTTCTTCCTAATAAGGCCTCAGCTTGAAGAATTTCTTCATCAGTAATACTAATCCATATTCCAGAAGAATTCTTCACTGCATTGATGGCTTTAATCGGGTTGCGGGGTATACCCACTGAGATACTATCGGCGATGGTATTCTCCTCAGCTTCTTTTAAGGGCTGTTTAGTGTGGTCTGCAATCACGAATGGTTCGCAACCTTCACTCTGAACAGCGAGAATGCGAGGAATCTTTTCGATTAATCCCAACTCCTTTAGCTCGTAGAAACCTTTATAAACTCCAGCGACTGTGCATCCATCTCCTACGGAGACAGCCACCCAATCAGTGGGTTTAAAATCTAATTGTTCAGCGATTTCTAAGGAAACAGTTTTCTTTCCTTCGACGAGATGGGGATTTATAGCGCAATTTCTATTATACCATCCATATCTTTTTATTGCTTCCTTTGAAAAGGAGAAGGTGTCTTTATAATCGCCATCGACCTTGATAAGCGTCGCTCCATAAAGTGATATTTGAGTAACTTTACCAATTGGGGCTCTCTTTGGCACAAAGATGACCGCTTTCATTCCAATATGAGCGGCTTGGCAGGCTAGTGAACTAGCCGCGTTACCAGTTGAACTTGTTGCGATGGTGTCTGCTCCGGCTTCTAAGGCTTTGAGCACTCCTACTCCGGAAGCTCGATCTTTGCTTGAGCCACTTGGATTTAAACCATCATCTTTGATATAGAGGGTTTTTAGTCCCAATAGTTTGGCCAGATTATTAGAACGGATAAGAGGTGTCCATCCGATTCTTAGCATGTCTTTAATATGGTCATCGGCGATTGAAATCATTGGGGCATATCGCCACATTGAATAATCGCGATTCTTTTCAAAATATTCGAGATTGACGCCTTTCTTCATTTTTTTGTAGTCATAAATGACATCAAGGATGCCTTTCTCTCCACAATGCGGACAAGTGAAACTCGCCTGTTCGGGAGTGAAGAAACTGCCGCATAGGGTACATCGATAACCAATGAAATATTTGTTCTTTGCCATATGTTCTCCTTACTCAATATGACTTAAAAAGTCACGAGCTATATTCATCGCTACTTTAAAGCGGTAATCTTTAGTTGATCTTTGATCAGAGATAGGAAGAATGAACTTGCCATACTCTAATAGTATTTCATCAGTTTTACTTTGTAATTGTTCAACAGTAAGACCGATGTATCTAGCTTCTAATTCAGGACGACGAACAACAGTTATACCAACCGAACCAAAGACTAAACGAATATCTTTAATGATTCCTTGATCTATTGTGCAAGAACCAGCAAAGGTAATTTTAGAGATGGTCTCCGCTTTTCGGGATCCGACTTTCTTCCATTTCGTATTAGTGAAATGTTGTTGAGGAATAATAACTGAGGTGATTAATTCATCTTTTTCGCGATGAATTCTTCTCACTCCATAAATAAATTCACTAATAGGCATCACTCGTTTGCCATGAATGCTTGTTAATTCAATGAGGGCATCATAGAGATATAAGCCAACAAGAGCATCTCCCGCAGGAGAAGCATTGCCAATGTTTCCAATAAGGGTGGCCATATTACGTAAACTGGGTGAAGCGATTTCAATGACGATATCTTTTAACAATTGAGGAATAATTGGACTCTTCAAAATATCGGCGTAGTTGGCGGTTGCTCCAATGACGATATTTTCACCAACTTTTTTGATGAAATTCAATTCTTCTAAACCCATGATATAAATGACATCTTTATCAAAGGTGGGCAAAAGACCACTGCTGCGGTGTTTAACCACCATTAAGTCGGTGCCTCCCGCCATGATATAGCAGTCATGTTCAGAAAGAGTTTGGAGAGCTTCTTTTAAATTTTTTGGTAGATATTTGTTTACCATTTGATACCTCTCTTTCTTCCTTCTTTCGCGGCTTCTAAAACAGCTTTGATAATCGAGTTATATCCAGTGCAGCGGCATAGATTTCCAGAGAGAGATAACCTGGCCTCTTCTTCAGTTGGATCGGGGTTTTCTAAAAACAAGGCATAGGTGCTCATAATCATTCCTGGAGTGCAGAAGCCACATTGACTTCCTCCCAGTTCAGCAAAAGCATCAGCGATGATTCTGTATTGTTCGGTTTTATTAAATCCATCGATAGTTAAGATTTCTTTTCCAATGATGTTCGCGATAGGAGTTAAACAGGAAGAATATGAGACGCCATTAACTAAAACGGTACAGGCGCCACAAGAGCCTTCGCCACATCCCTCTTTAACTCCAATTAAATGAAGTTCATCTCTTAAGACATCTAAAAGCCTAGCGCTTGGATCAACGTCAACTTCATAAGGTTGGTTATTTACCACAAATTTAATCTTTGCCATTTTCTACTAACTCCATAATATATTCAGGATTTGCAGGTATTTTATTGATTTTTCGCTTAATGGCTTGTTCAATGGCTAAGCACAAAGCAGGAGCAACACCGACGAAAGTGAGTTCTCCAGCACCCTTGGCGCCACTCGCTCCATAAGCAAAATGATTATCAATTAAAACGGTCTCCATATAAGGCAAATCCATGCTGGTAGGAACGGTATAATCAGAGATGGTTTTCTGGTAAAATTTGCCATCTTTGATATCCATACATTCTAACATTCCGTAGCCGATACCTTGAGCAATTCCGCCATCGGATTGGCCAACGACAATTCGTTCATCAATGGCGTGCCCCACATCATAAGTTGACCACACTCCATCAACGTGAACTTGATAGGTCAAAGGATCATATGAAACCTCGATGATGTTGACTCCCCAAGCATAACCTGGGTAGGCATCGCCTTGCATGGTCTCTTCATCCCAATGGATATAGGGTGGAGCGACATATGGTTCGATGATTTCGATTCTCTTGCCACTAACCCATTGCTCTTTTAGATGTTTAGCTGCTTTCTCACAAAGGTAGCCAACAATAATAATTGTTCTGCTCGCTGCGGTTGGGCCAGTATTTAAAGTGTGATCAGTATCGGGCGATTCATGGAACACTAAATGTTCTGGATAACCTAACGTATCCGAGACAATCTTTTTTAAGGTTGTGCGGTTACCTTGACCAAAATCAACTTGCGAGGTGTATAGATGAACGGTGTCATCCGCTTCCTTCACTAGTTTGACATGAGCGTTAATAATTGTGGATTCTCCTGAACCGGTAAAGCCACATCCATGGAGGAACCAAGACATGCCAATTCCTTTATTAGAATTAGGCTTATTATATTCTTTTATTTTTCGCTTGTAGTCACTCATTTCCATCGCCTTCTCAATTAATTGAGGCATGATAATTTCATCATGGAAATTACCGCTGACTGCAGTGATATCACCCTTTTTAGCGAGGTGGGTAAACCGAAATTCTAACGGATCAGCTTTAGCGGCTTTTGCGAGGTGATTAATAAACATCTCAAAAGCAAAGATTGTCTGAGGCGAACCGAAACCACGAAAGGCTGCGGTTGGAACAGTATTAGTGAGATAAACATCTCCGTTAACTTCAAGACTGGGAATGGTGTAACAATCGACAACTGCAATAAGAGCACGAGCTAAGACAACTCCCGAACATCCAATATAAGCTCCTCCATCTAATTTGACGTGAGCTTCAATGCCAGTTATTTTGTTGTTTTTAACGTAAGCAGTATAGGTTGTTTGGCTGGGGTGACGTTTAGTCGTGAAAGCAATATCCTCGGTTCGATCAAAAACGAAACGAAGAGGTTTTTTAATTTTTACAAGAGCAGTCGCTAATTGAGCGGATAATAGGGATGGATAGTGTTCTTTCCCGCCAAAGGCTCCGCCAACCGCGGGTTGTATAACGCGAACATTATCAGGATCACAACCAAGAGTTCTGACAATGGCTTTTTTAACATAGTATGGACATTGCATCGAAGCTTTGACCGTTACTTTATCGCCATCGAGCCACATAAGCATAGCTTGTGTTTCTAAATAGAGATGTTCTTGTAAACTGGTCCGGAAAGTCTCAGTGTAGGAAAAATCAGCTTCTTGTTTTGCTTTTGCGATATCGCCTTTGGCGAAATGTTTGTGGAAAACCGATTCTTTAAGTTCAAAATTGGGAGTCTCTTCTTGATATGTGATGACTACTTTTCTAACTAAATCGAGAACTGTTTGTTTATCTGGTCCAGCAATTAAGCCAATTGTTTCTCCATAGTAGTTAACTACTCCATCGGCGAAAACTGGCCAATCAGAAAAGATAATGCTGACAACATTTTCTTTAACAATGTCTTTTGCGTCAATATAGTGATAACCATCAGGCAAAGCAGGGACTTCAATTCTTAAGATTTTTCCTTTTGAAATAGTCGAACGAACAAAGACGACGTATAACGCGTCTTGACATAAAATGTCATCGGTAAAAATGGCTTTACCAGCCATTTTCTCTTCGTTGTCTATTTTGACTGTTGAATTGGGAAAATATCTTTTCATATATTACCTTTGCTTAATAATAATAGCCTTAGTTGGGCATCGAGAGGCACATAATCCACACCTAAAACATTTTTCATTGTCAAAAACGGGGACTATGTCCTTGTTCATTTCAATAGCAAAGTATGGGCAGTTTTTGAAACATAGATTGCAATGAATGCACTTTTTGGCATCGACGACTGGAAGTTCGGCTTCATACCTAACATCTTTCACTAATTTAGTGTTGATAACATCTTGAATGGATTTAAATCCATATTTTTCTAATTCTTTTGGTAAGTCAGCGATAATCTTGGCATATAATTCTTTGCCCTTGAGCATAGCGGCAGAAAGCATTCCAACCGCGGAAGCTCCGGCGAGTAAGAATTCGATGACATCTTTAGCTGAAGAAATACCTCCAACACCGATGACAGTGAGAGAAGGCTCGGCTTGTTTAATGGTATAGATAGTTGCAAGAGCGACGGGCTTAATGGCCGGTCCACTCATCCAGACGAACCCTTTGTCATTAGCGGAAGCCATCGAGCGTTTTTCAATATCCACCACCATCGTTGGTCCAAGCGAGTTAATTGCTACGACGCCATTGGCTCCATTTTCCTTAATGGTCTTAGCAAATCCATAAGGATCTGGCATATGGGGAGATATTTTCATGTAAATTGGTTTCTTGGTTAAAGAACGAATTGTAGAAACGGTCTCAGCGAGTGTTTTCAAATCACTTCCCACATAGTGGGTACTAACTTCAAAAGCATCAGCGAATTTATCAAGGAGAGGAATTAACACTTCCATATCACTCTTGGTGTATCCAACGGATATGATTAATGGAACATCACCTTTTTGTTTGCAGTATTCAGGAAGGAATTCATCAATCCATTTCTCTTTGGAATATTCTGTCCATAACTCACAGTTATAAATAGCGTTATTGTCTCCGATAATGCAAGGGTGAGGAATGTGAGCCATTTTAGTTGAAATGGTTTTAGCAACCATGCAGCCTAGTCCTGCTACATCTTTAAGCCATAGCATTTTTTCAGCATCGCCCACTAATGGTCCAGCTGCCGGCATAAGTGGGTTCTTGAGCACTAACCCATCAAACTTTGTTGTTAGATCCATAATCATTTATTCTCCTTAATCGTTTTCCATAAATTGGTCGATATTTCAATCGATTTATTCAATCCTCTTTCGAGTTTAGAATTAAGCAGTTTACCATTTTTTACCAAGCACTGACCACCACGATACACATCTCGGGGAGAGAAGGAATGATAAAGGCCAAAGAATATATGCCCAAAAGCGTTCATGTTATCTATTGGAGTGAAAGGTGAATAGGGAAGCATTAAGAAATCGGATTCATAGCCTGGCATAATTTTTCCAATTTTGACTCCGAAAATTTGGCTCACATAATCATAGGTGTCATTGATAATATCTAAAACATCTCCTAGATTAATCGCATTGGGGGTCTTATTCTTCAAACGAGCTGTATAGAATAGGTTCAAGTATTCCGTGGCCATCGAAGTGCTGAGACCATCATTACCAAGTAATACTTTAACACCATGACGTTTAAAATTCATTATATCAGGAAGTCCAACCGCATTATTCATATTAGAAGTTGTGTTAACAACCATATAAGCTTTATTCTTCGCCACGATATCTAATTCAGAATCGGTGATATGGACTCCATGTACAATCAGACTATTTGGCTTAATGAGGTGATATCCATCAAGTCTTGAAATTATGGATTTACCATATTTAATTTGACTATCTTTTTCATCCATTTCACTTTCGGCGACATGAATATGGATTGGATAATCACCAATCACTTTCGAAATTTGAGATAGTGTGTCATCAGAAATTGACATGGAAGCGTGCATACCAAATAATCCAGCAGTCGTTGAATCATGATTTGCTGAACAGAAATCGATATTTTCTTTAATGCAATCTTGAACGGGAAAACGATCGCTAGTTTCAAAGCACAAAATACTTCTCAAGGAAGCGACATCCACTAAAGCGGTTTTTAAAGAATCAAGGGAACCAAGAATGTTCTTTCCCGAAGCGTGATGATCAATAATAGTGGTTACACCATTCTTCATAAACTCGCTCGCAGCACATAGACCTGAGTAGTAGGTTGTCTCATTATTAATTTTGGCATCCATCTTCCACCACATCTGATCAAGGATGTCTTGGAAGTTCTTTGGGTTAAACGGCAAAATCATTCCGCGAGCAAAAATAGAATAAATGTGAGTGTGTGCACACACAAAATTGGGTAGGAGCAATTGACCATGACCATCAATAACTTCTGATCCATCTTCTTGGAATTCGTTCATTGGTCCAACTTTGATAATTTTTTCATCGAAAATAACAAAACCACTATCGATATAGTTTTGATAATCATAAATTCTGACATTGATAATGGTTCTTTTCATATTTATCTCCTTAATCGCAATTTATTAGGTCGCCTTTGATTGGTGCATAAACTTCATCTTTTAAAATAAAATGTCCTCTAAGCATAGTGGCATATATCTTTTCGTTCAGTTCCAAATTTTCATAAATGGAATAATCGGCTCGTCCGTGGGGCTTGCCAATTTTATAAGAATCAACATCCTTAAGAAAAACTAGATCAGCATCTTTTCCTAAAGATATGCAGCCTTTTTTTGATAAATGTTGCAGTTTTGCAGTATTTATGGTCATCTTATCGATAATTTGGTCTCCAAACATTTTGTGGAGAAGTAGGAAAGATGTCTCAATTCCCCCAACACCAAAAGGATGACCTTTTAGAAGTGGATGGTCCATTTTATCAGCTATGTTGAAAGAGCAATGGTCGGTCCCAATAGCGTTAACAAAGGTAATGTTTTTAATAAGTAATTCTTGCTCTTCTTTGCTCCTAAGAGGCGGAGCGAAAGTATATTTGTACCCATCTTCTTTGGAAAGATACGAATCATTGAAAAGGAAGTATTGAGGGCAGCTTTCGACGAAAAAATTCTTTCCCAAAACATCGGAATAATTATCAATAAGGGCTTGTAGAGTTTTTCCGCTACTGCAGTGAACCATATACAAGTAACCGCCAGTCTCTTTGGCAAATTGAGCGAGTTTAATAGTTTCCGTTAACTCGCATTCGCTCGGACGTGCTTTGGATATGTCAGTACAGAGGAAATTGGAATCGTGTTTGATTAAATCATCGTTTTCAATGTGGCATTCAATCATGACATTATACTTTTTAGAAAGTTTCAGTAGGTTATAGATATCTTTATCGTATGTTTTACGATGTGTCTCTGAATAAGTTGTAAATAACTTGATGGTGCTCATGCCTAGGCTTTTCGTTTTAAGAACAAACTCTTCTAAATCGCCATCGGGCTCTTTTATACACCCATGAAGGTGATAATCAACCTGTGAACCTTTCGCTATTTGCAAGCGTTCATAAAATAACTTCTCAAGTGTTTTTGCATTTCTAGCAGGATCAATAAAATCAATGATGGTTGTCACTCCGCCATAGGCAGCAGAGCGAGTGCCACTGGAAAAGTCATCAACGGAGATAATGGTTCCGCAATCTAATGAAAAATGAACATGGGGGTCAATTAATCCAGGAATTATTTTTAAACCGCTCGCATCAAAAGATTCGTTTGCTTTGGGTTTGTCTTTTCCTAAATAAACAATCTTTTCATCTTTAATCCCGATGTTGATTTGTTGCCAAATTCCATCGATATAGATATTCCCATTCATGATTAACAAATCGTTCATATTTACTACTTTCTAGAAACCTTATTCATCAAATGCTTTTATTTCTGCTCCTTAATGGCTCGCATAATCTTTTCTGGAGTAATTGGTAAATCATTAATTCTCACCCCAACCGCATTGTAAATAGCGTTGCAAAGAACTGCAGGAGGAGTATCAATACCAATTTCACCAACTGATTTCGCTCCGAATGGTCCAGTTGGATCATAGGAGTCAGCAAATTCGGTTGTTAATTTAGTAATCTCTTTATGAGTAGGAATGTGATAGGAAGAGAAACTGTTACTGAGTAATTTTCCATGGCTATTATATAGAACCGCTTCCGTTGAAGCCATTCCATAACCTTGAACAATTCCGCCTTCTACTTGGCCTTTAGCCAACATTGGGTTAATCGTTGTTCCGCAGTCTACGACTGAGACATAATCGATGAGCTTATATTCATAGGTTTCAGTGTCGATTTCAATTTCCGCGTACCCCGCCAT
>JAQVAY010000035.1 GCA_028690575.1 Bacilli bacterium | reverse complement strand
GATTTTTGTTCTTTTAGAACATTTAAAATTTCTTTTAAGATTTCATGATCAGTTGGTTCTGGAGTTCCTGGATCAACTGGTACTGGTCTTAGTTCAGGATGCTTTTGATAATGAGCCTCTAACCATTTTGCTTTTCGGTCATCATTTGCTTTTTGAATAGCGGCGAAGATTTTAATAAACGCAAAAAGAATAACAGCTATCAACAGGAAATTAATAACAGCGTTAATTAGTAGACCCCAATCAATTTTACTTAAAGAGGTATAATAGTTTCCATCATTGGCGAGGACACCAACCGCCCCATCTTGAACATCGGCTAAAACGCTATTAGGAAGAATAGTATAAAAACTATCTAATCCTCCATTTACAGCTAAACCAATGATAGGCATTAGAATGTGGTTAACTAAAGCGCCAGTAATAGCAGCAAAGGCACCGCCAATAATAACGCCGACTGCCAGTTGCATGACATTTCCGCGACTAATAAACGCTTTAAAGTCTTTGAAAATCGTCTTCTTGTTAGGATCATAAGGCTTGATTAAACGTTTCTTTTTTTCTTTCTTCATGAATTAATGAATTCTCCTTATAAATTCATAATATACTAAAAATCTAAAGTGAGATAAAAAGAAATGTTAAAACATTACAATTATATGATACAAGGCATTTTATTGCTTATTTAATGGTCTTTTTCTTTATATTTGTTAAAATAGAAGTAGTTAGGTTGAACATAGTTGGAATAGACATAGCAATACCTAATTAATGTAGGTTTATGGTTACGATACAATATCTTGGGCATTCAAGTTTTAAAATCGCAAGCGATGATTTTTCTGTTGTTCTTGATCCCTTCAAAAACGGATCAGTTAACGGGCTAATATTTCCGAAGAATATTGAAGCCAATTTAGTGCTTTGTTCTCATGAACATCACGACCATAACGCAAGAGAATATATTAAATTGGTTCCTTCAACAAAGAACCTGATATATAGAGAATACTTATTACCCCATGATCACGAACAAGGCAATAAAAGAGGCTCTGTTTACGGACGAATTTTCTCATTTGACAATATTTCCTTTGCTCATCTTGGCGATGTTGGTGATATTTCTCCTCTTAATCTATTTGATCCATTTATTGGTGTGGATGTGCTATTTTTACCCATTAATGGTTTTTACACTATCTCTGCTAAAGAAACTAAATTATTAACTGATTATATTAAGCCTAAATTAATCATTCCCATGCATTATCAAATAAAAAATCCCCCAAGTGGTTATCCAGACAATGGGCAAATTGAAATATTTAAAAGCTTATTTCCTAATTATTTGAAGGTTAGTTCTACCATAACGATGAATACCGATTTATATTCTTATAATGCCTTGATTTTTAACACATAAAAGGAGTATTTTATGATTGATTTACATTTACATCTCGATGGTTCTCTCAGCAAAGAAGACTTCATTGTCCTATCACGCAAGGACAAAGTTAATTTGGGGAAAGATTTTCCAAATAACATATATGTCCCTGATGATTGTCCTTCTTTAGAAGTATATTTGGAACGCTTTGATTTACCGCTTCTTCTCTTGCAGAAAGCAGAAAATCTTTCCTTTGCAACCCGCTCTCTAGTTCTTCGACTTGCCGAAATGGGGTTCATTTACGCAGAGATTCGTTTTGCTCCCGTTCTTCACACTCGCCAGGGCATGAATCAGTTTCAAGCTGCTCAGGCGGCGATTAAAGGGCTAAAAGAAGGCCTTCATATGACGAAAGGTTTTTCAGCGAATCTCATTCTATGTTGTATGAGACATGCTTCTGAAAAAGAAAACATGGAAACCATTGAGGTAGCTAAAAAATTAAGACATCATCACGTTGTAGCGGTTGATTTAGCTGGAGCAGAAGCGCTCCATCCAGGAACTTATTATAAGAAAATATATGAACTAGCCCAAAAATATCGTTTGAATATTACTATTCACAGCGGTGAGGCAACTGGCAACGAAGAAATTATGATGGCCTTAAATAATGGTGCCCAGCGCATTGGCCATGGTGTCCATCTTTCACTTGATGAACAAAGTGTTAACCGTGTCTTGTCTCGGCCAGTGTGCTTTGAGTTTTGCCCAACTAGCAATCTTCAAACTAAATCATTAAAGGGATACTCAGATGTTCCTTTACGCAAATTCATTGAAAAGAGTATACCGGTCACAATTAACAGCGACAATATGACTGTTTCCAATACCGATGCAATTCAGGATATGAAACAAATGGTAAAAACATTTTCCTTGACCAAAGAAGAGGTCTATAAACTATTGGAAACCGCCATCAATTATTCATTTGCTTCATTCTTTACTAAGAAAAAACTGATCAGTCGTTTAAAAAAGAATTTTGAAAGTTATTATCAAAAAATCTTATAAAGCGTAGGTGTCTAAAAAAGCTGTTAATAATGGATTGTGATAGACGCTAGCGGCATCTTTTTTCCAAGATCCAACAGTTGGATCGCTATTTGAAGGAGAGACATCCTCTTCATTGACGATTAAACCTTCTAAAACGATAGTCTCTATTCCTTCGAGATAGTGGAGACTATCTTTTCTTTCTTCGCTAAAGAATGAACTGGCAATTTTCCATTCGTTGTTATCCAAAGTCAAAGAATCATTGAAATACACATTAACATCTGTGAGGACACCATTTTCCCAATATTGAGTGGTGGGAACGAATCCTCGGTCATAACCAAAGGTTTCATTTCCGGCAAATGAAATCTGGTGATCTCGTAAAAAATCGACGTATTCTTGATTAGACGTGTTAAAATTTGCAAAAGGATTCTCGGCCTCTGGGTCATAACCAGTAAGCATTCCAATATCGATGATATACATTTTTAAGGTGAAATCGTGATTATTCGTATAAGGGTAGAGAACTGCTGGTCCGCTGTATTGACAGTCGGGACAGAAATCCCACATATAATGAACCAATACTTTATCATCATTTGCAATTGCGTCATCGAGAATGTCTTGATCAACAAAATAGTAATTCGGAGCTAAAACATATTGATCTATTCTTTCTTTAAAAGAAATATAACGATCAAAAAATTCGCTGTTGTCAGCAATAAATTCTTTCTTCACTTTTCCATTCTTAATAATTGCGAGCGAAGGAGTGGTTCCGGTAATTTTGGTTAATCCCCAATCATCAAGTTGGCTTTGATTTGTCGAATTAAACAAATCGTTACTAATTTTATAAATGATAACGTCTTCTTCGGAAATATATCTTTTTAGGACGGTTTCAAAATTATCCCAGCATGAACAAAAACTGCCTTCTAAATAGGTAGCTAATAAAAAATTTTCGCCTCGTTCGGTTCCACTCATCTTTTTTTGAAGATCAAAGAAATCGTCTAACGCAATTAAATCATCTTGAATATAACTTCCATAAGTTAGTCGAACTCTTTCTTTTAATGAACAACCAGTTAGTAAACTAGTTCCTAGAAAAATCAGTGGCATTAATAAGAGAGTTTTTTTCATAAATCAGGGTCTTCTTTATGGTAGTTATTATAAATAAAAATGTTTTTTTCTTCAATCATTATTACCTAACAAAAAAATACCAATAAAAATATCAAAAAATATAAGTGGAAAAAATGTAAAAAAAATTAAACAATTGCCTACATTTTTTTAAAGAGTATAAAAATTAAAAAAACATTGACTGAATCTATTTAAAAAACATTAAGAAGTTCAACAAAATTTGATTATATTTTAAGGGGGGTAAAAATTATGTTGTTTTCTTAAAAAAATTACTATATATTTTGTGCGAAATATTAGAAAAAAATATTCATCATTTTTAAGAAAATGGAGGGCTAATATGGGAAAAGAAAACTGTATTATCTCGCTTCAAGGAGTGAGTAAAGTGTTTGATGGGGTGACGGTCGTTGATAACATCAACCTCGACATTACCAAAGGAGAATTCGTAACTTTCCTTGGTCCATCTGGATGTGGTAAGACAACTACATTACGGATGATTGCTGGATTTGAGACACCCGATAAAGGGACAATCTATTTAAATGGTCAAGATGTGACGAAGGTTCCACCTTATAAAAGACCAATTAACACGGTTTTCCAAAGGTACGCCCTTTTTCCTTATTATGATGTCTATGATAATGTTGCTTTTGGCTTAAAAATCAAAAAGATTCCTTACGATGCAGTCGATAAAAAAGGAAACAAAAAAACCAAGTTAAGACATTTAACCAATAAAGAAATTGATGAGAGAGTTGCTAAGGCACTTCGTATCGTTGATTTGGAAGAACTAGAGGATCGTGATATTTCCACTCTTTCTGGCGGACAACAACAACGTGTGGCTATTGCTCGAGCTATTGTCAATGGTCCAGAAATCCTTCTACTCGATGAGCCTTTGGGCGCTCTTGATTTAAAGATGCGAAAAGAAATGCAACTTGAATTAAAAGAAATGCACAAAAAACTTGGTATTACCTTTATTTATGTAACCCACGATCAAGAAGAAGCTCTCACCATGAGCGATACAATAGTGGTTATGAAGTCCGGAGAAATCCAACAGATTGGAACCCCAATGGATATTTATAACGAGCCAAAAAATGCTTATGTTGCAAACTTTATTGGAGAATCCAATATCTATAACGCGACGATGGTGGGGAATCGCAAAGTTCGTTTTTTAAACCATGTCTTTGATTGTGTCGATGATTTTCCAATCAATGAGAAAGTTGACGTTGTTCTCCGCCCTGAAGATATTGTTATATCAAAAATTATAAGCGCGAACGAAATAAATAAAGATCAACTAATTGGTAAAATTGAAACCAAAATATTTAAAGGTGTTCATTTTGAATATGTCATTATGGTGGGAAAGAGCGAAGTTCTCGTTCAAACTACAAAGAATCATAATGTTGGTGACCTTGTTGAATTATCAGTTGATGCTGAAGATATTCAAATCATGGAGAAAGATATTAAGAGCAATATTTATCCAGAAGCATGGATTAATAATAAGAACCAATTAGTTATCAGCGATTCAATTTTTCAAGTTGATTTAACCTCATTATTAAAAGGTTCACGCATTGATGATGATGGTTATCTAGTCTCACCTGAAGGCAAAAAATACGACCTAAATGACGCCGACGTCATTGCCGAAATTCCTTTGAATGGAATAGAAATTCTAGATGGCTTTGACAACGGGAATGTTAATGGCATTGTGGCCTCAACAATCTACATTGGCGATCATTATCAAATTATGGTTCGCACTTCGGAAGAAGAAGATTTCATTTTAGAGAGTCCGTACACTTGGAACGTCGACGACGCGGTTAGTCTTTCGATTCCTTCCTCTTTAATCAAAATTCACTTGAAAGGTGACATATCAAAATATGTTCGCGAAGATTAATAAAGCACCTAAAATCAAAAGGCCACACGTTCTTTTGTTTCAAAGAAAAATGCTCTCAATACCTTATGTGTTGTTTCTTTTACTCTTTGTAATTGGTCCTATTCTAATTATTGTTTTGTATGCTTTTACTGACCAAAACATGAATTTATCCTTTGATGCTCTGGTGAATTTTTTCACCACTCCATCAAAATTAAATGTCCTATGGGTTTCGCTATTTGTCGCCCTTCAAACAACATTGATATGTTTGTTAATTGGATACCCATTGGCTTATTTTTTGGCTGATAAGAGAATCAACAAAAACATTGTTTTAATTACCCTCTTCATTGCTCCGATGTGGATCAACTTTGTTCTAAGAACATGGGCCACTCGCGATCTATTAAGTTGGATGGGAATCGATGGTGGAAGTTATCCTTATTTAGCTACTTTGATTGGTATGGTGCAAAACTATTTACCTTTCGTTATTTTGCCTCTTTACACAACATTTCTTAAGCTTGATCGCTCTCAAATTGAAGCTGCCGCTGATTTAGGAGCTAACCCCAGACAAGTATTTGTAAAAAGTATTTTGCCTCAATCAGTTCCAGGCATTGTTTCTGCTACATTAATGACATTTATGCCCACAATGTCGAGCTATGTTATTAGTGACGTTTTCTCGGAAGGAAAGATAACATTATTTGGTAACTTCATTAACCTCGAATTTAATAACAAATTATGGAATGATGGAAGTTTAATGGCTCTCATTATGCTGATATTAATTGGTATTTCGATGTTCTTAACTCGCAATACTTCAAAAGAAAATGCGAAAGGAGCAAACCTATAATGAAAAAGAGTTTTCCCTTACGCAAAGTTATTGGTCAATCTTACATTTGGATTGTCCTTCTATTGATGTATTTGCCCATTTTATTGCTTGTTTTTTATTCTTTTTCTAACACTACATTAATTGGTGGGCGTTACGTCTTCTCTTTTAATCTCTACTCTGATTTATTCCAAAATAAAGCAATCATGGTAGCGATTGGCAATACGCTTTTAATTGCTATAATTTCGGCCGCTGTGGCGACACTATTAGGCACTTTGGGTGCTATTGGTGTTTTTTATAGCAAGAGTAAATTTAAGAAAATAATCAATTTTGCCACTCAGATTCCTATTGTTAACGCCGAGATTGTCATTGCCTTCTCATTGACTGTTATGTTCGTTTTCTTAGGAACATACATTTTCAAGGACGATATTTTTGGCTTTTGGACATTGATAATTGGACATGTCTCTTTGAGTTTACCTTTCGTCTACATTTCTGTAAGGCCAAAGCTCCAACAAATGGATCCTTCTTTATACGAAGCAGCCATCGATTTAGGGGCCACCCCTCGTCAGGCTTTGACCAAGATTACTGTTCCCGAAATTGCTCCTGGAGTTTTCAGCGGATTCTTGTTGTCAATTACCCTTTCTCTTGATGATTTTATCATTACAAGTTTCACTCGTGGTGCTGGTCTTTTAAATGGTGATAGTGAAATCGAAACCCTTTCTACCTTTATTCAAGCCGCTATTAAAAAGAAAAATATTCCTCCTGAAATGCGCGCTCTAACCACTTTCATTTTTATCGCTGTTATTGTTGCGGTAATCGCAGTGACTATCTATCGTTCCCGCCACTCAAATGTTAAAAAGATTCGTAAAGGAAGAGATTAATATGAAAAAGTTATATCTATATTCTCTAGTTGGTATTTGTTTGTTTTCGTCTTTAATCGTTTCCACCAATAAACGCTCTTTTTCATCAAAAAACCTGCAAAAAGCCGATTATTCTCTAACTCAACGCTCTCTTATTGATGTAGACGAGAAGATACTTTTACGCGTCAAAAACATGGAAGATTACATCTATATGACAGATGATGACCAAGAAATTTTCTTTACTCAATTTGAAGAGTACGCAGATAGTGTCGGTTACCATAATGTTGAAGTCGTTTATTCAACCACTGACACGAACGAGACTCTTTATACTCAGCTCTTAACTGGCAAATCCAACTTTGATTTAATTTGCCCAAGTGAATACATGATTCAAAAAATGATTCGTGAAGACTTAATTGTGAAATTAGATCAACGCGATACTTTGTTACCAAATTACGACGACTATGCTTCCTCATACATCCGTCAACGTTTTGACTCAATTCAAACTACCGATATCAACAATAATCCTGTCACTCTTGGCGAATATGGAGTCGGTTATATGTGGGGTACACTCGGTCTACTTTTCAACCCAGTGTATGCCAACTATGATCCCGTTCAGGCACTTGAAGATGCTACTTCTTGGGATATTCTTTGGGATACCGATTATAATGGGACAATTTCTATTAAAGACAGCATGCGTGATACCTACGCAATGGCTGTTTTACAACTCAACAAAGAAGAACTTACTGATTATCGCCAACAATATTTAGATGGTGACATCTCACCTCAAGAGTATAACGATAAAGTCGCTGAGGTTATCAACCGTTCTGATGACGAGACTATCAAAGAAGTGGAGAGCATTCTCAAAGATTTAAGAGGTAATATATTCGGATTAGAAGTAGATAGTGGTAAAAGCGACATTGTCTCAGGCAAAATTGGCATCAATTTAGCTTGGAGTGGTGATGCAGTTTATTCGATGGACTTAGGTGAAGAAGAAAACAAAGAGCTATGTTACTCAATTCCTTATCTAGGATCCAATCTTTGGTTTGACGCTTGGGTTATGCCAAAGACCGAACGCTCTGTTTTTCAAGAAGAGGTCGCCTATTTGTTCCTGGATTTCCTTTCTATTCCTGAATACGCTCGTGAAAACATGGAATACACCGGATACACTTCCTTTATTGGAGGCGAAGAAATCCGCGATTTAGTTCGCGACTGGTATGATGTAAGAACAGAAGAATTATATTTTCTTACTGATGAAGAAAATGAGATCTATTCTAGTGTTTATCGTCTTAATCCAAGTGATATCTCTGATTATGAAGCTTTAGTTTATGAAGACTTTTTGGCAGCTGAACATCAAGAAATATATGATGAGTATCCTCTTGTCTATTTTTTAGAAGATGAAGATGGTAACATCATCAACGATAATGAACCACAATATATAAAAATTCTCGACGAAAACGACGAAGAGACTGATACTAATAAAACGTATGGTGATTTAGCCATTGTAGACGGTTCAGAAAGCGGTTACGAAGATGTCAATCTCAATTACTTTTTCAATAGTGAATACCTTGTTGATATTGATAATGACTTACCAGAATACCACTTTTATGCGGACGGGTATTTCTATGCCTATGAAGATGAAGAAGGTATCATTCATCAAAACGAAGCCGTTGGACGTCAATTCTACTGCCAATATCCGGATTTAGAGACTATTGATCGCTGTGCAGTTATGAAAGATTTCGGCTCAGAAGCTAACGAAGCAGTCCTCGCCATGTGGGAAAGATTCAAAACCACTTCTTTACCAACTTGGGCGATTATTATTTTCGTCATTGAAATTGTTGGAACGGTAACCCTTGTCACCTACCTTTTAATTAACAAAAAATTAAAATATCGACTTCGTCAAAAAAGGAAACAAACAAACCAAAATAATTAATTATTCCTTCTTGATACATTAAATGTAGCGGTGTTATAATACATACCGCCGCTAATGGTTCCTTAGCCAAGTTGGTAAGGCAATTGACTGCAAC
>JAQVAY010000034.1 GCA_028690575.1 Bacilli bacterium | reverse complement strand
GGTCATAACGGGGCTGACTCGAAATCCACTCGGTCAGTTGCCTTGATAATGCCGGAAACCCTTGAGTTTCCGTGGGTTTGCGGGATTTTGAAAATTTAGTGTTTTAGCGATTTCTACGGTTTTTCTACACTTTGCCTTGACTTCTACGCGGGGCTTGGTGTATTAAAATAAATATGGAGGCGTATCGAAGTGGTCATAACGAGCCTGACTCGAAATCAGGTTGTCCTCACGGGCACGTGAGTTCGAATCTCACCGCCTCCGCCAGGGGCCTGTTTGCGGTCAATGTCCGCAACAGGCCCTCCATTTTTTTACCTTTTCTACGCTCTCTTTTGAGGGCGTTTTTTTGTTTGTGTAGAAAACGGATATGCCTGAGTCCTCACTCTATAAGGCTTTTCCGTATTCCCATAAAGCAGTCCGTAGAAAATCAGTTGACCGCTGCAAGTCCAGTAGGTTCTGCCACTTAGTTTCTTTCAAACATCCCATCCATAACCAAGCCAGATTCGATCTGTGCGTGGAAGTCCAGATGAGAGTAAATGTCCGCTGTGGTCGAAAATGTGCTGTGCCCCAGCCATATCTGGATTTGCTTCATTGATATCCCATTTGCAAGCAGTAGGCTGGCGCAGGAATGTCTTAAATCGTGAAACCGGATTTTTTTGAGGTCGGCTTTTTCAAGCACCCAGCTAAAGTGATCCGTCACATAATTAGGGCGCATGAGCTTCCCTGTTTGGTCGAGGCAGATGTAGTCGAGGTAATCCCGGCAGTAAGAGCGCTTGAACAGCTTTCGATACATTTCTTGCTTTTCCTTTTCTGCAAGCAGTAGCTTTTCCACCGATGGCAGTAACGGAAGGGTGCGGAAGCTGGACTTGGTTTTCAGTACATCTTCCCCGACCGCTATGGATTTGCCATCTACCGTGTCCTCAATCACCTTGTGCTTGATGGAGATGGTTTTTTGTTCGAGGTTGATCGCATCCCACTTTAATCCCAGGACTTCACTTCGGCGTAAGCCATAGTAAGCTGCCAGCTTCACACAAATCTCCAAGGGATCATCTGATATCGCATCAAACAGCGCCATCATTTCCTCTGCGGAATAAAACTGAGCATGGTATACATTCTTCTTTGGCCTGTCTACCCTGTCAGCGGGGTTACTGCCGATGATCTCCTTTTTCACCGCATTCTGCAATGCTCTGCGGAGGACTGCGTGATAATGGATGACCGTATTCGGTGTGTGACCCTCATCAAAAATTGATTGATGAAAGTCCTGAATATGCTGTGGAGTAACCTCCGCCAAGGTGATGTCCAGTTCAGTAAAGTACCGGCTGATTCGGCCATCCAGCATGGTTTGATAGCCTTTAAATGTTGTTTTGGCTATCGTGGGCTTTGCTTGGATCAGCCATTTTTGAAGGTAGTCGGTAAACAGCACCTCCGCTTGGGGATTCCGTTTGCCCTCGATCAGTTCTCTGGCGCGTTCCTCGGCTTCCCGACGCTCCTTTTCTTCCTGCTCCTGTTCGTATTCCAACCGGATTTGGTCAAAGGCTTTTTTAGCTTTTCTGTCGCTGGTTCCCGCTACCGGCAGTCCGGTGGGAATCCATTTGGTTTTTCTTTTTCCGTCTACTTTGATATAAAGGACAGCATAAAAAGTATTGTTTTTTTCTTGTAGGCAGCCTGTTATCATGGTTATCCTCCTTTGAAATAACAGCGTATTTGCCTACCATTGACAACATCACAATACCACAGAAGGCATGGGATAGCTACTGTTTTACGCGGAAGCAACCCAACGGATTTTTCTACGGTTTTGGGCCAATAATAAGCAAAAAACCATATCAACCAATCTTGATATGGCACATTTCTTCACTCAGTAAATATTCAATGACGCATGCTTTGGGAATCTTATAGGTCCGCCCAATGCGAACACTATGTATCTCTTTTTCCGAAAGCAATTTATAAGCCAGTTTCCGGCTGATGCCTCCGAGCATTTCCCGTAATTGATTTACCTCGACTACGTCGGGGTATTTTTCAAACATGATTGTTTTGTTGCTCATAAAAATTCCCCCTCATAATAAAAGCGCCGGACTTAGTCCGACGCTGATAGAAAGTGCTTGGTTGATTTCTTCCATCGCCTGCTCATCCAGCCTGCCGATCCAGCCCCGAAGCCGTGATCGATCAATGGTGCGTATCTGCTCCAGAAGTGCAAAGGACTCTCTGGACAATCTGCCCGCATCAGCAATAGCTGTATGAGTTGGCAAGGGCTTTTTCGGCTTGCCAGTAATGGCACAAACGATGGTGGTGGGGCTGTGGCGGTTTCCTATGTCGTTTTGCAGGATAAGTACGGGACGGATGCCTCCTTGCTCACATCCTACAACGGGATTTAAATCGGCGTAGTAAATATCGCCGCGGCTGACGCCTTGCTTTATCGTGTCCAACTTTACACCTCCTTGATGTGAAATCCTCTCTTTTCTTAATGGCACAAATATAGGGATCGCCCTGATGTAAGGCAGAGCGATCCCTATCGCTTCTGACATTAAGTCTTTTTTCTGTAATCAAGGTGCTTAATTCGACACTACTCCCCAAGCACACAGAGCCCGAATCGTATCGGACTCAAAAGGCGATGGCCTGAACTGCGGCTGGCTTCGCCGCATCATGGGAATCTCACCCCCGCCAGGATCTCTGCCGGCTGCCCTCATTGCGTGATCCCCCGGTCAAGGGGGGCTGTGACTGGACAGAAGTATCAATATAGGCTGACAGGATCATTGCGAGACAGACTGCCACAGCCTGTTTTCCGGTCGGATGGGGACCGCTTTGCACCTTATTTGGCCGTCTTTGATAGGAGCAGAAAGAAACGAGCGAACAGAAGAGTGAGTGATTCCGCTTTTCTTGCTGCCTGCCTACAGGTGGTCTTGGCGCATCCTCCGGGGTCGCTTTCCCTTTAGGGGTCTGTCAGCTAATGTATTCAGGTCATCGGATATTAAATTTTCAAGGAACCATGGAGGGAATGAGAAAAACCCCCTCACTACTAATCCGGTTTCGTGAGGGGGTTGGACGGAAAAATTTTTACTTTTCCATAAGTTTTTTTAAAGTACGCAGAATTTTAACCTTTCGGTCGTGGATTGTCATGCGCGGGATACCAGTTTCCGCTGCGAGTTGATGCTCGCTTTTATTCTTAAAAAACAGAGTAAAAATCAGTTCCTGTTCCTCCTTGGCAAGCTGGGAAAGGCACAAGTGGAGTTTTTCGGCTATCAGCTTGTCCGTGACAATATCCTCCACACGGGGAGAAGTGAGATCTGAAATCGCATCCTCACCATTGGTTTCCTCCGTATCCAAGGCGCTGTAATAAAACACACCATGTGCTGCGTCCTTTTCCTCCAGATGTAGTTCACGGCGTTTCATGCGGTAATATGTTAAATAGACTTCTTCGGTGACAGGGACGAGCTGCCCCTGAACTTTGATTTGATACTCTTTCTTTTCTGCCATATGGCTTGTCCTCCGTTTTCTGAAATTTTGATGGTGAGTCAAAATGTCAGAAGCGGAGGGGAGCGGCAGCGTGGAAACGACCTGCTTATATTAGAAACATGCCACATTTCCCCTAAATTTGGTAAATATGGTCGGAGTATAGATTTTTTTGTCGAAAGAAAAAAGTCAGCACTGCGCCCATGGCGAAATGCTGACTTTTTCAAAATTACAATATGAAATTGTTTGGGTGGTGGGTAATATGTATGAGCTCTGTCTGCTCTATTGCCACCTCTTATAAGTATAAAACCCCATAGGATACCCCTCTCGCCGGAGCATGGCGAAAGCCGGTATCCCGATATCCTGTTTATCCGTCAAAAACCGACAGACAGATATAGAGCCTGCTCTCTGAATGAGGGCAGGCTCCGCATGGTTTTTGGCAGCCAGGCTATCATAGCGCAGTAAAGCGCCTTAGACCCTATGGCTTTGCGTCCCCATCTTTTGATAGGTTTGCCCTTGGCTTTATTTATATTTTTACTGGACTTTCTCTATGTATCGTTAAACATCATGCATTGAACAGGTATTTTTATAATACCTTCACTCTATTTCTGCCTTCTGCTTTTGCCATATACATAGCTTCAGTTCCTTAAAGCAATACTGATAGAACAGCTCTCTGTTCTTTTTTACGCCCTCCAATTCAGTCAAATAACGGTAATTCCCTTTTATATCCGTCATTTTCGTGGATAGATACATTCCCTCGATTTCCGGCAAATTGGGATGAACTACGTCTTATAGATCCGTTGAAATTGCCAAGATGATAGGGACAACATGAGTGCTATTCTTTTGACTTCATAACAAATTAATCTCAAAAGAATACAGCAAACAATCTAAGGAACGATTGAACGCATTTTATGTGCCAGGGACGGCGACGCCATTCGTCAAGACTTATTTCTTCACAAACATCAAATGTTTGCTGGAGGTCATTTTTTATGTCTTGGAGTACAGGCGATCCGCAAATCCACACACCGTTTTCAAAGTGGAGATAAAAGCTCCGGTAATCCATGTTAATGCTTCCGCAAATGGCATGATCATCATCGCTTATGATAGTCTTTGCATGGATGAATCCCGGGGTATATTCATAGATTCTAACACCCGATTCCAGCAGCTCTCCATAATTCGATTGCGTTACCATATGCACATACCAATGATCCCATATCTTTGGAGTAATAATCCTGACATCTGTACCTCCCTGTGCGGACGTACACAACGCTTCCTTCATGGAGTTGTCAATGACAAGATAGGGGGTAGATATATAAACATATTTCTTTGCATTATATATCATCGTGCGGTACATAACCTCGGCAGGGTTATCGGGATTATTTGAAGGACCGTCTGAAAATGCTTGATAGAAGCCTTGACCCTCGTAGTTCACTACAGACCGGTAAGCCTCGTAATCTGTAGTTCCTCCACTTTCAGCATCCCACATCTGAAGAAATATTGAGGTCAGACCCCAAACCGCGTCGCCTTCAAGCCGGATTGCCGTGTCTTTCCAATGGCCGTGCTTTGGGTATATGTTGGCATATTCATCAGCAAGATTCGTTCCGCCTGTATATCCAACGCAGCCGTCTATGACCGTAATTTTCTGGTGATTACGGCAATTGAAGCAAAAGGATGAAATATACCGATGAACTGGATTAAAACGCAACACCTGAATATTGTGACTGTTAAGAGCCTTAATCAGATTATCTGGTGCTGTAACAATACTCCCAAAGTCATCGAACATCAGCCGTATTTCCACTCCTTGTTCGGCTTTGCGAATCAATACTTCTGAAATCCTGTCCCAAAGCTCCCCACTATCTAAAATAAAATATTCCAAGAAAACGTATCTCTCAGCGTTTTCAATATCCTTTATCATTGCTTCAAATTGATACTCGCCAAGCGAGAAATACTCACACGTTGTATTTTTATAAAGAGGGAATCCTTTCCTGCCTAAATATCCTGCTATTCTTTTTCTTGACGGATGGATTTGATCGAGTTCGGCGTAAACTTCCGGGTCCTTATATAAATACATGGAACCATGCTGGATAGCCGCTCTTATTCGATTATTTCTTATACATCGTCCGAACACATCGGAACGACCCCATAAGAGATATAGGAAATAACCGAAAACCGGAAGGATAAATATTATAATAAGCCATACGATTATGTAAGATGTGTTTTTACTTCTGCTCACCATAATAAAGATGTTTATTACCGCTATAATTTGAATGAGTGCATAAAAATATACCGCATAGTTTTTGAGTATATTGATGATAAAATAGATAAATAAAAGTTGTAAAATCACAACAAGGGTGGCCAAACCAATACGAAATATGCCCGTCAAGTTTCTATTTTCTTTTCGCTTCACTGTGACCACCTCTCAATTGTGTTTATATATTTTATATTCTGGTATATTCAGACGTTGTGTTGGGAAGGAGTTTGCATCCGCTCCGAAACCATATAGCAAAAGGTACATCTTCTGTATTGTGATCGTTTGAATAAGACTTTTTTAGCTTTTTTTCATGCCGCCACGTCCAAATTAGAGCCAAAATCCATCCCGTGTTCAAAAATACGTCCTTTGTATCAAAAATAAACCAATTGAATAAACCAATAAAGTCAAGGCTGCCGCCCCAGAACACTACATCAATAAATGAACATAATATGCCAGCAGATGCAAAACAGAATGCTCCACTCAACAAGCGACTCTTTGCACCAACTTTATATGTTTGGAATCGATAGAATAAAAGCAATCCTGCTATAGCCGTTATCTGTAAAAAGATCATTCCGATTACAGGAGTCTTAAAATTAGCCATACTTGCAAACCAATTCAAATTTGTGTTCTGGAAAGGCTCAAAACGCAAAACACTCGGTATCCAGATAATCATCTTATCTATCGCAAAATGAGCTATCAGCAGTTTTATTGTTTGATCAACTGCTGCCAAGATTCCTGTGATAAGCCATTGCTTTTTCATGCCACACACCTTTCCATACAACATATTTTCTGTTTATGCTTTAATTCAATCGCGCTCAATAGCTCAACTGCTTTCACCAATAAACCGAATAAAATAATCTTCATATAATGATTCTCACTTTGCCCCTTATCTCAGTGAATAATGAGGATGCCGCCGGCCACCATCCACACATTTGATACCTCTAAAGTTTCCGGCATAAGCTCAAAGAACACAAGGCTCATCATTACGCCACCAGCGAAAACTAAAAGGCAATTCGCCATATTTTCAGAAAACTTCTTTTGTTATAATAGCAACTGCGCTACCAAAGCAAGTTCACAAAATCCCAACTAACAAGGCAATCAGGACAATTAACATTTTACTTAATCGCTTCCGATACAACAGGCTTTTGACCTGATTATAATTTCTTTGTGTTTAAAGCACGGAAAGAGTTCAATACCGCTATAACCGTCACACCAACATCTGCAAACACAGCCTCCCACATGGTAGCAAAACCGAGTGCACTGAGTACAAGCACAATTGCTTTTATCGACAAAGCCAGCCATATATTCTGTTGTGCGATTCTTAGCGTTTTCTGTGAAATTTTCATACCTGTAGCTAGTTTGGACGGCTCATCGGTCATTATTACAACATCGGCGGCTTCTATAGCCGCGTCGGAACCCAAGCCACCCATCGCAATACCAATGTCGGCACGAGCTAAAACTGGTGCGTCATTAATCCCATCGCCTACAAAGGCCAGCTTGCCTTTAGCTGATTTTTGAGCCAGCA
This sequence comes from Bacilli bacterium, assembly GCA_028690575.1. Lineage (GTDB taxonomy): Bacteria > Bacillota_I > Bacilli_A > RFN20 > CAG-826 > JAAYDH01. The sequence continues at coordinate 2,528 of JAQVAY010000034.1, read as the reverse complement.
GTTCCTCTACTTTATCTACCTTGTCACCGGGAAGAAGCTCTGTGTAAACCTTATCTAACCCCAATTCCTTGGCAACTTTTTCTCCCACACTCTTGGCGTCGCCCGTCAGCATCACCGTTTGACGGATATTTGCCTTTTTTAGCAATCTAATCGCTTCCGCTGCATCTTCCTTAACCTCATCAGCAATTACAATATATCCCGCATATTTGCCATCAACAGCAACGTGTACGGCTGTTCCAATAATTTCGTCTTGAGAAAATTTAACGCCGATTTTTTGCATGAGTTTTGTATTTCCTGCGAAAACTTTACGACTATCAACCGTTGCGCTGACGCCGTGGCCTGCGATTTCCTCAACATCCGTAATCCTTTCGTTGTCAATATCTTTCCCATAAGCAGTTTTCAAAGAGAGTGAAATGGGGTGATTGGAATAACTCTCAACATGTGCGGTAAGTTCCAGCAGTTCTGCTTCGGAAATGCCAATAGCATTTACCTCTTGTACTTTAAATACGCCTTTTGTCAATGTCCCCGTCTTATCAAACACAACGATTTCAGTCTGCGCCAAAGCTTCTAAATAGTTGCTACCCTTAACAAGCACACCACGCCTTGACGCGCCGCCGATACCGCCAAAGAAGGAGAGTGGAATAGAAACAACCAGAGCGCAAGGGCAGGAAACCACTAAGAAAGTTAAAGCCCTGTAAATCCAGTCGCCCCAAGTACCACCAAAGAACAGAGGCGGGATAATTGCAAGCAACAGTGCGGCAGCCATAACAATCGGAGTATAAACTCGTGCAAATTTTGTAATGAAATTCTCGGTGTTCGCCTTTTTACTACTGGCGTTTTCCACGAGATCAAGGATTTTGCTGACCGTCGATTCCCCAAATTCTTTTGTGACCTCAATCGTCAGTACGCCGTTCACATTGATACAGCCGCTCAAAACATCAGAGCCAACACCAGCTTCGCGCGGAACAGATTCGCCGGTCAAAGCGGACGTATCAATCATTGAATTGCCGTCAAGCACCTTGCCGTCAAGCGGGATTTTTTCACCAGCACGGACAACGATGATATCGCCAATCGCAACTTCGTCAGGGTCGACTTTTACCAATTCATCGCCCCTCTTAACATTTGCGTAATCAGGACGTATATCCATTAAGCTTGCAATGGATTTCCGCGACTTCGCAACGGCATAACTTTGAAAATATTCGCCAACCTGATAAAACAGCATAACGGCAATGGCCTCTGGATATTCCCCAATGATAAGTGCGCCACCGGTCGCCACGGTCATTAAAAAGCTTTCCTGAAAAACTTGGCCTTGCATAATATTCTTGATGGCTTTTATTACGACTTCGCTGCCCACTACAATGTAGGCGGCAATGAAGATAGCGGGACTAAGCCAAACAATGTCGGTTTTTACTAGCAGCCCGATTACGAAAATAACCGCTGCTATGATAATTCTTACAAGCTTCTTGTTCATATTGAACTCCTTTCTTATCTTTGCTATAAGAGAATGACGAGTAACATTGAGTGAACGCTCAACTATTGTCGCAAAAAAATTTGAATTTTTTAAATTCCTTCGCTTTTGGCGTATCGCTTTGAAGTGTTACGCCAAAAGCTGGAATTATTGCCGGTAAATGTTTACGCCTTTTTTACGACAACATGAGGTTCATGCTTCTTGACGATTTTTTCAGCGGTCTTAATAATCTCGTCCATTTTGTCGTCGTCTGCCACAAGAACCATCTTAGTCGTCATAGCGTTTACGGTTACTTCGGTTACGCCGTCCAGCGCCTTGATGTCCTTTTCGATTTTCGCCGCACAGTTGGCGCAGTCCAGTCCTTCCAACCTAAATGACTTTTTCATGTTATTTTCCTCCTATAATTAAATTTTATTCAGTTACATGGCTTAAACTTTGTTCCAAAACGATTTTCACATGGTCATCCGCGAGAGAGTAATAAGCAATCTTACCATCTTTCCTAAATTTGACAAGATTTGCCTGTTTCAAAGTGCGTAGCTGGTGTGATATAGCGGATTTTGTCATACCAAGCAAGACTGCCAAATCACAGACACACATTTCACTGACATCCAGAGCCCATAAAATTCTGATCCTTGTACCATCTCCCACAGCTTTCAAAAATTCCGTCAAAATATTAAAAGTATCATCTGAAAGCATTTTTGTTTTTACTGCGGTGACGGTTTCTTCGTGTATAACATCACAATCGCAAACATCGCTTCTGACAGACATAATTAGTCCTCCTTCCGAAATTTTAATTGAGCAAACGCTCAACTGTATATAGTATAGTTGAATATATACTCAATTGTCAAGGGGTTTTTAGAATATTTTTTTTAAATCATCCCAACACGAGATCAGGCTGTGTCGTGGTTCGTGGCAGTTTATCTGCTGCGTGGAACGGAAGTCATGTGGCACGAAGTTTACAATCAATTAAGCAAAAAAAGTGCGGGATACCAATGCAAGTCTTTTCGATTGAGTGAGTGTAAATCTCTTAACTTTATATTCATCCAAAAGGAATTTGAAT
>JAQVAY010000033.1 GCA_028690575.1 Bacilli bacterium | reverse complement strand
TCCCAAATAGAAAACATGGTGATTGGATTGCTAGCGAAATCGCTCCATTGACCAAGGACATAGAACAGACGTGCGCCAATGACACCAGCAGGGAAAGCGATTAAGAACGTCGATTCCAAAACGCCGTGTTTCCCATATTGTTGATACATTTTGTGATCGCAATAAAAGTAGACAATCATCGCTCCCGTCAGAATGCATAATGCATACCAAGCAATATTAGTATCAGGTCCAAAATTTCCAGGATATGCCAAGCCTTCGGTAAAATTAATACCATTTGCCAAAGGGGTGGTTAAGTTTATATAATCGGCAAAACCTTCTAAAGTGATAAAGAAAAAGACAAAAGCGGTAACCGAGAAGAGTATTAAACCTCTAAAAAGCCACTTATCTAAGGTAGAATTGATGTTTTTTCCATAATAGTGGAATATAAAGAAATGAACGGCTAAGAATAAGCTCCCACCAAAAATCAAACCACCAATGCTAGCAGCGACATATTCATACCATTTAGCTTCGATGTTATTCATTAAATAGATAAACATAAGGGCTGTCATGAAACTAACCGCAAAGGCGATGCTAAAGAATAGAATGCGCTTGGTCAAAGTGGCATAGGATATCACTTCTCCTTTGCCTTTAATGCTTTTTAGTACACTGATTATGCCAAGAGTAAAAATAACAATGGCTCCTAAGAGAAAAACGATAAAAAAGATTAATCCAACAATATTCATATTATTCGTACTGTCCTTTCTTCAAAACTTTCTTGAGATACTGGCCTGTATAGGAGTGAGGATTTTCACTCACTTCTTCGGGAGTTCCAGTGGCCACGACTTGACCACCACCATCTCCGCCATGAGGTCCTAAATCAATGATATAGTCCGCTGCTTTTATAATATCTAAATTATGTTCAATTACAATAACGGTGTTACCATGTTCAACTAGTCGTTGGAGAATTTGCAATAATCTACCGACATCATCAGTGTGCAAACCAGTAGTCGGTTCATCGAGAATATAGATGGTTTTACCCGTTGGCCTTTTTTGAAGTTCTGCTGCCAATTTTACGCGTTGGGCTTCTCCTCCTGAAAGAGTGGTTGCCGGTTGACCAAGTTTAATATAATTCAATCCCACATCGTAGAGGGTTTGAACTCGTTTTTTTAACGATGGACGATTACTAAAAAAATCAAGAGCATCTTCGACAGTCATTTCAAGAACATCGTAAATGTTTTTGCCCTTATAAGTTACCTGTAAGGTCTCTTCGTTATAGCGTTTTCCACCACAGGAATCACATTTCACATAGACATCAGGTAAAAAGTTCATCGGAATACGAACAATTCCTGCTCCTTGACATTCTTCGCATCGACCGCCGATGACATTAAAGGAGAATCTGCCTTTATCGAAACCACGAGATTTTGCTTCTACGGTTTCGGCGAATAGCTCGCGAATATTATCAAATAATTTGACATAAGTGGCAGGGTTGCTTCTAGGAGTGCGCCCGATTGGCTCCTGGGAAACATCGACAACTTTATCAATGTTCTCAAAACCAGTGATTGACTTAACTGGACCGGCTGGAGCATCTTCGGTTGAGAGATGCTGTTTAAGATGCATAAACAAAGTTTGATTCACTAAAGAGGACTTTCCACTTCCGGAAACACCAGTGACAACAGTAAAAGTTCCCAAAGGGAAATCAATATTCACATTTTTTAGGTTGTGGCAGGTCGCTCCACGAATTTCAATAAACTTGCCATTTCCTTTCTTGCGTTTTGAAGGAATGGAAATGAATTTTTTGTGAGATAGATATTGTCCGGTTATACTGTCGGGATTTTTCTCAATTTCAGCGACAGATCCCGCTGCAACAACTTTTCCGCCGTGGATGCCCGCTCCTGGCCCAATATCGACAAGATAATCAGCGCTTCGAATCATCTCTTCATCGTGCTCTACAACAATGAGAGTGTTGCCTAAATCGCGCATTTCACGCAAAGTTTTGATCAATTTTTCGCTATCGCGTTGATGAAGCCCAATTGATGGTTCATCTAAAACATATAAAATGCCCGTTAATTTCGAGCCAATTTGAGTAGCAAGTCTAATTCTTTGCGACTCACCTCCGGAAAGGGTCATCGCCATACGAGATAAAGTTAGATATTCTAATCCAACATCACAGAGGAAAGTTGTCCTATTTTCGATTTCTTTAAGAACTAGCCGAGCGATATCATTTTGATTTTGTGTCAGTTTAGCAGGCAACTGAATAACCCAATCTCTTAAGTCTTTAATCTGCAAAGTTGAGACTTCATAAATATTTTTATTATCAATCAGGACCGCTAAAGCTTCTTTATTTAATCTTGATCCATGACAGGTTGTACATTCGGTATCATGGAGGAATTTAACATAGTATTCTCTCATCCAATCGGAAGTGGTTTCAGCATATAATCTCTCGATGCGGTTTTTGACACCTTCGATATATCCAATACGATTATTAATGTTTCCTGAAGAAGATTTTAAAGCATATTTATGAACGTCAGGTGAACCATAGAAAATGATGTGCTTTTGTTCCTCAGTAAGTTCTTTGAAAGGAACATTCATAGGAATATTGTATAGCTTGCATAACAAAGTGAATTCTTGCCATTCGAGGTTTTGCGAACCCACCATGTGTTTATAGTATTCAATCGCCCCTCCATTGATTGACAAATCAGTCTTTGGAACCAATAGACGAGGATCAACTTCTCTTTTTATGCCTAATCCTTTGCAATCCGGGCAGCATCCAAGTGGAGAATTAAAAGAGAATAGACGTGGCTCTAATTTAGGAATTGAAAAGCCACAAATTGGGCAGGTGTGACGATCACTTAATATTTTTTCTTCAAAATCGGACAAAATTATTAATAGACCATGAGACCAATCAAGAGCGGTTTCAATCGACTCAAAAATCCGACTTCTAGACTCTGGTTTTACAATGATACGATCAATGACAATATCAATATCGTGTTTTTTATTTTTATCTAATTCCGTAATTTCTTCAACACCAATCAATTGCCCATCGACTCTTAAACGTGTAAAACCATTTTGTCTAATTTTGTCAAAGATTTCTTTTTGGGTTCCTTTTTCATGATGAACCACCGGTGAAAGGAGTTGAATTTTAGTTCCTTGAGGATAAGCAAAAACTTGTTCAGTCATCATGCTGACCGAAAAAGAAACAATTGGGATATGATGATCAGGGCAATATGGAGTACCCACTCGGCCATATAGTAGTCGCAAATAATCATAAATTTCTGTGACTGTTCCAACTGTAGAACGTGGATTATGGGAAACACTTTTTTGATCAATGGCGATGCTGGGAGATAGTCCATTTATTGAATCAACATCAGGTTTATCATAATTTCCAAGGAATTGGCGAGCATAGCTCGACATTGATTCCATGTATTTTCTTTGACCTTCGGCGAAGATTGTATCAAATGCTAAAGTAGTCTTACCACTGCCGGAAAGACCAGTAAAAACAACCAAGGCTTCCTTAGGTATTTCTAGATCGATATTTTTAAGATTGTTTTCGCGAGCGCCTTTGATGATAATTTTCTTCTTCATAGCAGTTGATTTATTCTATCAAATAAATAGAGTTATAGAAATGATAACACTTTTTTGTGGTCATTATTTAAAAAAATAATATAATAGAAAGGGTCTCGGGACGTAGCGCAGCTTGGTAGCGCACTTCCTTGGGGTGGAAGGGGTCGTGAGTTCAAATCTCATCGTTCCGACCAGTTAATATAAAAAGTCCTCTTTAATTTTGCAATTAAGCAGAATCAAGAGGATTTTTTCTAATTTTAGATTTTTTCAATAACTGGTTGAATGTCGTGATCGGTAATGATGAATATTTGATTAAAGTATTGCTTGTCATTGTCATCTGGCAACTCAAATTTGGCGCAGAGGATATCTAATATGTCATCAGGAATCGGAAAAGCTCGGTCTCTATTTTGTTGATTTACAATATGACGAGGAAGGTTAAATACTATTAGGTCAACTTCATCGAACAATGGCTTGAGGAATTTAGTGGCTTCAATACGATAAGTCGAGTTGCTATGGGTGGCATCAAGCACGACCACTCCTTTAGGGTCGGTGGCGTAAACGTAAGCCAGCTTATAATACATTTTCCACATCAAACGATCTTCAGATAAATCTTGTTGATTTCCGAGCATAACACTTCTAAGAGCGTCGCTTGAAACAACATAGACATGACTGCCTTTAAATTTCTTCAAAGCCGCGGAAAAATATGATTTGCCGCTTCCTGGCACTCCTGATAAAATCACTAGCTTATTCATAATACTGCTAAATATTAGCAAATTGATTTCCTAAAGTGAAGAGCGATGAAGAAAAAAGCAGGAATTTCCTGCTTATTTTTTAAAAGGTTTTGTGCTTCTTGCGTAAATTTATACGCGGGCTTTTTCTCTTAATTCAGAGACTTCTTCTTCGCTTAAAATTTCTTTTTTGATAACAAATCTAGCCTTGCTTTGAAGTTCTTTCCTAACTTCTTTTAATGCTGATTCGTTTTCTTTGCGAATAGCAATTTTACGTTTGATACTGTTGACAAATGCTTCAGGAACATATTCGGAGATAATCTTATCTCCTTCTCGCCATTGGCGATAATTATAAGTGTGACCAGATATTACTTTGACAGAAATATATCCACGTGGCAATTCTTCGACTATTTTTTCGATTTCTCGTTCTTCCTTAAAAAGTTCAAACAAACATTCGATTTCTCTTTGATTTTTTTTCATAAAATTTGTTCCTTAACCTACTGCTAGTATATATAAAATAAAATAAATTGGCAAGAAAAACAGGCAATTTTTTAGGTGCCTGTTTTCCTAAGATAATTACGCTCCTAGTTTTTTGATTCTTTCTAAACGTTGGCGAGCGTATGTTTCAGCTTTATTGAGCAATTCTTCGGCTTGTTCTGGATTGACATGTGGTAATTGTGAGAAACGTGTCTCAGTCATAACAAATTCTCTAAATTTACTATAGTCAGGTTCTGACATATCAATAATAAGTGGAGATTTTCCTTCTTTAGCAAGGCGAGGATCATAACGGAAGATGGGGAAATATCCGGAAGCAACCGCTTTTTTCTCTTGGAGCATAGAGTTAGAAAGTCCGCCTTTAATACCATGATTAACACATGGAGAATAAGTGATAATGAGACTTGGACCATCATAGGATTCAGCTTCTTTTAAAGCTTTGATGGCCGCTAGTGGATTGGCTCCTAAAGCGATTTGAGCAACATAGACATTGCCATAGCTCATTGCTATTAAAGCAAGGTTTTTCTTAGCGGTTTGTTTTCCAGAAGCAGTAAATTTGGCGATTGATCCAGTCTGTGAAGATTTGGAGGATTGTCCACCAGTGTTAGAGTAAACTTCGGTATCGAGGACTAAAATATTGACGTCTTCTTCATTGGCTAAAACGTGATCAAGTCCGCCATAACCAATGTCATAAGCCCAACCATCACCACCGATGATCCAAACGGATTTATCCTGTAAATCACGTTCGTATTGAAGCACTTCTTTGACGTTTGCATCCCTACTTTCTTTGACTAAAGAAACAAGTTTAGGAGCAATATCGCGCATCTTAATGCGGTTTTTGATATTAGCAAAATATTCATCAATAATTGCTTTTAAATCTGACTCAACAGTGTCTCTTTCTTTAGCGGAAGCGAGGATTTCAATGATGTGTTTGAGTTTCGCATCAGTGGCCACTCTCATGCCATATCCAAATTCAGCGTTGTCTTCGAATAAAGAGTTTGCCCAAGCAATGCCTTGGCCATCCTTATCAGTGTTGAATGGGGTAAGAGGAGTTGAGCCACAGTAGATGGAAGAACAGCCAGTCGCATTAGCAACAAGCATATCCTTTCCGAATAATTGAGAGACTAAGCGGTAATATGGAGTTTCTCCACATCCGGCACAGGCTCCAGAAACTTCCATATATGGCTTTAAGAATCCGACGCCTTTAACCGTTGCCTGCATAGCAGCGGGGAGACGATCGCCTTTGTAAGAGAGTTTATATAAGTAATCAGCAGCGACTTCTTGTGGGAATTGTGATTTGGCTTCCATCATTTCAAGCGCCATCATATCAGAGGTGAGTTTTTCACCTGGTTTTAATTTGGCGATTGATTGTTTGTTAGCTAAACATTCAGCGACACACAAGCCACATCCCACACAGTTCTTGGTGGAAACTTGAATACGGAATTTTAATCCTTGTAAGCCTGGTCCCATAGCGTTCAAATAATCATCTTTAACGATATCAGGAGCAGAGGCGTATTCGTCATCATCCATTAAGACTGGGCGAATCGTTGCGTGGGGGCAAACAAAGGAACATGTATTACATTGGATACACTTATTCTTGTTCCAGAGTGGGACACGGTCAGCAATGCTGCGTTTTTGAATGAAAGCAACATCGTTGCGCATTGTGCCATCTAGTAATTCATATTCGGTGAACTTGCTAGTTGGGAGATCATCGCCACCTAAGTTATCAATAATGGTAACAAATGAGTCGAAGTAATCATCACCAGTGAGTAAGATTTCAGTCTTGGGAGATAATTTAGCCCATTCAGAATCAACTTTCACTTCGCGTAATCCTTCCGTACCAGCATCGATGGCTTTCCAGTTCATCTTAACGACATCATCACCTTTTTTGGCATAGCTCTTTTCAGCAAATTTCTTCATCCACTTATTAGCTTCTTCATAAGGCATAATGTCAGGATTTAGATAGAAGAAAGAGGCTTGGAGAATAGTGTTGGTGTGGCGACCCATTCCAACTTCACCAGCAATCTTGTTAGCGTCAATGACATAAAATTTAGCTTTTTTAGAGGCTAATTGATATTTCATGCGGTTTGGCAAAACTTTGATTAATTCCTCATCGCTCATATCAGTATTGAGTAAGAATGTTCCACCTTGTTTCAAATTTCTGATCATGTCGAACTTCATAACATAAGTATCGAGTGAGCAGGAAACGAAGTCAGCGTTTTGAACGTAGTATGTAGAGTGGATTGGTGTTTTTCCGAACCGTAAGTGGGAACGTGTTGCTCCACCGGCTTTCTTAGAGTCATAAGCGAAATATGCTTGAGCATATTGATGAGTAGCGTCACCGATAATCTTAATGGAAGATTTATTGGCGGAAACAGTTCCGTCAGAACCTAAACCATAGAATAAACAAGAGGTGTAGTTGCCTTTGATGTGGAATGATTCATCAACAGGAATACTGAGATGGGTGACATCATCATTAATTCCAACAGTGAAATTAGTCCATGGTTTTTCACTTTCGAGGAAATCGAACACAGATTTAATATCTCTTGGTTGAGTATCTTTGCTGCTTAAGCCATAACGACCACCAAAGACTTCAATGTCGAGTTTGTTGGTTTTGAGAACTGAGACAACATCCAAATAGAGTGGCTCGCCAGTAGCACCCATTTCTTTGGTGCGGTCTAACACAGCGATGCGTTTAACGGTCTTTGGAAGAACTTCTAGTAAGTGCTTAGCAGAGAATGGACGATAGAGGTGAACTTTGATTAAACCGATCTTCTTATCTTTTAAAGCATCGATGACTTCAGTTGCTGTTTCAGTAACCGAGCCCATCGCCACAATAATATGGGTGGCATCCTTGGCTCCGTAATAGGTGAATGGTGCATAGTGACGACCAGTTAAACGTGAGGCTTCTTTAAAATATTTCTCGGCGATATCAACGACGTGACCAGCATGAGAATTTTGGGCTTCGCGTCCTTGGAAATAAATGTCGTCATTTTCTGCACCACCACGTGTAACTGGGTGGGTGTGTGGGTTAAGAGCTCTCGATCTAAACGCTTCGACTTTATCCATTGGTAATAATTTCTTCCATTCCGCATCATCTACGAATTCAACATTTTGAATCTCGTGGCTGGTTCTAAATCCATCAAAGAAATGACAGACTGGATAGGAAGCATCAATAGCAATAAGGTGAGCGACTGGAGTTAAGTCAGCCACTTCTTGAACACTGTGGGAGCAAAGTAAGCAAATACCAGTTTGACGAATCGCATAGATATCTTGTTGATCGCCAAAAATGGAAAGGCTTCTTGTCGCGATGGCTCTTGCTGAAACATGAAGAACAGCAGGAAGCAGCTCACCAACCCATTTATAGATGTTGGGGAGCATTAACAATAATCCTTGGCTAGCAGTATAGGTAGCGGCTAAACCACCGGCTTGTAAAACACCATGAACGGCACCAGCGGCACCAGCTTCAGATTGGAGTTCACTTACTTTAACAACTGAGCCAAAGTAATTTTTCTTTTTTTGTGAGGCATAGACATCCACATTCTCCGCCATAGTAGAGGAAGGAGTGATTGGGTAGATGGCTGCAACTTCTATGAAGTTATAAGATTCCAATGACGCAGCAGTATTGCCATCTACTGAGAGCATTGTTTTTTTGATTTCTGACATTTTTATTTCCTCCTAAAAATACCAAGATAAGTATAAAGATACTTAGGCTCTTTTTCAAGACAATTTCATAATAAAAACCCTCATTGAGGGTTCGTATTATTTCAGTTCTTCGAGATACTTTTTGACCTTTTCTTTCAAATCATCGCGCTTTAATGAAAAATCAATGACGGCTTGAACGTAACCAAATTTATCTCCGATGTCGTAGCGCCTTCCATCGAAATGATAGGCATATATTCTATCTAAACGCTTTAAGGCGTCAGTCAATTGGATTTCTCCGCCCGCCCCTGGCGTTTGATTTTCTAATAAAGTGAAGACATCTGGTGTCAAAACATATCTTCCTAAAGCCGCATAACAGCTTGGAGGGTTTTCCTTTGGCTTTTCCACCATTCCTCTCATTAAAATTAGTCGTCCATTTTGGCTAACTGGATCAATAATTCCGTATTTCTTTGTTTCGCTGAAAGCTACTTCTTGTACGCCTAAAATTGAGCATCCGGTTTCCTTATATGCATTAATTAATTGGCTAGAAGCTGTTGCCCCAGATTCATTCACAATTAAGTCATCGCCAAGTATAACTAAGAAAGGTTCATCTCCGATTGCTTCCTTGGCGCACAAAATGGCATGTCCAAGACCTTTTTGTTCATTTTGATAAACATAACTAATCTTTGCCAAAGTAGCTATGTTTTTAATAATCTCGGCAAAATCGGTATGTTTTTTTTCTTTTAGGTATTCTTCATAGGCTTCATCACGATTAAAAAAACGAATAATCGATTCTTTATCTGGGGAGATGATTAATATTACTTCTTTACAACCACTGGCGACAGCTTCTTCAACTTGATAAAGAATGGTTGGTTTGTCAATGATTGGGAGCATCTCTTTAGCTAGTCCTTTGGTAGCAGGTAAAAATCTAGTTCCTAGTCCTGCGGCAGGAATAACGGCTTTGCGGATGGGTTTCATGGTTATTTTTTCCTTTTTTGTTGTTCTTCGATGATTAGTTTTTTGAGGATTTTCAAATCTTTATCGCTTAATTCAGTGTTGGGATCGAGCAGACCACCAATGGTCATTTTTTTATAAATAAAATCGCCTATCGATGAATATTGATCCAATATCTTCTGAGTGACAAGGTTCTTTTTAATTGGAGCGGGTTTCTTTTCTTGCGATTTTTCAATGTACTGTTCAATCGCTGGGACGAGCTCGGTTAAATCGTACTCATAGTCCATATTAACCATTGGATCAAAATAAGAAAGAGTTTCGGCGATAATTTCTGGGTACACACCAAGAATCCGAGATAGCTTCTCGGTGGTAATATATTTAGCTTTGGTTTTCGCCATCGC
>JAQVAY010000032.1 GCA_028690575.1 Bacilli bacterium | reverse complement strand
TGGCCCTTGATACGATCCTTGATAAGGATCTGACGTATCTTTCGGGCGGAGAACTGCAGCGGGTCGCGCTGACGGTGGCTCTTTCGAAGGAGGCGGACTTTTACTTCCTTGATGAGGTGACTCCTTTTCTGGATATCTATCAGCGGATGATCGCGGCGCGCCTTATCCGGGAGCTCGCGGCAAAGCATCCGGTTATTTTAGTGGAGCATGATATCGCGATCCTTGATATGGTGGCGGAGACGGTCCATATCGGGTACGGGAAGCCGTCGGCTTTTGGTATCATTTCCCGGCCGAAGGGGGTGCGTATCGGGGTGAATCAGTATCTCGAAGGCTTCGTCGCTGAGGAGAATGTCCGGATCCGTGATTATCCGGTGCTTTTTGAGACGCGGAGTCATGAGAGTGATGTGGACCGCGAGACGCTGATGACGATCCCGAGGATGACGAAGTCGTTTCCGGGTTTCGATCTGACGGTGGAAGGGGGCGAGGTCCGCAGGGGCGAGGTGCTTGGTATCGTCGGAGCGAACGGTATAGGCAAGTCGACGTTTGCAAAGCTGCTTGCGGGCGTGGAGATCCCGGACGGCGGGAAGAAGTTCGATACGGTGCGTGTTTCGTATAAGCCGCAGTATGTGACGGCGGATTCGTCGGATTCAGTCGAATTTACGCTCCGGGCGGTGACCCGCAGGTTCGATACGTCGTATTATCAGCATGAGATCCTGGAGCCTCTCGGTCTTATGCCGATCCTGCAGTCGGAGGTGAAGAATCTGTCGGGCGGAGAGCTTCAGCGGGTGGCGATCGCTCTGTGTCTTTCGCGTGAGGCGGATCTGTATATTCTTGATGAGCCGTCGGCGCATCTGGATGTGGAGCAGCGGCTTGTGACGACGAAGGTGATCAAGCGTGCGGCGGAGGATAAGGGGGCCGGGATCATGGTGATCGATCATGATATGTATACGATCGATATGATCAGTGAGCGGCTGCTGGTGTTTGACGGGGTGCCGGGTAAGGAAGGTACTGCCCGGGGTCCGTTTGAGATGAAGGACGGGATGAATCTGTTCCTTTCGAGTCTGGGGATCACGTTCCGCAGGGATAAGACGGGCAGGCCGCGGATCAATAATCCGGGGTCGTATCTGGACCGGGAGCAGAAGGCGGCAGGGGAGTATTATTACTATAATGCTGCGGAGTCGGCTCTGGCGGCTGAGGGAAGCAAGGAGGAGTAAGTTTTCTTTTTTTGGGGGGGGGCGGAACGGCGAGAAGCATCTGCTCTCCGGCTGATGCGGTAAAGATCCAGGAAAAAAGAGACCCCCTTCCCCCGGTATTTGAGGGAAGGAGGGGCCGCAGTTTATTATCAACGCAAGGCATTTTTTTGACCTGGACGGAGCAGAAAAAGAATAAGAAACCGCCGAGGTCGTTCGGGCAGGAGAGTCTCTAGGCAGTACTCCTGTCCTCACTAACTAACTTTGATTTCAGCATATATAAACCCCTGACCGCGCGGTGCGATAGTGCCCGGACTTTTGGCGGAAATGCGGTGGTCAGTGAGAGGGGAGGGGGTTTTGGGATGCAAAAAAATGAGGTTAGGAGTACGTCAGGAGACAATTACTCAAAGAAAATGTGATTCCTCGGTTGCTGCAACTCGCAATTCAGAGATTTGAACGGATAAGGTCGTCCGCTTTGCGTCCAACCCGCCAACGAAATTCACAAAAAGGGGGACAGGGGGCGGAAAGATAGGGTTGGGGGTGTATGTAAGATTCTGAAAGGAGTAGGGGTGGGTGTGGAAGCATGAGAAAAACCAACCGCGAATCTCCGCGAATTAACGCGAATCGCATTTTTCTTGCGCCGTCGTGCTCTGCTCCGGCTGATCGCCTGCGCAGGAATCGCACGCCGTCTGGAAAAATGCTGGGGAAAAACCCGCCCGCGGGTTTTTCTCATTCTTGTATCCAATCTCTTTTTTTTTGATTCGGGGTGCGGGGCCGCGACTCCGGCGCGGAGCGGCCCGCGGTGGGGATATCCTATTTGCTGAGTCCCAAAATCTTTTCCAGGTAGTTCATCTGGAGTGGAGGATTCTGATAGGAAATAAGTGAGGGAGGATAAGTTAGAACTAAATGGAACTTTTTTTCTAAAAATAGTATTTTATTCAATTTTTCTCTCTACAATGTCCCTCAACATAATTTCTAGGAATTGACCAAAACCTCCTCCGTGATGTGCTAATAAAGATTGTAATACCTCGAAACCAGCTTCAGCATATTTTTCTGCTTCTGTATATAGTGGTCCTTCATCATTCAGACATGTAAGAGTTTTATTATCAACTACTCCCAATGCGAGGATCAACCATTTCCCCTCTTCTCCCATAGCATTTGTAGGGATATTGCTGACACGTTTCTTCAGTTCTTTTGGAGACTTATTCATATGTTTAGCCAGTGCCATACACATCAAGAATAATTCAACCTGATTAGAACCCGCAAATATTGTATCTCCATCACTTCGGATATACGATAACTCTTCATCACGTTTCGTGCTATAATATCTAACACGAGCCTCATCAAAAGCTACATTTCGCGGCTCTCCAACATGACCTCTCAACTTAGTTGCCATTTTGACTCAACCTCGCAGATGTTATATTTTGACATTTTTGAATTTCATAATATGAACTTACGTCCATATACGGTGAAAAATTCCTTTGAACAGTTGGGGTGTACTCAGAAGAAGTTACCAGAAATATTAATTGCGCTTTATCCAAAAGCATTGGGAGATTTTTTGTGATATTGTCCTGATGAGTTGGATCAAGTTTTCCAAGTGGTGTATCCACAATTACCGGAGCCTGATAACCTGTAATCGTTCTTAATGCTACCACAAAGGCATACCCAAGAATGAGATATTGTCCTGCTGATAAATCACCTAGGTTATTCCACCCCTGGTTATTAATAACGGAGACCTTATAATCATGATCTATCGTCACATCACGGAAGAGTCCCTCTTCACGTAAGAACGAGAGGAAATATTTTTTGGTATTCTCTTCGAGGGAAAGACGGATTTTCTCTTTTACACGCTCTTCAACTTTTTTTAGAACTTTTAATGTATCCTGCACAAGTTCAATTTTATCCGTAAATTCTGAGTGAGCTTTAGATTTTGCTATTTCATCCCCCTCCCGTATGTATAGTTGTTTCAATTCCTTCCCTGTTTCATCTAGTCTACGATTTGCAGCCTTAAGTTTCAAATTGATCTCACCAATCTTATGGCCAAGTTCATCAGACTTCCTGCTTTTCTCATTAATCTCATCAATATTGTATTTGAGAAGTTCTTCCCTCTTCTCCTGAAGTTCTATGTTCCATTTATTAATTTCATCCTCATATTCTTCCAAATTTTGATTAAAAGAATCAATCTTTTCTGGGAATTCATTAATGAGGTCTTTATGTCTGGCGAACTTCTCTTTACCCTCAAAAGCAATTCCCGTTAATTCAGATATCTGAATTTTTTCCGCATAATCCTTGAGAGTTTTGCGTGATTTCTCTGTCAATGGAGTGCCGCACACACACGTACCTTTTTCCAATAACTCCTGAATAAACGATTCTTTAATTTTTGGCGGGAGATCACCAACCTCAATCAGTTGCTGAATAATCTTATCTGCATCGTCTATTGTATCCATCAGAAGTATGCTAGGAGCACGAATAACGAGGTAATGATTCTTTGAGTTAAGCTCTTTCACATACTGTTCCTGTGCTTCTTTAATGGATTTCTCCAGCCGGGCAATATCTTTAGATACGAGAGAGATAGTCCCAATATTATAATTTTGAAGAAAATCGTTGATGAGATCAATCTCTGTCTGATATTCTTTCGATTGTTTTTTTAGTCTCTCTTTATCGTCTTCTAATCTTCTTACCAGTGTTTCTTTTTCGTTGATTTCATTTTGAACCCGACTGGTTGCCGGATTGTTTTCCTGGAGTTTATTACGAAGGTATTTACGATATGTTTCAAGCGAGGATTCAGTTTTTTTCACCAGTTCCAATTGGGATAATTTCTCAATTGCCTCCTGAAGATTAGTAGATGCATCCACTTTGAAAAATTCACGTAATTGTTCACCATCAATAAAGAAGAAAGAACGAAGAGCTGAAGGTAAGAGCTCATTAATGAGTTGCTGTGCTACTACCCCATCAACTTTTTTATAGTCTCCATTACTGGGATAGGTGACTTTGAGTCCATTAAATGACTCATGGAATCGATATTTTGGTTCTTCCTCGGTCCACAAAGGATCTTTTTCACCATAGCCAGAAATTGTACGTTTTATTTCCCACATCTCACCATCAACAGTAATGGTCAAAATAACAGATGCCTCTCCCGTTTTATTATTGAGGGCAAGTTCCGCAATATATTCGGTATTCATGCTTGGGAGGGAAACTGTTTTTTTGTCAGCATGTACCTCTTCATTGTATAAACACCAAGTAAGAGCATTGAGAATGTTAGATTTTCCCGCTCCATTATCGCCCTTAATTACGGTTACATTCTTTCTTGGGTCATTTGAAAAATGGATGTCGTGTTGTCCATAATAATAACGATAATTGCATAGTGTCAAAGTATCTAAAGAGAGTCGCATTTTCACTCCCCTCCTGTTACATACTTAGAGAAAATAGCATCATATTCTTGATTAATCTTAGAAGCATTATCCTTGGAAGCACCAGAAGACATCTCACGCATCAATGCCTTATTGATGAGTAGTTTTACTTCCGGTTTTGATTTACATTCATCATCGATGATTTCAACAATTAAGGTGTTAATTTCATTTTTTAGACTCATTTGATTTTCCTCTGAGAATTATTTTGATATGTTTCAATAAGATGTTCGATGTCTGGATTGTTGAGAGAATCTTTGGCAAATTCCTCCATTCGTTTTTGCTCTTTTGCTATTACCTCTTCCAAATTTTTGGCATAACCTCTATCAATTCCGGTAGGAGGCATAGCCGCAATATCATACATTACTGCTTTCATTTTTCCTGTGTATGGACGTAAAATTCTACCCCTCCTTTGAATATACTCCTTTGGATTACCTGAACTACACATGAGGATGGCAGTTTTTGTTGATGGAACATCAACTCCCTCGTCAAGACATTTCATAGCAAGTAACACCTCAAAATCTCCATTAGAAAAATTCTGTAATATTTTATCACGTTCAGAACATCCCTCTTTTTTCAGAATCCGGGATGATTCGTCGGATGTGTATTTTCTACATTTAATCAGCTTTTGTTTTTTCTTTGAGAGAACGTTGAGAAGGTTTTTCACTTGTTCTAGTTGTTCGGGATCAGAATCTGAACAGTAAATAAGTAAGTGATCTAATTCATTTTTCTCTAAGAGATCAAGGATAATCTCCTCAAGCACTGTCATTTTGTTTGCAGCATTTTTTATGATATTTTGTCTTTGTATATACCAAAAATTAAGGCGATCTTTATCTTCTTTAGTACATTTACCACTTTCAATGATATTTCTCAATCTTATGATTTTTTTGGTCCATTCAAGATAATTCGTTGCTTCAGTTGGAGTCAGAGAGGTAAATTTAACTTCATAATCATAGGGAACAAGATAGGAGACACCAGTGTCAGGATTGATCGTATCAATCGCTTCACGTAATGAAAATTGAAAGACCGTTTTGCCAAAATATTCCCTAATGAAATCACTCCCCTCTTCATCAAAATATCTATCAGGAGTTGCACTCAATCCAAGGCGATATTTGTATTCTGGGTAGAGAGCCTGGCGATATGTGGAAGACCCAATGCTGTGAACTTCATCACAAATGACCATCCATGAAAAATTACATATTGCCTGAATTTTATCAAACATCTCACGGAACCGAGAGGAACTTGCCGTGTCATTTGTAGAAAGAATCACAAGATTCCTCTTTTGTTTGCTAGAGAATGATCGCAATGCTTCAGTGTAGATTGTATCACTCCATTCTGGCGTATTACCATCAGCCCTCAGGTATTTTTTAATGGGAAGATGCATCATTTTAATAGTGCTTTCCCATTGAGTAGGAAGATGACTATAAGGACAAATTACTAAGAGAATCAATTTGTCTTCAGTATTGAGAACGGTCTCATATGCAGATACTGCAGTAATTGTTTTTCCCGTGCCGGTCGCCATCTCCAAGAGACCATGATAATTATTTGCCTGCCACTCATCAACTGCCTTAACTTGATAATCGCGGAGTTTAATTTCTGGTTTTTTTGGAGGTTTTGTCAATGTCGGCTCTTGATCCTGGTCCCCTTCTTCCTCATCTGGATTGATGATTTTTAATAATTTATTTAGGTCTTCCTCCGTTCTTGGAGCGATTGAGATGAGATTTTGTTTTACAGCATCGGGAAATGGGATTACTTTAGTACGATTTCCTTTATTATTCCAAAATTTTTCAAAATTACTAGAAATATCAGTTATATAATCTTCTTGCCCGGGTTTCCAACTACAAAAAACTGTAAGATATTCAGTATTGTAAACCCAACCACTCGCACTTTCATTATTTGAACCACTAAATGCGATCAGATTTCCATCTTCATCCTCCATTATGCCATATTTTTGATGTAAAATCGGATTAATGCCAATTTCCTCCTCATCTTCAACGTATCCGATTTTCACTTCAAGACGATTATTTGCAATAAGCCATCCCAATACTTTTGCATGATTGTGAAGGCATTCATCTTGAATATTCGACAAATCATTTAAAAAGCGACTTTCTAGAATTGTTTCAGGACTTTCCATTCCCAATCGAATATTCATGTAGTCATCTTCTAATAATTGAACATTCAAAACAAACTGCATTAACCCCCCATTCTGAATAAAAGTCCCTAACCCTTTTCCAATGAATGTAAATGAGGAGGAGGAAAAATACCCTGCTACCCTCTTGTAGGTCTTTGCCCTTGATAAAACTGGATTGTAAAAATTTCTTGCGGGGTTATATTTCTCATCATCTGTGTTGTACGTAGGTGATAAAACGAGATCTTGAAAAGACATTATAACTCCCCGTTTAAGATATAATTATATTCATAGTCTGAAAGTGTATCATCTGATTTTGGCACTTCGGATTTTGGAACGAGTTCTCCATGAGCTATATCAAGGACTCTCTGGACTTCATCATAAACACCTAATGAGAGAAGTTTCGCCTCAATATATTCCAGTTTATGCTGGTCATTGGGCGTGTTGTAAATAATACCCATAAGATAGGCAATCATGCCAACAGCAGAACGTTTTTCAAATGGTTCATCGTAATTGATTAATTCTGGTATTCCAAGTACATGCAGAATGTTCCTGCATTCTTTATCTGTTAGGATTAAACGGGAGTTTTGATAGGCATCGTTAAGAATCTTGGTCAATTTTAAATCATAGACCCAATTGCTCATTAAGAGATAACTGGCTACATTCTCAGTATGTTTCAAAACAAATGCGATGATAAATAAGTCATCAAAATAATCTTCCTCTTTTGTGTTATTCGCGACTAACATATATCCTAGAGCACTGCTAATCATCGATTTAATTGTCCAATCAGCCCGCTTATCATACATTATCCTTGCCGCCAGGTCAATAAGTTTCGGCAAATCTCGAAGATATTCGCTGCCATTACCCGAAAAGGCACTAATTTTTCCGTATAGATATTGAAGAGGAGTTCCTGAATCATTAGAAATTATTGCATTATCTTCATCGATTTTAGGCAGGATGGCAGATGATGTTGGCATAATCTCTTTTTTCAGATGGAAATACTCATCTTCAGGGTAAATATATTGAACCCCCTCCATTCGTTTAATAGTAATAATTTGGTAATGGGACATCTCCTGCAGTAAATAGAGAAGGGCTTTTCTACGTGAATTTATCTCTTCAACAGAGTTTAATGGATGGTTTTCATCAATCCAAGAAATAAGTCTATCATCAGTTATCAAATTTTTTTTTCGATTTAATATATTATTTGAAAAAATAAGATGTAATAATTCTTGATTCTCTTCAAGCCATAGTTTTGATATTCTTGCCATAATTCTTACAAACACCTCCATTTATCCTCAAAAAGAGGAACTATACCAATAATATTATAATAGTCGTTCATATTGTAAATACTATCTGCAATAAATTACAATTTATTATTTACATACCTCTTTCCGGAACCTAGATATAGTCTATGAGTTTAATTCTATGTAAGGAGAAATAATACACAATGAAGGCCCTTGCAGATAAAGTTAAATTAGTCTTAGAAGAGATGCAGGCTCTTTATCTTCAGGATTCACGTCCCTGGATTATCGGACTTAGTGGTGGTAAGGATTCGACGTGTATTACCCAGCTTGTTTACAATCTGTTGCTTTCTCTCCCCCCAGAAAAGAGAAAGAAACATGTATATGTATTATCTGCTGATGTAATGGTTGAGTCCCCGCATGCAGACTATCGAAGGAAACATATCTGCGAATTAATAGAAAAACAGGTAGAAATCGACAAAATACCCTTTTCGGTTGAAACATTACGACCGTTATTAACAGATACGTTTTGGGTTAATCTCATTGGGCGGGGATATCCATCTCCGAATCGGTGGTTTAGATGGTGTACAGACCGGATGAAAATCCGACCCATGAACCGATTCGTTTACTCTCAGATTAAAGAAAATGGAGAAGTAATCATGGTTCTTGGAATTCGTAAGTCCGAGAGCATTAATCGCAAAAGGGCAATTGAACGTTATGAAATCTCTGGCTCAAAACTGAGTCAACATTCTGAAATAAAAGGCGCTCTTGTATATGCTCCGATATCTGAATGGGATGATATAGAGGATGTCAGGGCATATCTGAGATCCACCCCTTCACCCTGGGGCGATGATAATAATAAATTCCTGGACGATTATTATAGTCGAGGGGAATCTGATACTGAATTTATTATCGACAAAGAAAGTCAATCAGCCGGTGCAACCAGAATGGGATGCTGGACATGCACCGTTGTCCCACGTGACCATTCCCTTGAATGGTACATCAAAGAAGGTCAGACTTGGCTTCAACCTCTGGTAGATTACCGGAATTGGATACATGAGATCAGAGATGGACCTAATTATCGTGAAGAGGCGAGAAAAGGAGAGAAAAAGAAGAAAATATATGCAGACATTCTTGGAAAAGAGTTCACCGGCTTAGAACGATATGGACATAAGGTCTACGGTCCTTTCACGATGCAAACACGTCATGAAATGTTAGAACGTCTCTTAATGCTCCCTAAGAATAATCCTGAGTTGAAATATGAACTCGACTCTCTGGAATATGCCCTCATCACGCCAGAAGAAATTCAGGCCATTGTTCAATTGTGGATTTATGAAGGTGACTCCATACAGGAAATTAGGGATCTCTTCTCTCGATGCGAAATGGATGCCCCATACATCTCCAATCTTTTCCTCGAGAAGGACGCCGAGGTGGTGCTCAATGACATCTGTTCACTTCACGAGATCCCAACAGACGTTATCCACAAAATGGTGATTGCTGAAAATGATCGATCCCATTTAGCACGAAGATATGGAGTGTATAATAAGTTGGAAAATATTCTTGAGAATTATGTCCTTGAAGAAATGCTTCAGGAGGCAAAGAAATGAAGCTGCTCTCTCTTACCATTTGTAACTACAAAAATTACAGCGGAGAACAAACACTGGATTTTTCCTCATCTAACCAGGAAAAAAACATTACCTTGATTGGCGGACACAATGGAGCTGGAAAAACAACGCTCTTCGAGGCCATCAAGCTCTGTATGTTTGGTCATCAATATGAGGGACAGCCTCTTTCCAAAGTACAGTATGAATCATATATCCGCTCATGCAGAAACAAATTAGGCGTTTCTGAGGGTGATGATCGATATTATATATCAATGGAAGTAATTTTAGATGATGTCCAACCCGTTTATA
>JAQVAY010000031.1 GCA_028690575.1 Bacilli bacterium | reverse complement strand
CAAAAAAGGAAACAAACAAACCAAAATAATTAATTATTCCTTCTTGATACATTAAATGTAGCGGTGTTATAATACATACCGCCGCTAATGGTTCCTTAGCCAAGTTGGTAAGGCAATTGACTGCAACTCAATGACCATCGGTTCAAATCCGGTAGGAACCTCCAAAAAGTTACTTACTGGGTATCTGGTAAGTACAAATGCGCCTCTAGCTCAACTGGATAGAGTGTCAGACTACGAATCTGAAGGTTACGAGTTCGATTCTTGTGAGGCGCGCCATTTCGGGACGTAGCGTAGCTTGGTATCGCGTCTGCTTTGGGAGCAGAAGGTCGCAGGTTCAAATCCTGTCGTCCCGACCAAACTTAAACCAAGAGAGAATGAACTTTGCGTTCATTCTTTTTTATTAAATTATTAATAAAAATATGGCTCATAAACATAAATGTTTGATGTTTTACTCAACTAGTTGTCATTTTGGTATTGTTTTGTTGTAAAAGATTTCCAAATAGTGTATTTTATTTTCGTTGCACTGGTAGTGTGACAAACTATTGGGGCTATAGCTCAGTTGGGAGAGCACCTGATTTGCATTCAGGGGGTCGAGGGTTCGAGTCCCTTTAGCTCCACCAATTCTAAATGGCTGTGTAGCTCAGTTGGCTAGAGCAATCGGTTCATACCCGGTGGGTCGAGGGTTCAAATCCCCCCGCAGCTACCATAAAATTAAAATAGGTTTGATACAATGTTATCAAGCCTTTTTTCTTTAAAGAGGGTTTTATTTATGCAAAGAGTTTTTTTGGGGTAAATGAGAACTCTTTGAGATATTCAATCTTTCCGATTATGAACTGATTTATGGTATGGGAAATAATCCCATTATATGCAATTTTACCACATCGTATCTCCTTAAATGGTAAGATAGAGAGGAGGAATCTTATGGAAAATGTTAAAATGCCAGTCATTTTTGTCGGACATGGCTCGCCAATGAACGCCATTTCAGATAACGAGTTTACTCGTTCGTGGGAAAGATTAGGCAAAATATTACCAAAACCTAAAGCCATTTTAGTCATTTCTGCCCATTGGTATGATGATGGTACTTACACAAATGACAAAGAACACCCGGAAGTTATTAACGACATGTATGGATTTCCTAAAGAACTATACCAAGTAAATTATAATTCTCCAGGGTCTCCATTTCTTGCCAATCGTTTATTAGTATTGCTTAAAGAAAAACTACTAGTCGATAACTCTTGGGGCATTGATCACGGAACTTGGTCAGTGCTGACTAAGATGTATCCGAACAAAAACATTCCGGTAATCCAATTGTCCATTAACCGGCGACTTTTTCCACAAGAACATTACGAAATTGGGGTACTTCTTAAAACCCTTAGAGAAGAAGGCGTGCTCATTATCGGAAGCGGAAATATCGTTCACAACTTGATGATGGTTGATTGGTATAACGGAAATAACGGTTTCGCATGGGCCGAATCTTTCGATTCCCTTGTCAAAAAATGTATTCTTGAAGGCAACGATGAAACATTAATAGATTATAAGCATATGAAAGATAGCAATTTTGCTATTCCCACTCCTGAACATTATTTACCGCTCCTTTATGTGTTAGGAGCGAGAAACAAAGAAGATAAAATAGAAATTTTTAATGAAAAACTCATTATGGGATCCCTTTCGATGACTAGTTACATTTTTTGGCCAAAAGGCATTAATTAAAAATAATATGCATTTATAGTTTCCAAATAATCACAAACGGAAACTTTTTCGGTGACAATAAAATTGTAATGCTTTTTCTTTTAAATTAAACTATCATAATTTTCATGGAAAAAGAGAAGATTACAAGAAAACAAGTTGGTGACTATTTCCTTAAAAGTTTGAATGGAATGGCTTATGGCTTTTTCGCCACTCTTATCATCGGGACAATTTTTGGAACGATTGGTAGCTTATTTGGCAAATATGGTGCTGGTAATCCTTTCTCTGAGTTTATGCTCAGCATTCTTGGTAACGGAAGCACAGCACCTGGAAGCTTTGGGCTCTCTTTTGTTTTACAAGTTGTCACTGGTTTTGGAATTGGCGTTGGCGTTGGTTTAGCTTTAAAATTTGATACTCTTAAAGTCATTGTTTTGGGATTTGTTGGTCAATTAGCTTCCTATTTTTCATTAAATACACAATTCGTTACTTCAGCGAATCACTCTCTTGCTGATGGAATTAAAATTGGAGACCCTTTAACTATTTTTATTGTCGTTATTTGCGTCGCTTTACTCATGCAATTGATTCTTCGCAAGAAAACACCAGTCGACCTTATTTTAATTCCATTGTTTGGAGCTGTTTTTGGTCTTATTCTATCTCTTGCAATCCGCTATCCAGCTATCTATGTCACCTTTGGTGTCCAATGGCTAATCAATATTTCAACAAATACTGCCCCATTTGTTATGGGTATCCTTGTTGCTGTCCTAATGGGTATGTCGTTAACTGCCCCTATTAGCAGCGCTGCGATTGCCGCGATGATTCTTTCACTGCCTAGTGGTGTCACTCTTGCCATGGCTATTAGTGATCCAAATTACACAGGTTTGCTTCTCGCTAGTGGAGCAGCCATTATTGGTTGTTCAACACAAATGGTGGGGTTTATGATTCAATCACGAAAAGACAACAACATTGGCATGATGATATCGATTGGCATTGGAACAAGCATGCTCCAATTCAAAAACGTTGTCAAAAAGCCCATCATTTGGCTTCCTACAATCATCACATCAGCGATTTTAGGACCAATCTCGACTTGTTGGCTTCACTTAATTTGTGTCGGCCCAAGTGCGGGAATGGGGACTGCTGGTTTAGTTGGTCAAATCGGAACTTTTAGTTCGATGGGATTTGACAGTTGGCAAGCTTGGGTGGGAGTGTTTGGTTTCCAAATTCTCGCTCCCCTTGTATTAGTCTTCGCAATTGATTTACTCTTTAGAAAATTAAAATGGATTAAAGACGGCGATTTAAAAATTTAATTGATTAACTCACCAAAAAAATGGTGAGTTTTTTAATTTTAGTGTTACACTTTAATCAGGATTTGCCTATGATTTACGAACAAACCAAAAAACTATTATCTAATTTTAAAAAAATACGAACCGCTGATGTGGATAACATCGCCGAGCAATACTTAAAAGGCGGAGTGGATGTCACCCCGTTATATAGTCATATTAAAGAAAGTGGATCAATTCTCCGCATCTATTTTTATGTCTCATTAAAATCTATTGCTAGTTTCGAAAAACAAATTGAATTTATCGAAGGTCACTTCCAAGATTTTAACGATTGGTGGCATGTTGATATGCTTCCTCAACTTATTCGTAAAAACAAGGCCCCCTCCTTTGATTTTGTTTATGATAAAGCCAAAGAATATGTTAACCATTCTCTTCCATTTGCCAGAAGATGGGGTTATGTCATCTTTTTAGCGGGTTTTCAAAAAGATCCTGCTCAGACAAAAAGAATTCTCGACTTATATCACAATGATGATGAATATTATGTGCAGATGGCGGAGGCTTGGTTGCTTGCTGATTTAGCAATCTTCAATCCTGAGGAAGTGCTTAAGTTTATCGCTAAGAAACCATTAAATTACAATATCATCGGAAAAGGCATTCAAAAAATGTCGGATTCCTTTCGAATTAGCGATGAAGTAAAACAAAAAGCTAAAGAACTGAGAAGTCTTTACAAATAAACTAGAAGAATTTGCTCAACGCCCAGTCTTGCAATCCGCTTGGTAAATAGTTGAGTATTTTCATTTTTAATGAATTTCCGACATTGTACGCTCGATGCGGATGAGACTTATATATTGCTCTTCTAAACGTTTTGACAATTTTATCGGCATCTTTTGCTCGTTTTAATTCACCAAGCATCAGTTTTTGTAGTTTAGTGAGACGCACCTTAAAGAGCTTAGTGAATTCAACCTGCTGTTTGAATTGCGAAATAATTCTCGACTGCATCGATGTCTTAAAAGCACCAGGTCTAATCTTGATAACTTTAATGCCAAATTCCTGTACTTCTCTTCTTAGACTATCGTTATATATTTCTAAAGCGTGTTTGCTCATCGTGTAGAAAGAGTGAAAGGGCAGACCCAAAAGACGGCCATATTCACTGCTGACATGAATAATTCTTCCTTTTGCCTTGGCGATTAATGGGAAAAACCTTTGGTTTATTTGATAAATACTGAATAGATTGATTTCAAAAATTTTCTTTAATGTGTTAACGTTTACTTCCACTAAAGAACCGAGTTCGACAATACCCGCCATATGAATAACTAAATCAAGTCTATCGGTTTTTTTACTAATACTTTCAAAGATTGTATCAACCGCATTTTCTTTTGTGATATCCCTAATTATGACATCAAAATTAGGCAAATCTTTGTATGCCTCTATTAATGAAGGATCGATATCGACTAAAAAGAAGAAATAATCATCTTTTATGGAATGTATCACTGAATGAGCGAGGAGTGATTTAGCTCCTGTAATAAGGGCGTATTTCATGATAGTATTTTATCATTTTTATCTATCAACTTATATCTTTTATGGAGCATAGTTTCTTATCATTTTCTCTACCGTGTAGGAGAAGGAATCTTTATTATGTTATAATAAGCCACTTGGAGAATATTTGTATGATGATTTCAAAACGGATAGCCGAAAAAATAAATGTCAGAATTAATCAAGTTGATGCAACAATAAAACTTATCGATAGCGGTGATACAATTCCTTTCATCGCTCGTTATCGTAAAGAAGTAACAGGCAATCTTACTGACGCTGAATTAAGAGATTTATTTGAGTTACTTACTTATCTTCGAAATCTAGAAGAGAGAATGAAAACTGTCTTAGCCTCCATCGAAGAACAAAATAAACTTACCCTTGAATTAAAAGAGGCAATAGAAAATGTCAACACTCTATCAGAACTCGAGGATATTTACCGACCTTATAAACCAAAACGTAAAACAAGAGCGAGCATTGCTAAAGAAAAAGGTCTCGAACCTCTGGCTGCTTATTTAAGACAAGGATTAAAACGCGATGACCATGATACCTATTTAATATCATTTATCAATCCCGAGAAAAATGTAAATAGTATTCAAGAAGCGCTTTCAGGGGCAAAGGATATCATCGCCGAAGAGATAAGCGATGAAGCTAAATACCGCTTCTTTATTAAAAAGTATATTTTTCGCGAAGGGGTGATTACCAGCAAAGAAATTGCCAAAGATGAAAAAGATACCTTTGGTAAATACGCTGCTTACCAAGAAAAAATCTCTGCTATTCCTCCCCATCGTATTCTCGCAATTAATCGTGGTGAAAATCTTAAATGTTTAAAAGTAACTCTCGACTATGAAATAGAGCCAATCAAAACGAGAATTGAAAATGATTACATTCGAAACAATGCTTTCAAAGAAGATATTCTTTTAGCGATTGAAGATTCCTTAAAAAGGTTGATTCTCCCATCTATTGAAAACGAGATTAGAAATGATTTGTTTGAAAAAGCTGAAGAAACATCGATTATCGTCTTTAAAAAGAATTTAAAGGCCCTTTTACTCCAACCTCCTTTAAAAGACAAGACTGTATTAGGATTTGATCCAGGCTTTCGAACTGGTTGCAAATACGCTTTAGTTAGTAAAAACGGAATTCCTAGTGAAGTTGGAGTGGTATATTTAACTGCCGCTTCGGAAAGTGAAGTTCAAAGAGCGAGACAACAAATTATTAATATTCTAAAAAATAATAAAATTGATTATATTGCACTCGGAAATGGTACCGCCTCGCGAGAAAGCGAAATGGAAATATCTAAAATTATTAAAGAGAATGATCTCTCAACCAAACTATTTATTGTCAATGAAAGTGGCGCTTCCGTTTATAGTGCATCCAAATTAGGGGAAGAAGAATTCCCTGATTTGAGCGTTGAAAAGCGAAGCGCTATTTCTTTAGCTAGGCGAATCCAAGATCCGCTCAGTGAATTAGTAAAAATTGACCCGAAATCTATTGGGGTTGGCCAATATCAGCACGATATGAACCAAACCAAATTGAGCTCAGCTCTTCACGGAGTGGTGGAAGATGCTGTCAATACTGTCGGAGTTAATCTCAACAATTGCTCAACGTCGCTTTTAAATTATGTTTCAGGCATCAACAAAACTGTCGCCGAAAACATCTATCAATATCTCAAAGATAATGGGCCATTTAATACAAGAAAAGATTTAAAAAAAGTTCCCAAACTGGGAGAAAAAGCTTTCGAACAATGCGCTGGATTCCTTCGCATTTATGGAGGAAAAGAACCCCTCGATCAAACTTCAATTCACCCAGAATCCTATGAAGTGGCTAAATACATACTAAAACAAACAAATATTGACCTTCTAAATGATGAAAGCGAAAAAAAAGAAAACGCTTTATTGAAAATATCTAAACAAGAGATTCTCACTAAATTTCAAATTGGCGAAGCAACCTATCTCGACATCATTGAGGAGATTAAACGCCCCGGAAGAGACATTCGTGACGATATCGAAATTGTCACTTTGAACCAAGAAGCCAAAGACATCAAAGACTTAAAAGTTGGGATGATTTTGCAAGGAACGGTCCGTAATATTATGGATTTTGGTATGTTTGTCGATATTAATGTTCATCAAGATGGCTTAGTTCATATTTCTGAGGTCGCTAACAAATTTGTTAAAGACATCTCTTCAATCTATTCAGTGAACGATATTGTAAAAGTAAAAGTTATCGCTTTGGATGTCACCAAAAAGCGAATAAGCTTGTCAATTAAACAAGTCGGCGAGAACTAATCGAAACATTTTTTAATTATCTGAAACTCTAATAATGATAAAATAACAATTAGGAGAGATAAATTATGCTTGAACCATTAACCTATGTATTTTTTGGCCTATTTGTGGTCATGACCATTGTCCAGCTGGTAGCAGCCTTTCTAGAAAAAGAAATGCTTCGCAAAATAACTAAACCATTTTGCGTTTTCTTTCTTGCTTTAGCTGCGGTGGTAACTTTGCCAACCCATCCTCTTATATATATAGGAGCCTTTTTAGGAGTGCTTGGCGATATCGCCTTAATATCCAAAAGTAAAAAAATATTCCTCATAGGAACAATTCTATTTTTATTTGGACATTTCTGCTATCTAAGTGAAGTAATTTTTATCATGATGAAAAATCAACCGCTCGATTGGTGGTTCTATGTCGTGGTTGGTTTTGCCCTCCTGCTTATCACTCTTGCCGGTTACCCATTTTCTAAAAAGATTGCCGGAACTCGCTATTTGGCTTTAGTGGGGAACATCTACATAGGAGTTCTTCTTCTTGTTTCCATTGTTTCTATAATTGCTTCAGTAAAAGGATATGCCAATTTCATGATTCTCGGAGTCATTGGAGGGATATCTTTCTTGGCTTCTGATATGATTTTAACCAAATCTTTCTTCATTAAAGACTTCAAAAGAAGAGATTATTACATCATGCTCTTTTATCTTCTTGGCCAAGCGCTTATCCTAATAGGAATAACACTCACCTATGTTTTAGCCTAATAGTGGATATAATCACAAAAGAAAAGAAGAAATTACAAAATGAAACGATTCCATCTCACTGACACCTATGCTCTTATCAACTTCGATGCTTCCAATTGTGAATCAGAAGTGAGTATTTTACAGTCGCGCGGTTTTCTTGGAGTCCTCTTTCAATTCATCAACAAATTGAAAAGGGAAAAAGACATTCTCATTGAACCATTTAAAGATGTTACCATTCCTCAATTTCACGATGCTTTTAAACTTCTTTATTTATATAGCTATAATGAGACTTTCTATAAAAATCCATCTTTGCAACATTTGCTAAAACATCAAGATGAACTATACCATCTTACCGAAGCATTTTACGATTATTGGCGGGATTTGCAGCGATTTGGCTTGATGTCTGCCTCTCATCTCTATCGCCAAAGTGCAAAATCCCCCGATTTAATTGCCACCATTGATTGTTTTAATAGTTTAATTCTTTCTTTGTACCGCACTATATCGACGAATATCCGTGGAGAGAATTACAATGTCTTTCGTCAACTTCCTGCCGGAGTGAATGCAAATCTATTATATGTGCATCACAACTTTTCTTATCCAGAAGAGTATGCAAATCTTCAAGGTATTCCTTTAATTAGCAAAATCGCTATTCGTCCCCCTTTTATTGCTCATACGAAAAGCAATACGAGAATTGACTTGTTTAAAGAAATCAAGAAGAATCCCCTCAAAGAACTCTCAATTGATAAGATGAAATTTATGGCTTTTCCTATCAAGGTTGGCCCGTTATTAGCGTTAGTTTATATTCATCGCGACTATTTACATGAAGCTATTGGTTTGGCCAACTTATTTGAATTTGCCACTTTTGACGAAATAAAAAAGCAGACTCCCAACCTTGTTTTCTTATATGGTATTCTCGAACAAGAATATGACAGCACTTATTATCATGATAAAGCTAACGATATGTACTTAGGCTTTGTTAGCGAACTCGATAAAAATGATTATTTTGGTTATTTGAAAAAGATGCTGCTAACTCTTCATAATCTTTATATGATCGATCAACAAAAACTCCCTATTCACGGAGCGATGGTGTCAATCTTGCTCAACAATAATAAAAGTAAGAACATCGTCATTGTGGGTGATAGTGGAGCCGGTAAGTCAGAAACCCTTGAAGCTTTAAGAATCATTGGCAAAGAGTATATCAAAGATATGCGCATTGTCTTTGATGATATGGGTGTCTTATTACGAAAAGACGACCAAATATATGCGAACGGAACTGAAACTGGGGCATTTGTCCGTCTAGATGACTTAGAAGCCGGATATGCATATCGAAAGATTGATCGCGCGATATTCTTTAATCCTGATCAGACCAACGCTAGACTAGTTCTTCCTGTCACTACTCATAAATTCATTGTCACTAATCATAAAATCGATATGATTCTTTATGCGAACAATTATAGTGAGACAGATATTGGACTACGCCTCTATGATAATTTAGATGAAATAATCGATATTTTTAAAACTGGCAGAAGAAAAGCCAAAGGGACAACAAACGAAATTGGTCTTGTCGAGTCATATTTTGCTAACCCATTTGGACCAATGCAAAAGAAAAGCCAAACGGAAATACTGATTAATAGTTATTTTCCCTCCATGGCAAAAGAAGGTGTTCTCATCGGCGAACTATACACTAGATTAGCGATTCCTAATCAAGAAATAGAAGGTCCGAAAAAAGCCGCCAGAATCTTGCTTGAGAAACTGATTATGTAAAACATAGATAATTTTTGTTATCAAACATAATCCTAAAAAATTAATAGGTATCAAAAAAAGTTTGTGTTATATTATTACTCGCCTGCAATATGGCGTGTCGGACCATTAGCTCAACGGTCAGAGCGCTCGGCCCATAACCGATCGGTTCCAGGTTCGAATCCTGGATGGTCCACCATTTTATGGAGAATTACCCAAGTGGTTGAAGGGGTCGGTCTTGAAAACCGATAGGGGGTGCAAGCCCCGCTAGGGTTCAAATCCCTAATTCTCCGCCATTAAATAGAATTATGTTCCTAAAAAAGGAGCATTTTTTATTATATGAAATCAAAACAGTTAATTGTAATAAGACTTAAAATCGAATAAAGAATGATAAATTCATGCGAAATCTGCTTTAACATAACTAGATTAACCCATTATGGAAGGGTAATAACCACATGAAGGGAAATCAATTAAGCATTTTTTAATCAAAAATTCCTTATTTTATTTCCTTTTCTCTTATAAAAAATGAAATTTAATTCGGTATAAATAAATGAAAAATCTATAAATAGAAAGTAACTTTAAAAAAACGATAATAATATATTATTATCACTAGAAATTGGAGATATTTTTTAAATTAATACTTTACACATTAACTTATTACCCTTAAAATTAACCCAAATTCATATTTGGCGTCCTCACGTACGTGTGGTCGCACTTAAAGAAAGGAGAAAGATATGAACAAAACAAAATTCGTTGTTTCACTTTTATCGGCTTCTCTCCTATTTGCTGGATT
>JAQVAY010000030.1 GCA_028690575.1 Bacilli bacterium | reverse complement strand
GGAAAAGTATTTTGGAATAGAAAAAGCAAGGATTTTACATTGTGTTTAGGGAACAAATAATATAGAATGTAGTCACAAAGTTCCCTAAGGAGTGAATTATGGAGAATTTAGAAAGAATTAAAGAAATGCTAAATAAACGCGCGGAGTTACAAGCTAGGTTCAATCTTTTGCCATATGATGGAACTCCGGAAATAAAAGAAATCTCTGGGAAACGATATATCTACATTAGAAAAAGAGTGCTAGATAAAATAACTTCAACATATGTTGGCGAGTTTTCTGATGCTCTTTACAATCAATTATTGCGGAATAACATTGAATCAAAGACGCTCAAAAAAGAAATTCGATTAATTAATAAGGAATTGATTAACCTTGGTTATGTCGAAAACGATATCGAATCAGATGTAATTCTAAATATTGAGTTTGCCAAAACTAATATAAAGCAAATCATTTATGACCAAGCAGTTTTGGAAGGTGTAGCAACCACTTTTCCTGATACAGAAGCCATTATCGACAACGGCAAAGTAAACAACATTAAAGCTGAGGATGTCCAAAAAATCCTAAACCTTAAACACGCTTGGGAATTTATTTTAGATAGAGATGTGGCGACCTCTAAATCAGATTACTATTTGGCTTCCTATATTGCAAAAATAGTCAATGAAGGATTCTATCAAAATGGTGGAAGAGTTCGAAGTGTTCCGGTCGCGATTGGTGGCTCAACATATGTTCCACCTATTCCCTTTGAAATAGATGTCAAAGAGCATATAAACAATCTATTAGAGAATTCAATTAGTAAGATTGAAACCGCCATAGAACTTTGCCTTTATGTTATGAAAAATCAGATTTATAACGATGGTAATAAAAGAACAGCAGTAATCTATGCCAATCATTATTTGATTTCTAATGGTCAAGGATTGTTAGTGATTAAATTCAACAAAGTTGAAGAATTTAAGAGAAAACTCGTTTTGTATTACGAAGGAAAAGATCTAGTTAGCGTTAAGGATTTCTTAGTAGAATGTTACCTTCCACTTAAAAACAAGTAGAGTACTTTTCACGATATAATATTTCTAGTCTCTTGTTTGACGAGACCTATGATAATTGTTATTTCGGTCCGATGAATTACTTTTATCGTGTTGGCGATTCATTTATTCATTATGAAATTGATAATTACCAAGTTGATTTGGAAGAAGCAAATGACTTTCGAGACGAGTTTGATGAACAGCTCGTTGAATTTAGAGGTTTGACTTCTAATGAAACTTTTGAAGATTACTCGAACAGCCATATTATTGATGAAAAGCAGATTTTTTATTTCGACTTCGGATTTTTATAGCCATTTAAAATCATTACAAAGCTTTATTTGAGGATTTGCTAAAGCGAAATTTAAAAAACATTTCTGTATTGGTTATATAGAATTTCATTTCTTTGTAAGATTTATTATGATTGTTTTGTCTTCTTATATAGGAGCAATTTGGACTTAGTCATGTATTACGAACATTTATTGAACACAGCCTTAGCAAGCAAAAATGAAGTAAAGATTAAGCAAGCGTATGAAGTGATTTATAACGAATACGTAAAACTGGTCGCTTTTTGTGTGGCAAAGTATGTGAGCGATAATGACATCATTAAAGAAATTACCAATGATGTCTTTGTCTCATTCTTCAATAATTCTTCAAAAGTTGATGAAAATTTGAAAAGGTATCTTTGCCAAATGGCGAAAAACTCCGCCATCAACTATTTGAACAAGGAAAAGCGCCTTGTCTATATCGACAACTGCGATGATATAGCAAGCGAAGAAACATGCACTAGCGCCCCATTTTATTCCTCATTAGTGAATGATCTAGAAGAAGTTTTGTCGAAAGATGAAGTGGAGATCATTTTACTACACGCTGTGGAAGGATATTCGTTTAAAGAAATCGGTCAAAGAAAAAGTATTTCTTCTAACAATGCGAATGTCACATATTTCCGCGCGTTAAAAAGATTTAGAAAATCTAGTAAGGGGATCACTTATGCCAAAAGATAGTTTTAACGAAGAATTAAAAGAAAGAAGCACTATTAATTTTTCTTTCAAAGAAATAGAAAGCACTATTAATTTTGCAAATATTACCAAATCAGGTATTAAGAGCCGCCAATATCAGTTAAGAACTGCTTTGCCATTCTTTATTGTGAGTATTGTAATGGCTGTTGCAATTGTTATTCCTCTATCCGTTGTTCTTAATCCCTGCGACACTGGATTACAAATTTTAAATCATGATGATATTGTCACAACTTACGAAAAGAATTGTTCTTTCATTAGCAGTGGCTTTGAAGTAGTGAAAAAGAAGAGTAATGGAACAAATGAAATCCTTGCCCCTTCTTTATATACTGTCGACTCATCCCAGTTTAGAGATGGAGTGGAAGGAACCTACCCAATCTCGATATTCTTGAACAGTAACAAAAGCATCAAAACATCATTTGATGTGGAAGTGATCGACGATGAAGTTTTAACGATTAGTCTAGGAGAATATCGCGACACATATTATGTGGGAGAAACGATTATTCCTAGCGACATCACTCTTATTAAAGAATGTGAAAGCGGTGTTGATAGAGAAGCAAAAATAACCGAATATGAGTTTGATACCTCTTTATTTAATTCTTCTGTGATTGGAACATATGAAATTAAAGTCACCCTGATTAGCAATCCTTTATTTTTCTTAACTTATTTAGTTGATGTTCAGGATATTAATGAAGCTGATTTATCTGGTCGGTACGCCTATAAAGAGCCTTTAACAGCGGGAGGCGAGCCAACCGTGTTCGCTCTTGAAATAGAAAGTAATATTATCACTCCTCATTACTCTGAAATACTCATTCATGGAGAGATGATTAAAGAAGTGGTGGATGGCGAAATTCATATTAGAGGGAATTATGGTGGCACTCAGACAATGACCTACCTTCCAAGTGTGAGAACATTGCTTGTTTCGGGTATCGCTGGCGATCCTGATTTACCATGTTTTAGGATTAATCGTCTAGATGCGATGATCACAGTGGATGGAGCATCACTCCAAGATTATGAGAAGGAAGTGGAATATGTCGCCCTCAATGGTCATATTCCTTCTTCAACATTAGAATATTTAACTAATCGTTATGGTGGCGTTTATCTCACATCAAGCCTGGGAGAAAAGGTAACTCATGAAATGGAATTTTTAGAAGATACCATGTTATATGTTGGATTTAAACCAGTGGTGGATGATGAAAAGCCATATCTTGGCAAATGGTTTGATGATTCTGGATTAGTGAGATTCACTATTGATGAAAATGAAATTTATGGTCGCCCATACACTGTTCAAGACATGGGAAATGATACGTATTACATTCGCCTTAATGATGGTTCAATTTTCGCTTACCATTTCAACACCGATGTAATTGATATTCTTAATCCCGAAGATTATTCACCATGGATTAGTCTTAATCATTATGTGGGTGGTTTGCAGTGCTTAGTCACACTTAATATTGCGAATTATTATAAGAGCAAAGTTGTTGAATTTGTGGTCAATAAAGGAGAAATACTTAACTGTTTTTACATTACTGATACTTCAATTGTTTCATATGATATTCCAAACTATCTTGATACCCCCATTGAAGAAGACCTAACCTTTAGTGCTTATATGAAAACCAAATATATGATTGACATTTGGGGCCGTTATGGCGGACTTAAAGATTATTTTGAGCTAACTAACTGCTGGTCAGCTGATCGTCTCGATTCTGGACATTCCTATTGGTTTAATGAGTATAAAGATTATGTTCTTGTTAAACAAGGCTGGACAGAAATAATTGGAGCCACAATGAATCTCTCTTCTATAACAATGTTGGTGCATTATGACGATAGTTCAACGGAAGAATTAATATTCAATGGTTCTTTGACTCTTGGTGAAACCACCTATAATGAATCAGGCGCCCTTTGGCAAGGTCTCTCTTGCCTTGGCGAATACTATAATGAACAAGGTGAAAAGATTCTTATCGATGAATATGGTCGTTTTATGTATAGCGAAACTGACATTACGGGATATACCTATCAAATATATGAGGGTTTACGTGTTACCAGTATGAGTGATTCCCTAATTACAATGATCTATTATTATCAAGATGAACACGATAACCGCATTGTCAAAAACGCCACTCTTGAATTAGCAGATGAGAGATGGGTCTTCACAATTGATCGCGGAGTGTATTCGCAAAGATAATAAGTAAGTTTCACCCTTATCAGTGTGAAATAAAAAATTATGTTTCTTTGCGAATAAGCCAAAATACAAAGCAAAGGGAATATAATCAAACCATGAACAAAAATCTTAAATTAGGGATTATCTTTGTTTCAATAGGGATTATTCTCTTGATTGGATATTTGATTTTTGTAGGCACTGCATTATCTAATTCTTTGTGGACAGATAATCCTGTGCCTGCTTTTATTTCAATCTATCTAGGTCTCTTTTTAATCGTCCCATTGATCATCCTTTTGGCGATTGGTTTTATATGGATATTAAAGAATTCGAAATCGATGAGATAGCTAAATTTGAGAAAAACAAAGGCGTTATTCTTACAAAAATGACTAGGGAGAGTGCTCAGAAAAAAGGGTCTTATTTCAGCAATTTCAACTATAGGAAGTATTTGTTTTCCATTAAAGGATTTTAGGCATTTTTTCGGTACTTTTAAAACAACTTTTCAATCCACGAATATTCTTGGCACATTATGGGAATTTAATAATGGATTGCTTGTGGTGCTTGGAACAATAATTGATTTATTGGGTTACTATTATAGAAATATTACAAGCATTAAAAGATCTCTGAGCGCAATTTTAGAAATCGAAGGAAGAATTGAAGAATCTATAAAAATGCGATTTGAATAAATAAACCATATTGTTCTTTCTACACCATTTATTATCTAAGACAATTTGAACATTTGCTTAGAGAAAGTATGCAAAACATGCAATTTGATTATTCTTGATGTTTTTGGAAAATGTTAATATAACAAAATTTTCCGATGTGTGGATTAAATCCATCTGATATTAATTCTACTCTTAGAAAGGCGATTCAACTTAATAAATAAAAACGATAAATAAAGTGCGCGGTATTTAAACAATCTCTAAATTTGTCTATGCAATTCACCTGCTTCTAGCAATATAACTGCAAAGATAAATACCGTCTCTTGGAATATCTTTTTCGTAAAAAAAGAATTAATAAAGTAATAAAAAAGTATATATTTCTTGTATAGTGCAACACTAGTGTGTACTATATAGCTAACAGTCCTCCACGCGCCTCTTTACAATGCGTACCATGTGGAGCTTTTTATTAGATGAAACCAGCAACAACGCTTGAACAGCAGCTTAAGATCTTCAAAGAACGCAATCTTATTGTCGAGAATGATAAGAAAGTTTTAAGATTTCTCAAATTTAATAATTATTATCGATTTAGTGGGTATACTAAATGTTTTTGCAAATCTAATGATTGCTTTGAAGAAAAAGTTACATTTGAAGACATCTATGGCGCTTATGCTTTTGATATTCAATTAAGGTCATTACTAAATAGATATATTGAACAAATTGAAGTTATATACAAAACTCTGCTAGCATATCATTTAGCAAATGAATATAGTCCTCTTTTCTATAAAAATTCTAACTACTATTTAATTTCGGAAGAAGAATTTGATGCCTTTAGTGCAAAGATTAACGATGATGTAGAAAATATGAGTAATAATGAAGCCTTTGCAACCCATTTCGGGAGTGAAATGCCAATATGGGCTTTAGTTGAATTGATTAGTTTTGGTACAATGTCAAAGTTTTATTCTTATATCAAACAAGAATATTTTTCTACTTTGTGTTGTTCTCTCAGCAGGCTTGATTTAATAAGAATATCTAGCGGTTTGCACTCAATGACTATAGTGAGAAATATATGTGCTCATAGGGCAAGGCTTTTTAATAGAGGATTTACATATGCACCAAGGCTATCCAACAGATCATTGAAACATTTAAAATTTGAAAACAACCCTAAAACAAACAACAGATCTCTATTCATTTATTGTTGTTCTCTACTTGAGCTACTTAACGATTATGAATATGGTGAAAAATTCATAAATGATATTTCAGATATAATTGATAATGCACCCCAATCGATTGATGTTTATAAAAACTTCGGCTTTTTCAGCAATTGGAAAGCGGTTTTATTACAAATAAATTTAGATAATAAACAATAGTTGAAATGCATTTTCTAAAAGCATAGACATAAAGATAGTATAGATATGCCAATTTGCAACGACTCTGGCATCTATCAATAGATAATAGATAGGCAAACTATTTTTTAAAATGGGCAAATTATGGTAAAATATACCGATGAAAGAGATTAACTGTTCACATCTAATCGAGGCTAAAGAGGCAGATATCCAAGATATTCTTGAAGCAATGAAAAGACTTCACCAAGAATTTCCGAGTCATTTTTTCGTTCCTTCAACAGCTGAAGAATTAAAAGATATAATTGTGGGTAAACATGGTTTCATTAGTCTTTTGAAAATCCAAGATCAACTCGCAGGCGGCGTAATTGTCGTATATCCCAATGAAAAGACTCATTACTTATCAAATCACGAGTTTTCTCAATGCGCTATTATTGACTCGATTTTTTTGGACCCTCAGTTTCGCGGGCAAGGAATTGCTCAATTATTAATGAAATCGGCTCTGGAAAGATTAAAGGGGACTCCTTATATATACGCAAGTGTTGCGATTCAAAATATACCCTCTCAGAAATTATTCCAACGACACCACTTTAAAATTTATGAACAAAAAAAATTATACAATAACTATGAACGTTATGTATTTTTGCTGACAAAGGGCCATTAACATGCTTTACAAAACAATTAACTTATCTGCCATTGAGCGAAACTATCGCAAATCACTTGAAAAATCAAAAAAACATGTTTTTCCTGTTATTAAATCAAATGCCTACGGCTGTGGTTTAAAAGAGGTTGTTAACACATTGATTGGAAAATTTGATATACCTCTTTTTTGTGTTTCCTCGCTTAATGAAGCGCGAACATTCTTACGCCTTAAGACAGGTTGTGATGTTCTTGTATTTGAAACGCCTCGCGAACGACTCGTTGACCACCCTAACATTGTTTATTCACTTAATAGTGTCAAAGATACTAAAGCATTCTCACACTTAAAAAACCGACGTGTTCACATTCAATATGATCTTGGTCATCATCGTAGCAGTATTTGCACTAAAGAAAAGCTAGATGAAGCGTTTTTACTATGCCAGCAAAACGATATTCAAGTTGATGGCCTTTATGGTCATTTGCGTATCCAAAGTGATCAAAAAGCAATTGACGAAATCAAAGCATTATTTCCTTATTATCAAATTAAATACAAACATCTATGTTCATCAGAAACATATCTCCTTGATGTTGGTAACGCCATTCGTGTTGGATCAAATTTATATGGTGATGGTCTTGACGCCAACTTTGAACAAGCAATTGAACTATATACCTATGCCTCACGAATCATTCGCGCTCATAAAGGAGATACATTTGGCTATTATCCGGGCTTCACCGCCACTGAATCGTGTTTGCTTGCTGAACTCCCAATAGGCTACTCTGTTGGTTTCTTGAGAAACTACAGTGGAAGTATGCTTTATTGTAATAA
Source organism: Bacilli bacterium (assembly GCA_028690575.1). Taxonomy (GTDB): domain Bacteria; phylum Bacillota_I; class Bacilli_A; order RFN20; family CAG-826; genus JAAYDH01. The sequence goes on along the minus strand of JAQVAY010000030.1, from coordinate 2,731 downwards.
CCATCTTTATCCCGTTGTTGGCGCTATTTCAATGAACTCTTTACTAGTAAAAATTGACCGTTATTTATCAAAAAAGGCCAAGTTTTTCTTGACTTCTAAAGACTACCCTTTAACTTATTTTGCACAGAATAATAGCCTCTATAATCCCGAGATGCTACTCCTCTTTCACCCAGAACATATTACCTATCTAAATGATTAGACAAGAGACTTAATTTTTTCAATCAATTCAAGAAGGAAATTTAAAGTCTTATCTTTGCTATCAAAAAGCGGATTGTATTCCACAATATCAGCCGATGAGATTGTAAAGTTAGTAAATAAGTAATCGACGATGATTCTAACATCGTCTTTTTTAAAGCCATTTTCAACGGGAATCGAAACGCCAGGCATTATATTTGGATCAAGTGAATCTAAATCAATTGAGACATGAAGTTTTTCAATTTTGCCTATAAAATAGGCGCGCACTTCATCGAGCGCTTGCTTGATACCTATTTGTCTTATATATGCATAGGATAAATACTTAATATTCAGTTTTTCAATGATTTCTTGTTCCCCCACATCTAAATCGCGAACACCAAAAATGACAACGTTTTCCTTTTTAAGTTTAATTTTTTCGCGATAAAGATTGATCATTTTCGGGTCTCCTTCACCGACAAGCGAAGCGAGAATCATGCCGTGAATGTTGCCACTTTCACTTGTGACATTGGTATTCATATCCCCGTGAGCATCAATCCAAATGACACCGAGATTATCTTCTTGTAACGCAACAGCAGAAATAGAACCAAGAGCAACGCTATGATCGCCTCCAATAACTAGAGGAAACTGACCATTTTTATAAATATAAGAAACCGTTGTTGCTAAAACACCATTAGTGGCGAGAACAGAGTGTATATTTTTTAAATTTGGATCATTTCTTTTATCCTTAATGATTATTTCGGGCAGGAGAATATAATCTTCAAGGTTTTCTAATACATAGTCAGCCCCATATTGAATACCTTCAACATTGGCCCCGTAATGAAGCGGAATAAGAATTGGTAGGACATAACGTTTACTCATAAAGATGGCCCGCTTTATCTAAGCAAGCAAGAATATGAGAAACAGAAGGCTGATATATGTATTTAGAAAAAGCTTTAGATATCTCTATGCTTGCTGTTTTATAGAAAAGTGATGGTGAATTGCTTAAACAGTAATAAGCAATTCCTTCTGTATAAGCGATTGGTGCATCAATATAGGTAAATTTTGTGCCATAGATAGCACGGCCTTGGTGTGCAGCAGCATCAATTATTAAGCAGCTCTTTTTGAGCATGGCAAGCTGATCTTTGCTGATAATATTAATACCTGGTTGATCAACTTGAATTCCGTTAATAATGACATCATACTCAGAAATAGTGGCGTAGAATTCGTTCATTGTCTTGCGATAAAACATACGTATGGTCGGATTAAAAGCGGATACAGCCTTAAAAGCTCCTTGAGAGACGTTGCCAGAAGACAAGATTGCAATTTTTGTTGAGTGCGTTGGCATCTTTCCGTAAGCCATTAAAGCGTGATAGGTCGAACTAAAACCGGCAATCACACTATTTTGATAAATGAAATTTCGAGGAATATAATCAAGATCATATACATGATGGTGGTAAAATAGTCTCGGTGTAATATTATCTAAATCGACAACTTTGATATCACGAGGAATGCATTCGTTTTCGTAAAAAGGTCTTCCAGATCCATAGGGATGAGTCCAACCTATTATTGTTTGTCCTTTTCTCAAATATTGATAATCGGATGGCTGGAGTAATTTAAGAGAGAATATATAGTCACATTTCGCAAAAATATCGGCTCGAGACATGACCTGAGCCCCTTTATCAAGATAATCTTGGTCGGGGATTCCCATTTCAAGACCAAAACCACCTTCAATCGCGATATCGTTTTCTAAATCTTTAATATCTTGTGGCAAGATAGCTACTCGTTTTTCTCCCGGATAATTGGGTTTGATAAATCCTATTGTTTTCTTCATTCATGTCCTCCTTAAGGTTGCTTATTATATAAGTCTTTTTATTCTATCAAAAAAAGCTCTTATTTCCAAATCTCACCCAATTCGCATTAAACCGTCTAATCTTTTTATATACGTACGTTGAAAATTTACTGTCACCCTTTTTAAGATACAAAAAAGTGTCTTATAGCTTTTATTAATCATGCTTATTTTGCTTTTGTTAGCTTTCTTTAATGGAACTTCAGTTGACAAAGGAAATAGAACACCGTTAATAATGTAAACTGGTATATCCATATATTTATATTCAAAAATAAAATAATTTTATAAGTTTGTTTAATGTAGAATATAATTTAGTTTTCATAAATAAAAGGAGCTAATATGGAAATAATTGATTTAGCTAAACCCATTATAAGTAACACTCTTAAACTTCACGGACGATATTATCGACAAAACGGAATTCTTTGGATGAACTTTTCTGGTTCAGGAATCGAATTTGCCTTTTACGGAACATCAGCTTCTATCAAGATTGTAGCGACTGCTACAGATGATAAAATCCATAGACCATATCTCATGATTTTTGTTGATGATCTAGCCCCCAAAAAGTGCGAAATCAATCAACCGGAAATGGAAATCCTCTTAGTGGAGAATCTCGCTTTATGCCATCACCATATTCGAGTAATGAAGATTAGCGAGTCTTCATCATCTCATGTTGGTTATCGTCAGGCTGAAACTGATGGTAGTTTTCTTTTA
>JAQVAY010000029.1 GCA_028690575.1 Bacilli bacterium | reverse complement strand
GTGGAGGCTTTAATTAACCAAAGTCCAAAAGAGATGGAATATGAAATCCTAGACATTGGATACTTACCTCTCTATAACCAAGATTTAGAATCCGAAAACAGGGAACCAAAAGAATGGTTATCTTTTCGCGAAATAATCAAAAATTTTGACGCAGTTCTATTAGCCACTCCTGAACATAATCGTTCATTTCCAGCAGCTTTAAAAAACGCCTTAGATATTGGTTCACGTCCATACGGACACAGTGTGTGGAACAACAAGCCAGCCGCTATTATCAGCGTTTCTCCCGGTTCAATTGGTGGCTTCGGAGCCAACCATCATCTCCGCCAGGTATTAACATTTTTGAATATGCCTATTATGGGCCAACCAGAAGCATACATTAGTAATGTCATGAATCTCATGGGAGGAGATGGAAAGATTAGCAATGAGAATACTCTCGGATTTTTAAAACTTTTTGCTGATGGCTTTTTATCACATATCAATAAAAACGTAAAATAGACAACTTTAATTTGCTTGGTTTATTATTTCATTAAGGTATTTCGAATTAACTTAACTTAATGTGATTAAATATTAGAGTTTTTCGCCAATAACTAGCATAACCCTATCTTTGGTCACGTTTTTTTGGTACAATAAAGATACTATATGAAAAGATTTAAAGTTAATGATGAAGTAATGCACTGCCGTGATGGTCTATCCGTAATTATTGGCACAAGAGAAATGGGTGGCAAAACTTATTTTCTTGTCAGAGCCAATCGAAGCGATGCGGAAACAATTTATGTTCCCTTCGATTCAATTTACAATATCATTCGTCCAATTATGACCGTTGAAGAAGCTGATCTTTTGCTTAAAAGAATTAGCATCATTGAAAAAGATTTTAATCCTAACACCAAACAAAGAAGAGACGCTTTTAAGCGAAGACTTTGCTCAGGAGATGTTGAAGACATGGCCTATTTGTTTGCTCAATACCGCACTTTTAAAAGAGATCCCGAGGGAGTTAAACTCGGAGCCGCTGATGTCGATATGCTCGAGTATGCAAATAACTTTATTCTTGATGAATTTGCTACTTGCTACAAAGTAGAACGACAACAAATTTACGATTTCATTGATGAGAGAATTAAAAAAATAAAATAGGACAAAATCCTATTTTTTTTGGAATGTTTTCAACCAAGAATACAATTGACTAGAATTTGGTATTGTTTTGCTGTCGGGACAGAAAATAGACAATTCTTCTTTTGTACGGTATCCATATTCAACAAGCGCGTATTCAAGATGAGAATTAATGGCTGTTAGTCGATCAACGTCGGTATCACCAACATAAACGGCGTCCTTTTCAGTTAGAGAAAAGCGGTTGAGAATTCTATCAATCATATCAGGCTCAGGTTTTTTTGGAATGCCTATTTCATCTCCCTGAACATAATCGAACAATCCAGGAAAAAAGTGATCGACCAAATAGGTGGCGATGGCTTGAATTTTGTTTGTGCAAACCGCTAGTAAAAAACCATCTTTTTTTAATTTTTTTAACATTTTTAGTAGTCCAGGATAAGGCTTTGTCTCGATATCATAATTGTTTCCATAATAGATTTTAAAAATCTCCAGAGTAGAATCATATTCTTCTTTGCTAATTCCGTTGGGAACAGTTCTTTGAATTAATTTAGCAACGCCATTTCCTATGGCTAAACGCACATCTTCTTTTGATTTTTGTGGCCATTTTTTGGCATTTAATGCGTAATTTACAGCGTTTTTTAAATCACCAAGCGTATCGAGCAAGGTTCCATCTAAATCAAATATTACTAATTTTTTCATACTATTTTTTTAATTACACTTTCTATATCTTCGTTAATAACTAAATCACACATGTTGTCAAATGATGTTTCGCTTTTGTTGATTACAATCAAATATTTACCGCGGAAGTAGCGGAGGAAACCAGCCGCGGGGTAAACCGTCAAAGAGGTTCCAACCACAATTAATATGTCGCAAATCATAATCGCGGATATTGTTCTCATAATTAGATCTTCATTAAGCGGCTCATCATATAAAACGACATCTGGTTTTATAATTCCTTCACACTTGTCGCAATGGGGAATTCCTTTGCTTTTTTGGATATATTGTATCCCAAAAAGACGATGACATTCTTGACAGTAGTTTCTATGTACATTGCCGTGCAATTCGTAAACAACCGAGGATCCCGCTTCTTGATGCAAACCATCAATATTTTGGGTAATTACGATGATATTTTTACCTTGCTTTTCTAATCCGGCAAAATACTTATGAGCAAGACTCGGCTTAGCATTTTCATAGAGCATTTTCTTTTTGTAGAACTCATAAAAATCTTTAGTCCGTTTGACAAAGAAAGAATGAGACAAAATATCTTCCGGTTTTGTTTCGCTGTTTTCATCAGTATGATATATTCCATTTTCACTTCGGAAATCAGGAATTCCGCTGGCTACCGAAATTCCCGCACCAGTGAAGACAACAATTTGTTGACCTTCATGAATCATGCTTTTTAATAGTTCGTATTTATTCATACTAGTATTATAATGATTTTTTGATTATATCAAAAGGAATAATCTCTTTTCTTCTTTTTAAACTATTTTTGTTTTTATTTCATCTTTAAAATGGACCTTTTAAGGTCCGCTCCTTCTCAAAGTTTTAGACTTTTCGCGCATTTGCTTGTATAATGCGTGTTGCTTGTATGGGACAATTCAAATACATATTATCTAGTCTTTGGTTCTGGGTGATTATCGTTCTTTCCTGCTTTTATGTGGAGAACATTGCCCTACTTTCCAATGGTCTGCCAATGGAGGGTTTTTCTAATCCTGTTTTTTATATCATTACCGCTGTGATTTTAGCCATGATGATAGTGTATTTCTTCCTTGAACATAAGAAAAATAAAATCAAAGCCGGCTGGGTTGTCTTATCCATTTTAATCATCCTTTTCATTTGCATTTGCATTGCCATTTGGACAAACCCATCTTCAACATATTTCATCGATTATAATACCGGCGAGGATGCCACTCTCACTTATTCGATAAATGAAAAAATCCGTTATACCATTCAACTTTTCATAAGCTTTGTTGTTCTTTACATGATGATGTTCACATTCGTTAAAGGAAGACTTAGATTTGCAAAACTAAAATGGTTGGCGTATGCAGTCATTATTCTTGTCGTCTTAGCTTCTATTTTTTCTTTGGTTTTTGAAATTGAGGTTTATAAAACTAAATTCGAAGGAAATCCAAACGGCGAAAGTGTGGGATCGTTCTTTATCAATCCAAATATTTTTGGTTTGTGTTTAATGCTCGGCATGATGGCCTGCGTTTTAATTAATTTTCCTCATTCTAAGTGGTGGTCATATATTCTCATGTTGTTCTTTTTTGGAATTATGATATTTACTCTTTCAAATACCGCGCTGCTAATTTCTAGCGGTCTCCTTGTTATTTATTTGTCAGCTAAAATAATCAATGGATACATCCAACGCCACTATATACGTTCCTCAGTGTTTATCATCTTAATTTTTGCAGTCGCTATTGGTCTTCTTATTGTCTACCTAATTGGTGAATCCAAACAATGGCCATTTATGGTTGCATTTAAAGAATTCTTGAGGAGATTTGTTTTCCGAAGTGACTTTAAGACATTTAGCAATCGAACAGAAATATGGTCTTGGGCGTTGGATTTGCTTAAAAAAGAACCAATGAGACTCATTTTTGGTTATGGTTATGGGGCTAGTTCGAAATTGATAATGACCTATTCCTCTATCTTTGAGCACACCGTGAGAACGTGTCATTCTGGCTACGTTGAAGTTTTCTTGATGAGTGGAATTGTTGGTTTAAGCTTCTATTCTTTTGGAATTGGATTTGGCTTTTATTGCATCATTAGATTGTTTATTCGAAAACAATTCCGTTTTGCTCTTATGTATTTGATGTTTTATTTCTGCATCCTCACACACAATCTCGTTGAATCAACACGATTCTTTGATGTTTCTACTTCAGGAGCTATTATCATGTTGCTTTTCTTCTTACCACCCATCGCGGTTTGGCAACACATGAGGAAGCCACAGCTCGTTAAACAAGCAATCCACAATGATGTGTGGCAAAACAATGTTAGTTCTACGAGTATCATTCGCGTTATTACTTTGGTTATTGTCTCTTTAATATTAACTTTATCAATTTCGTTTTTGACAAACTTTCCTTACGAAAATGTTCTATTTAGGAATATCATTCTTTGGACCCTTTTCTTCTTGGTTGCTAACTTGCTATTCTTACCCTATCTTGTCGCCCTTATTTATGGACATAGTACAAATACAAGATTTGTCGTTAGACTAGTGATTTATGGAACCTTACTGCTAGGAATAGGCGGTGGAGTGGGTTACGCTTTTTATGCCAATTTGAACTTAGGTGTTTTTAATACTATTATTCTCTCAATTCTATGTTACCTTGTCGCTGGATTAATTTTGACGACGATCTTCCGCTTTATTTTCCGTGGAAGATTTAAAGCATGGTTATTTGAAACAATTCATGCAATCGTTGTTACTCCCGGACTTGCAGTTCCGTTTACCGCTGTTCTTGGCGGAACCATTACTATTATCATCAACGCCTTCATTCCTTTTGATGCCCTTACTTTATTGACTGTAATAGGGATGAATTTGTTAATTTTCTATCTCGCTTTTACTTTTATTCCTTTCAAGGATCGAACCGAAATGGCAAAAGAATTCAATGATGAAGGGCTTTTTAATTGGCGAAGAGCGGTTGTGAAGGACAAAATTTAGTATGGTTAAGAAATTAGAAAACCTAAAAATTATTTCCTCCAACAAGAAAGCTCATTTCAACTATTTTTTGAGTGATTTTACCGAATGTGGAATCGTTCTTGTTGGGACCGAAATCAAGTCTCTACGCGCGAATTCATGTTCAATCGGTGATGCGTATGTTTTAATACGCCAAGGCGAAATGGAAATTGTCAATATGCACATTAATCCCTACGAAAAAGGCAATATTTTTAATCACGATCCCTTAAGGACGAGAAAACTCTTACTTCACAATAAAGAAATCAATTGGTTCACTAATCAAATTAAAAAGGGTGGATTCACGATTGTGCCTACTCGAGTTTATTTAAGAAATGGTAAAGCCAAGGTGGAGATTGCTCTTGCTAAAGGAAAAAAACTTTATGACAAACGAGAAACCATTAAGAAAAGAGATCTTGAGAGGGATCTTGAAAGAGAATAAATTATGAAAAACATAGATCTAATTGTTCCTGTTCGTTCCTCGGGAGACTATCAACGTGAAAACTTTGATCGTTTTCTTTGTGATATTTCTTTTGAATATTTAATCCCTTCAATTCATATCGCTGGGACAAACGGAAAAGGCTCAACCGCCTCTTATCTCGCCTCCATTTATAAGGAAGCCGGTTATAAAGTTGGTCTATTTATGTCTCCAGGCCTAAATCAAGTTAATGAGATGATTAGCGTTGATGATGAATTGATTAGCGATGAAGAAATAGAAGATATAATCCAGGTATTTAAACAAAGCATACTTCAATACGAATTATCAGCTTTTGAGATTTTAACTCTAATAGCTCTCACTCACTTCACTAATTGCCAATGCGATATTGCAATCATTGAGTGCGGTATGGGCGGTTTAATTGACGCTACCAACATCTTTACTCCCATTCTTTCCGTTATTACCTCTGTGAGCATGGAACACACCGAATATCTCGGTCGCTCCATTACTGAAATTGCAGAGCATAAAGCCGGTATCATCAAAGAAGAAATTCCTGTTTTAGTGGGCGATGTAAGTGAAGATGTTCTTTCGGTCATTTCTCGCGAAGCTAATTATAAGCAAAGTAAAATTTTTGGTGTTTCGATTCCAAATAATGTCCTATATTCGGAAACCGGATACTCTTTTGACTATCTCACCTTTCGCAATTTAAAGATTCAATCAATTGCTCAGTACAGCGTTTATGATGCTTGTTTAGCCATTGAAGCTACTCAAATTGTAAAAGGCATTTTTCCAATGAATGAAGAAGCTTTAGTTGACGGCTTGTATAAAATGGTTATTCCCGCCAGAATGGAAGTTGTCCATAGTAATCCACTGGTCATCGTTGATGGAGCTCACAATCCTGAGGCGATGGAAAACCTAATGATTTCCATTGAAAAAGTCAGCAAAACCCGACCGATTCATGTTGTTTTTGCTTGTTTTAAGGATAAAAACTTTCCACTTATGTTGAACTTTATTGGACAAGTTGGCGAGGTTATACTAACGACTTTTGATCACCCAAGAGCCCGTGGCAGAGATGATTATTTTCTCTTTGCTGATGAATATGAATTTTATGAAGACCCTAAAGAATTATTGCTTACTCTCATAGAAAATTACCCAGAAGATATTATTCTTATTACGGGGTCTCTTGCTTTTGCAGGATATATGAGAGACTTCTTTAAAAGCGGAGGCCTTCAATGAAATCCTTTTTTCCACGCAGCACTCTCGACCGTATTTCAAAAATTGCGTTAGCAGGTTTATTTATTGCTATCGCTGTCATCTTGCAAAAAGTATTGGCGATTAATTATATTCCTATCATTCCTTTTGTACGCATTTCTCCTGGTGGTCCGGCGATTATTATTTTCGCTTCCATTTTGCTCGGTCCTTGGTATGGCTTATTAGTTGGAGCGGCCTCGGACATTATTGGCTATGCATTATTTGATGCGAGTGGTTTCGGTTTTTTTCCGACCATTACATTGATCTATGCTGTATTGGGTTTGTTGCCCTATTTTGTTTTTTCTTTATTTAAAAAAGTTCGTAATAACAAGGTATCTCTTTTATTCACCATTTCCTTTATGGCAATTAGCCTAGTTGCTGTAGTTTTGGTTCTATTTGCTAACGACACACTTACCCTTTTTAGCAACACTTATAACATCACTTTACTCATGCGTATTGTAATCCCAAGCACAATGCTTTTATTATTTGCCTGTCTTTTGGTGTTTATTATTTTGTATAACCGAAAAGTTAGAGCAAAAAACGAGGATTTGCCCTTATATCCGGTTCAAACCTCCTTCGCCTTAATTATTGTTGAACTTGTTGTCATGGTCATTTTTGGTTCACTTATGAAAGCCATAGCCTTTGGTTTTGAAACATTTTGGGTAATATTGTTTAGTCAATTGATTATCATGTTTGTAAACATTCCCTTAAACACCATTGTCATTACGATATTGGTAAAAGTGATGTCCAAACATTTTCTAAAGAAAAGTGAAGATTAAATATTATATAATTAGAGTTATGAAAAAGAAAAAAGAAATCGACAAACCCATCGGCATTGAAATTGATGAGAATAAACCTATTTCCAGTGAAACGGAAGTTATTTCGACTGAAGATCTACCCCTTGAAGAAGAAAAGGAACATTATTCATTCCCTTGGTTTTCACTAATTGTTGCAGGTGTCATTGTTCTTTTAATCATTGTCTGTCTTATTGTTATCTTTATTTTTGGTGGACCGGTTTCATGATTAAACATGCAATTCTAGTTTTAATTATATCAAGTGGCATATTTATTAATAACCCACATATTCCAATAAAAACACTACCAGTTGAGAATGGCAATTTGATTTTAGAAAGCAAAGAAAATGGTCATTACAAACTTGTTGGTGTGACTGATCCTAATGTGTCAGAGATACGCATCTATCATAATGAAGATTTTTATGTTGATGAGATTGCATCTGGAGCTTTTGATAGTGCTTTAAATCTTGAATCTGTAATGATTTCCTATACAATAACATCCATTCCCTCGCCTCTTTTCACGGCTCCGGAAAATCATGCTATTTTTAGCACAATCAACTACACCGGTAGTGAAATTGAGTGGAACAATTTGAACTACTTAACCTCATATACCATATTTACTGATGCTTGTGATGAAGGCTTTATTCGTCTATGGAATCGGGATGTGCGCCCACAAGAAAATAGTAGCGTGTGCGATATTAGTCGCGCGCTTTACGAACGAGTAATTGAATTATATGAAACTCTTTCTGAATACGATCGACAAATAGTTAGTGACTATGTCGATTTAGCGGGAAGCAAAATTAGCGATTCAATCTCAACAATGAGAACTTTTTTTGAACAACCAGACACATCTTATTCTGAAAATAGAGAAGTATCTTCTAGCACGATGATCTCTTTTGTCATCATCATCGCAGTCGTTGGAATGACATTTATTATGGTCTTCTACTATCTTAAAGATAAACACATTATTCAGTAAGTTTATTCAATCATTGATTTTTTATTTTACAATAACAATTGTATGTGCTACATTATTAAAGCAAACTTAAGATAGGGTAGATAGATGAGAGAAAAAGTACTTTTGATTTGTGAAGATTGTTTATCTCGCAACTATACCCTGATGATGAAAAAAGAAGGCTTCAAAACCCTTGAAATCAAAAAGTATTGCCCACATTGTGGAAAACATACTATCCACAAAATTAGTAAATAGGAGGTTCCTTTATGGGAATGAAATCTTATGCAAAAGGCGTTGTCAAAGAAGGCAAACGCGTTAGATGGCCAAAGCGAGATGAATTAATCCCCGCCATTGTTGTCACAGTAGTGATAGCTGTTCTAGCTGCTCTTATTCTTTTAGCAGAGGATGCGGCTGGAGCTCGACTCATCGATATTTTAGGTGATGCTTTTAAATCAATGGGAGGCACAGGGGCATAATGTCAGACGAAATTAAAGCTTTTACTGATACGACGACCGATGTCAGCGATAGCGAAAATAAACAAAGCAAGCTAGGCGAAAAAGCCTGGTATGTCGTCAATACTTATTCTACTCACGAAAGAAAAGTGGCAGATAATCTCACTCGACGTGTCGAATCCATGGGTTTGCAAGAACTCATCTTCCGTATTATCGTCGCTGAACACGAAGTCCCCGTAATGAAAGATGGTCTTCCAACCGGTAAGACAAGAATGAAAAATCTCTATCCTGGCTATGTCTTTGTTGAAATGATTATGACGGACTATGCTTGGTATGTAGTTCGTAATACTCCCGGAGTAACCGGCTTCGTTGGATCTTCTGGAAAAGGAACTAAACCGTTCCCTGTTCCAAGAGAACAAGTTGAGCCAGTTCTAAAGAGAATGGGTATGATTGATGAACAAATGTATGATCGTTACAGCATCGGTGACCTTGTCAAAGTCATTCACGGTGCGCTTGAAGGAACTGAAGGTAATATTGTTTCCATTAATCGCGAGACCGGAGCTGTCGAACTTGAAACCGTCTTCTTTGGAAGAACGACCAAACTCGAAGTTGAATTCTCTGAAATTGAAAAAGTCTAAGAAATAAGCCGCTACTTGCGGCTTTTCTTTTAGTTATTTATTCGTAAATAATTTCAGTATCTAAGGGAGGAAATGACTCTTGGACTCCAAAGGTGAAGTCTCCTGTTAATGTTCCGGTCGCATCGAACCACCCAAATTTTTTCACTTTGTACTGCTCGAATATCTCTGTCGATTGAATCAAAAAATCTTCATCAAAAGTAATTTTTACATTGATGTTTTTAAAGATTGGAGCTTCTTCTAGATTCCCCATTTTCACCATCTGTTTAACATAGTTTAGGACGCTGAAAAACGGATCTAAATCTAACGATATTTGAATGAGGTTGTCTTCTATTACCGCTGTTGATGTTTCTAAACAAGTTAAGCTTGAGACAATATAGGGAGAAAAAATGGATAAATCAAATCCCCAAGCTTCTTGAAATTCTTCAATTGAAACTATCGTCTCACTTTCGGGATTCCAAACCATTTCTTTGTTTTGGTTATATTTCCCACGATACCATGTGATTTCTTCATCTTGATAGAACCTTTTAGCTGTGCTAATTAAGCCTTTAGAAATTGTTTCATAAAAGTATTGATCAACATTTTTTAATTGATAGGCAAGAATATCTTGTTTTAGTCCTCCGACATCGACAAGACCACTGGCTTGGAATTTGATTAAGTCATTTTTTTGGCTCTCATATACCGCTAAATTGAAGAGTTGATAAGGATTATATCTTTCCATGCAATTACCCAATGAAGGGGATTCAAGACGAAAAGTCTCAAAATTAGAAAACAGAGCGGCATTATTATCGAGATAATCATTTGGATTAAAATCTTCATAAGAGGGTGGGACATTTTTTTGATTATTCCAAATCATATATCCACCAATACCAGTTGTTAATAAGACAACTAAAGAAATGGAAGTGATGATTATTACTTTTTTCTTGGTGATTTCACTCATATCTTTCTTATTTTAGTTAAAATCAATTAATTAGGGAACACCATTTAACGAAATACAAACATTTAAAAGTAAATAAAGGCCCCTTAGAGTTGTCAAATATGTTTTTTTGCTGTATCTTTAGAGCCATGGAAAATATCCGCGAAATAATCGGTGAAAACCTTGCATCATTAAGAAAAGAAGCCAAACTCACTCAGCTAGAATTAGCCGAGAAGTTTAATTATTCCGATAAGGCAGTATCAAAGTGGGAGAAGGGCGACACCATTCCTGATATTGAGACGCTTTACAATCTCTGCCAGTTTTATGGAGTGACTATCGACTATCTTACCCATCAAGGATCTCTAAATGACAAAAAAGAATATGTTCTTAAGAAGAGCAGCGATTTTCGCAAGAAAATATTGATTACACTCTTATTGTTGATGATTATTTGGATGATTGCTACGATTGCCTTTGTCTACACTTCCATTGGTCTGCATCAAGGTTATTGGCAATCATTTATATGGGCCGTACCTACTTCTTGTTTGTTAGTGCTTGGAGTCAATCGAAGAATGTTCCGTTCTAGCGCCCTAAGTCTTATCTGTGAGTCGATAGG
>JAQVAY010000002.1 GCA_028690575.1 Bacilli bacterium | reverse complement strand
AAATTAGATGTTTCTCAAACCATTAATAAACTCTTCTCCCGAAAAAAGAAAGACGAAATCAAGGGCTTAATATTTACAGAAGATGATGTGATGAATTAACTATTTAATTCTTCGTTCAAATGAAAAATGAATCTTGCAAAACCGATTCATTTTTTCTTAATTTATTTGTAATAGATCGTTTCAAAGAAACAAACTCAACAAAAATATATTCACAATACGTGTATCTTTGATAAAATAACACTAAAGGTTGTTCTTAACTTGGAGAGGAGACAAAAATGTCTAAAAAATACCAAGAAGAATATGAAGCAGGGTATAGCCCACGTTTAGTAATGGAAGAAGCCTCCCGTTGCTTACTATGCCTCGATGCTCCATGTTCACAACATTGTCCAGCTGGAACAGATCCAGCCAAATTCATCCGTTCAGTTCGCTTCAAAAATATCAAAGGCGCTGCTGAAACGGTTAGAATTAATAATGCTCTCGGAGCGATTTGTGCTCGTGTTTGCCCAACAGAGAGGTACTGTCAAGAAGGCTGCTCACGCAGTGGTATTGATAAACCAATCGATATTGGCCGTATTCAAAGGTATATAACCGATTTTGAAGCAGCAACCAAAATGGAAATTTGGGAACCAAAACCTCTTAACGGCAAAAAAGTGGCTGTCGTTGGCAGTGGCCCTGGTGGATTAACCGCTGCTGCGGAATTAGCTCTTGAAGGTTTCAAAGTTACCATTTATGAAAAAGATGCTCAAGCTGGAGGGTACCTCCGTTATGGAATCCCTGAATACCGCTTATCGAATTCAGTAGTTGATCGGGAAATCAATCGCATCGTTCGCCTTGGAGTAGATATTGCTCTCAACACGCGTGTTGGAGTTGATGTTTCTTTAGAGGATTTAGAAAAAGAAAATGATGCTGTCGTTATTTCTATTGGTTCATGCAAAGGTAAAGTCTTACCGATGTTTGAAAATAATCGCAAAGTTAAATTAGCGGTCGATTGGCTCAAACAAGTTAAATCACGCAAAGGAAAGGTAAAAATTCCTGAGAACGTTCTCGTCATCGGTGGTGGCGATGTTGCAATGGATACTGTGACAACTTTAAAACTTTTAGGTTGCCCACATGTAACCGATGTTGTTTACGAACAATTTAACGAATTTAGAGCCAGTGAAAAAGAATTAAAATCGGCTCAAGAACAAGGCGTGACCATCATTGATGGATACATTCCTGTCGGAACAGCTCGCGGAGGAATTGTGAAGTTTAAACATCGCATTATTCCAAGCGAATTAAAGATTAAGGCTGATTTAATTATTCTCGCTGTTGGACAATGTGTTGATCCAACAGGGTTAGGTTTGGAAATTAATCGCGGTGAAGTAACCTTTGAAGGTAATCACCTTAAAAATAGCAAAATCTTCGTCGCTGGAGATATTGCCCACGGAGAAAAAACTGTTGTATGGGGTGTGAGAACTGGTAAAGAAGTCGCTTACGCTGTCAGACAATTTGTAAGAGGTAAATAATATGGTACATAAAGATTTGTCAATCACCTTCATGGGTGTCAAATTCCCGAACCCCTTCTGTTTATCTTCTTCTCCAGTTGGAAACTGCTATGACATGTGTGCTAAAGCTTATGAATCAGGTTGGGGCGGAGTTGTCTTCAAGACAATCGGACCAAAACACTATGTCATCGATGAGGTATCCCCTCGCTTTGATGCCTTAACTAAGGAAGCCGAACCATTTGTTGGCTTCAAAAACATGGAACAAATCGCTGAGCACTCTCTTGAAGAGAATCTCGCCGATCTTGCTCGGTTAAAGAAAAACTATCCCAATCAAGTCCTCATCGCCTCCATCATGGGAAGCAATGAAGAAGACTGGGAAGTGTTAGCCCGCCTCGTTACTGAAGCTGGTGCTGACATGATTGAATTAAATTTCTCCTGCCCACAAATGACTTCTCATGCGATGGGATCTGATGTGGGAAGTAGCCCCGAATTATGTCATAAATATTGCGCAGCGGTTCGTCGTGCCACTAAATTACCATTTATGGCTAAAATGACTCCAAACATTACTGATATGTGTGATCCAGCAATCGCTTCTTTAGAGGGTGGAGCTGATGGTATCTCTGCTATCAACACCATTAAATCGATTATCAACATCGATTTAGATAAAAAAGTTGGTTTACCAATCATTAATGGTAAATCTTCCATCTCGGGATATTCCGGCAAAGCTGTTAAGCCAGTCGCTTTGCGCTTTATTCAACAGATGAGAAATCATCCAAAGCTCAAAGATGCGGAAATCTCCGGAATTGGTGGAATTGAAACTTGGGAGGACGCCGCTGAATTTATCTTACTCGGCTGTAAGAATTTACAAGTCACAACCGGAATTATGCAATATGGGTATCGCATCGTTGAAGACATGTGTAATGGCTTAGCTCATTATATGGAACAAGAAGGTGTCGATCATCTTGAAGATTTGGTTGGCTTGGCCAATAAGAATCTCATCCCTGCCGAGGAACTTGACCGTGATTACAAGGTATTCCCGGAAATCAACAGCGATAAATGTGTCGGCTGTGGAAGATGCTATATTTCTTGTTACGATGGTGCTCACCAAGCAATTGAATGGGACGAAGAGACACGCCGTCCAAGCTGTAATCACGATAAATGTGTTGGCTGTTTACTCTGCGGTCTTGTCTGCCCTGTCGGAGCGATTAAACCAGGTGAAAGAATTCTCAAACCTGGACGTAAACCGAAAAACCTAGCTCGTCTTGTTCTTCAAGATAACGTAGATAAAATCTAAAAATCTCAATAAGCCCATTGTTTTATGCGATGGGCTTTCATTTGATTAGAGAAAGAAGAAATTTATGAAAACTTTTGGCAATATACTTTGGGCAATTTTTGTTGGTTGGTGGTTAGCTCTAAGTTACTTCATTACAGGGGTTTTGCTTTGCATTACTCTTCTATTTATTCCCATTGGGCTCCAATTTTTTAAATTTGCCCGTTTGGCTTTATGGCCATTTGGCTATGAGCCAAAAGTTACATCCGAAAGTGGCTTCAAGATGGTTTTGAACATTTTATGGGCTATTTTCTTTGGTTGGGAAGCAGCATTATCCATGTACATCTTGGGAGCTGTTTTATGCGTTACGATTCTATTTATTCCTTGTGGATTACAAATGTTTAAATTTGGACGTTTGATGTTACTTCCTTTAGGAACTACAATTGAGAAGATGTAAAAAAGCTGAGAAACATACCTCATTTTTTATCTTTGTGATAGAATAACTCGTAGTATCTTACAGGAGGATTAATTATGCATTGTTGGCATGATGTAAAAGCGGCAAGAGTCACCCCTGATTCTTTCCTAGCCTTAATCGAAATTTCGAAAGGCAGCAAAAATAAATATGAATTAGATAAAGAAACTGGCCATCTTATTCTTGATCGAGTTTTATTTACCTCAACCCACTACCCACAAAATTATGGGTTTATACCGCGAACTTATGCTCGTGATTACGATCCTCTTGATGTTTTAGTGCTTTGTTCGGAAGCCATTCTTCCTATGTCTCTTGTTGAATGTTCTCCTATTGGAGTTTTAATTATGGTCGATAATGGTTTACCCGATGAAAAGATTATCGCTGTTGCGAAGAACGATCCTTTCTTTAATCAATATAAGGACATCTCCCAAATTCCTGATCACATCATGGATGAAATCAAACACTTCTTTGCGGTTTACAAAACTCTTGAAGGAAAAGATACCGCCATTGATGAAGTCAAAGATCGCGAAGCCGCGAAACAAATTATCGCTGATTGCATTAAAGCTTATCATCACCAAATTGAGCCAAAAATTAATGCTGAAAGGAAAGCACGCGGATTTTCTTTATGATTCATGTCGTGCTATTTCGGCCCGAAAAACCCCAAAACACGGGAAATATAATGAGGACCTGTGTGGCCGTTCATGCGACCCTTCACATCATAGGTCCTCTATCTTTTTCTTTGGAAAGCAAAGATTTAAAAAGAGTTGGATTAGACTACATTGATGATTTAAAACTTTTTTACTATCCAACTTACGAAGACTTCCAAAGAAAGAATCAGGGAGAGACTATCTATTATGTGACTCGCTATGCTTCCCAAAGTTATACAATGTTTGATTTTACTGATCCAGTTAAAGATTATTATGTAATGTTTGGCCGGGAATCGACAGGAATTCCTCATGATATACTTCGCAACAAACCAGAATTCTTATTAAGAATACCAATGGTACCAGAAGCTCGAAGCTTAAATGTTTCCAACTGTGTTGCGGTTGTCATCTACGAGATGCTCAGACAACAAAAATTCCTCAATTTATCGACTAACGAAATGATAAAAGGGGAAGATTTTCTTAACAAAGAAATAAAATTGTCGAATGAAAAATAACAGCATTTTTCTTTTCTTCCTATCTTTATTAACGGCCTGTAATTCTTATCAAGGCCCATTTTTTTATATGGTTAAAGATGAAAACCCTCAATACATCCTTTGGGAGACAGTGAGTGAGATGTCTCAAACAGTAGACGAACTTTCCAATCTCATTTTTGTAATCGATACATCAATTTGCAGTCACTGTAAAAATTTAGAAACCGTTCTTATTGAGTTTTTAAAAAAGAAAGACTTTTCTATCTATCATATCAACTTTGACATATCAATTACTGCTGAGGAAGATTACGATGTTTTATTAAGTATCACAAATGGTGGTAAAGAAGCTTTTTTGCCGGCTTATGAAGAAAACTTTTTCGTTCCTATTATGTTTGTTGTTGAAAATAAGGTGGCGGTTTATTCAATTGAAAATGACTTCACAAAGACTCTTGATAGCTGCATTAAAATCAGATAACCATCCTATAAGAATTATCCAATAGTTTTAAGGTTTCTTCTTGGACGTTTCTAATAATTAGCAGATGTTGTTTTTGCAATATTACTTGTCCTACTTTTGATGTCTTTTTTACATCTTTAATTTGAGCATATTGAACCTCAGCGGTTATTTTGTTCGATAAAACCAAGCACATTTCTCCAGCGAGTAAAATTTGAGACTCACTAGGGTTTTCATTTGCAATCACAACATGTGAACCAGGATAATCCTTGATATGAAAAAACCAATCGCTTGGATGAGCAAGTTTAAAAGTAATGCATTCATTTTGTTTATCGTTTTTTCCGAAATAGATTTTACTATTATCGTAAATAACATATGCAATACTTGCTTTATCTTTTGTTTTTTTGTGATTTGATGAACTAAATTCATGTGGCATTTCCGAAAGAGCCAACTCATAAAGCTCGTTTTCATTCATATATTGAGATTGACCAATCAAAGCTTCAAGCCTCGCCATTTCCTCTTGAGCTTTAATTATCTCGGAATGATTCATTTGGATGGTTCGTTTGGCCTTCTTGTATTTCTTGAAATAATGGTTCGCGTTAATACCGACGCTTAACTTGCTGTCATAAGAGAGATTATTTGCTTTAACATACAAATTGATTGATTCAATGTTATCGCTCAAAGCCAAAAGCATGTTTCCGTGTTCAAGAAAACATAAATCTTTTTCGGCGTCTTTCATTTCGCTATTCAAAACAATTTCTTTCTTAGCGAGACTCTTCGAGCGACTCTTCAAGTGATGAAATAAAATGGCGAAGCGATCTTTAATTTGTTTATGTCGAGACTCTTTTAATTTATCTTCTGCCATGGATTCGTAATCAGAAATTGACTCATCATTAATTAAAGTCTTAAATTCTCCCTTTTTTAAAGGAGGCTCGTAACTGATTCCTCGCATAAGTGGCCGTGATTTTTCCAGAGACATTTCATGGAGAACAAAGATATTTTTCCCTTTATCATCCACGACAAGTAAATTGGGTTTTGTGGGAATAAGTTCGAAAATTAAAGTCTTAGAAATTTTCTCATACAAATCATTTGTTTTGGTAATTTGAAAAGCCACTATTCGATCTTCTGCGAGAATACTGATATCAGTTATTAAACTATCCTTGATTTCTTTTCGGATGTTGTCGTTTAACCGACCAAGTGTGGTGGGAAAAGACATATTGTTACTTACTAAACAAAGAAAGGGAGACTGATGAGATAGAGAAACAAATAGTCTTTTCTCGCGGTATTTCGAAAAAGAAAAAAGAAAATCATGATTCCCAATAATAGAAACATTGCTTATATAGTTGTTGATGATCTTAGTTTTGAGATCATCTACTATCATTTTTAAAGTGCCAAGGGACAATTTCATTGAAGATATTTTAACATATTAGTTTGCCTTAGTATAAATATGTATTTATAATTAACGCATACAAAATTTATGAAAAAAGGGTTATTAATTATTCTTAGCGGCCCATCCGGAGTTGGAAAAGGGACAGTTAGAAAGCGAATCATGAAAAATGAGAAGCTTAATTTAGTCTACTCAATTTCCATGACAACTCGTGTTCCACGTAACATGGAGCAAGACGGCCAAGATTATTATTTTGTTTCTCAAGAAGAATTTCAAAAAAATATCGACAACAATAATTTCCTCGAATGGGCAGAGTTTGTGGGTAATCGTTATGGAACCCCTAAAAACAAAGTCGAAGAACTTCGCTCTCAAGGCAAAAACGTTTTTCTTGAAATTGAAATAAATGGAGCGGAACAAGTTCTCGACAAAGTCAAAGATGAAGGTGTTATTTCTTTCTTTTTAATGCCACCCTCACTCAAAGCTCTTGAAAAGAGAATTCGGAATCGTCGTAGTGAGTCAGAAGAAATCATTTTTGAGAGATTAGAAAAAGGCAAAAAAGAAATGACTATGACAAAAGATTACGATTACATCGTTCTAAATGATCGAGTTGGTCGAGCGTCTTCTGAAATCACACATCTAATTCTTAAAAAAATACATCAGAATAATTTATAGGACGAACTCGATGATATGCGCATAGTTGAAATCTTAATTGAATACGCAAGTCATACACTAGATCGTCCTTTTTCTTATCTCTACGAAGGCAAGAAAAATATCGGTCCTGGTTTTCGTGTTTTGGTAAATTTTAATCACCGCGAACTAATGGGTTATGTTCTATCAGTCAAATCCACCGACAAAACTAGTGAGCAATTAGAAGAAGAAAGTGGATACCGACTTGATTACCTCGTTGATGTTATTGATGAGTCGCCATTGCTAAATGAAGATTTGTTTTCTTTGGCTAGGCGAGTGTCAGACTATTATTTAGCCCCTTTTATAAGTGTTCTCCAATCCATGCTTCCTCCCTCCTTATCTCCAAGGAAATCGTCTTTAAAAGCTCCCAAGATTGCTTATGACCAATACCTTTCAATAAAACGTTATTCGGAAGAAGATTTAACGGATAAGCAAATTGAAATTCTCCGTTTAATCAAAAAAGAAGGAAAAATTTTAAAAAGAGAAGTTGGTTCTCCTAGTGTTGTTGAAAAATTGCTTTCTAGAGAATTGATAAAAATTCTTAAAGAAGAAAAGCGCCGACTCCTTATTCCTGATTATTCTCTTCAAAAGCCCCCGCTATTGACTGATGATCAGCAAAGAGTTATTGACGATTTTTCCAAAAGTGATGACTCTGTCTATCTTTTACAGGGAATAACTGGTAGTGGGAAAACCGAAGTTTATCTAACTTTATGTGAACGAGAATTAGAAAAAGGCAACAGTGTTTTATTCCTAGTTCCGGAAATATCTTTAACTCCGATGATGATGGAATATTTTATTCGGCGCTTTAAGCATCAAGTCGCCATTTTGCATAGCGAGTTAACTCCGGCTGAAAAATATGATGAATATCGCAAAATAGCTCGTGGAGAAGCCCACATTGTTATTGGAGCGAGAAGCGCTATTTTTGCTCCTTTAGAGAAAATTGGCTTAATTATACTTGATGAAGAGCATGTTGAATCATATAAACAAGATACCACTCCTTTTTATCACGCTCGTGAAGTCTCTATCATGAGAGGAGAAATGCATAAAGCAAAAGTGCTTTTAGGCAGTGCTACCCCTTCTTTAGAGTCAAGGGCTCGAGCAAAGAATGGAATCTATCATCTTTTGCGATTAGATAAACGCATAAATGAACAAAAACTCCCTGCTACCAAAATAATTAATTTAGCCGACTATCATAATATCGATCGGGAATCTTACATTTTTTCTCTTTCATTAAGAGATGAACTATCAAAAATATTAATCTCTCACCAACAAGCGATACTTTTAATTAATCGTCGAGGTTTTTCGACCAGCGTTTCTTGCCGCAACTGTGGGTATTTATTCCGCTGTCCGACATGCGGAATAGCTCTAACCTATCACAAGGGTGATAACATGCTCAAATGTCATCACTGTGACTATGTGCAAGTTATGCCTGAAACATGTCCAGAATGCGGGTCCAAATACTTAATGAAAACAGGGTTTGGAACGGAAAGAATTGAAGAAGAAGTTCACCGTTTATTTCCCGAAGCAAGAACACTTCGTCTTGATAGTGATTCGACAAAAGTGCGCAACAAAATACCCTCAATTATTGAGTCTTTCCGCAAAAAAACCGCTGATATTCTAATTGGGACTCAGATGATTGCTAAGGGACACGACTTTCCTGATGTAACTTTAGTCGGGATTGTCCTTGCGGATATTGGTTTATCAATGCCGTCTTTTAGAAGTTCGGAAAGGGTTTTTCAATTGATTACCCAAGCGGTGGGAAGATCAGGAAGAAGCGACAAGATTGGTAAGGCTATCATTCAAACCTACAATCCATCTCATTACGCTATTACTTACGGGGCCAGACAGGATTACGAAGGTTTTTTTCAAAAAGAGATGGGAATGAGAAAATTGCAAAATTATCCTCCCTACTATTTTCTGGCAAGTTTAACCATTTCGGGAAAGAAAGAGGAAACTGTTATTACCCAGACCTATAACGCTGTTGATTACTTAAATGATCAACTTGGTGACAAAGCTGTGATTCTCGGTCCAACAACTCCCTATATTGCTAGGGATCACCTCTTATTTTTGAGGACAATTCTCATCAAATACCGTGACTATTCAGCAATTCAAGAAACGCTCATTAAGTTGATTGATTTATATGCTAAAAAGTCTGGCGTTAATATCGATGTAAATATTGATCCATACAATTTTTAACAAAAAATTTGTATTTTATTGTATTATATTAAAACGAAGGAAGAATTTATGATTACTTTAATTTTTTATGGCCTAGATCAGTTCGTGGTTGGCCGCTTGTCTCGCGAACTTACCCCTCTAATTGCCAAGCTATATGAAGTGGAAGAAGATGAAGTCAATTTCATAGCTCCCAATAATATGATTTTTCACAAAGGAACCGAACAAACTTCATGGAATTTGCTTATACACGTCCATGCTCCATTAAAAGTCAGCGTCTTACAAAAAATGATGGCTGATCTCCTTCTCAATGGAATCGGAGAAGTCGCTATTCATAAGACAGTCGAATTTTACTATTACTCTCAAGACAATCGTTTTCAAAATATTAATGAAAATTACCCTCGATTCATTACCGAAGACAATCTCGTTGATGTCGATACCGATCATGACGATGAAGACCTCGAAGAAGGAGAAGGCGATGACCAAATCTATACTGGTGATGTCTTCAAAGATTTTAAACCAGGTGACTAATGAATATAATTGTTTCTCTTTCATCACAAGTGCTCAATGAAATTCTTGAAAAGAATATCTCTTTTAATTTGGCTATTCGCAGCCTGTTAAAAGACCAAAAGATTTCATCTATTGAACGAACCGAAATTATTAAATGTGTTGGCTGCTCTCTTCGCCATTATTATGTTTTTTCCTATCTCTCTGAAAAAACCTTTGGTTCTCTCGATGTTAATAATCTCACTCTCGTTTTGCTTTATTTTTCCAATCGTCTTTTCATTAAATCCGTGGCGATTGAAGACATGAGCCAAATCCTGATTGAAGCTATTTCAAAATTAGAACGTTTTAAAAACAGGGATGTTGCCCAAATTATCGCGGAAATTAATGTAAATACTGAAAACCTAATTCCTTTAGAAATTAGCAAAGAATCGCTCGATTATTTGTCATATCGGTTTAACACTCCGCTTTGGTTAGTAAAAATGTGGACCAAACACTTTGGTGAACATTTGACTTATCGCATTTTGCGAAGTAATTCTAGACCATCATCAAGATTTTGCCTTGTTAATAAAGACATGAATAGCCAAGAAGATTTATTAGCGAAATATCCCGATTTAATCGCCAGCCCATTTCCTGATTTTGTCCTTTCTAAAAACAACTCAAACATTAAGAAGCATCTCGCGTTCCAAAAGAAGGAAATCATCGATATCTCTCCTGCTTGGAATGAAGTATTTGCTCAAGCGGATATTGATCCCTTAAGAGGCATCGCGATTTATTCGAACTATCCAAATAACGCATTCTTAGGATTGATGCATAAATTTGACCGCAATGTCAAATTTGACTTAATCATTGGAGATGCTCAAGCATTTTTTGCTAGCAAAAAAACAATTGTCAGTTTTAATTTGAAAAACGCTTCCTTTTTTGAAGCCACACCTTCTCAAATTATCACTTGTATATCTAAACCAGTTCACACCTTTTTTCTATTCCCAGATAGCTCAAAATTAGCTTTATTGAAATCGACGCCTGATTATTTCTTGAGAGTGTCATCCGATCAACTTGATGGGATTATCAAATCTCAAGAATTAGCGCTTCAAGAGTGTGCCGCTCTTGTTGAAGATGGTGGTCAGCTGATTTACGCCATACCAACGATCAACAAAAAAGAGTCGCGAAGACTTATCAAACGATTCATTGAAAATAACCCAACCTTTTCTCTTGTGACGGATAAGCAGTTTTTCCCCTTCAGCGAATATGAAGAAAGTTTATTTTTCGCCATCTTAAAAAAAGAGGAACCCAAGAATGCTTAATCTTTTTGCTCAAGAAATTAGTAAATTGACTGAACAAATGGTTAAAGAAGGCCAAAAGCCATATCGCGCCACGCAACTTTTCACTTGGATTTATGAAAAGAAAGCCCGAACTTTTGATGAAATGAGTGATGTCTCATTAAAATTCCGGGAAGTTTTAAAAGAAAAATATTGTCTCGATTTGCCTTCTATTCACCTCAAACAAGAAAGCAGTGACGGGACCATCAAAGTTTTGCTTTCTTTAAGCGATGGAGCTAAAATCGAAACTGTTTTAATGCGCTATTCATATGGAAATGCGGTATGTGTTTCTAGTCAAGTCGGCTGCAACATGGGTTGTTCTTTTTGTTCATCTGGACGCCTAGGCAAACAAAGGAATTTGACGGTCGATGAAATGATTGGTCAGCTTTTAGTCATCAACCAACTTCTTGAAGATGAAGGCAAAGGACAACGAATTACCCATGTCGTCGTGATGGGAACCGGTGAACCATTTGATAACTATGAAAATTTAATGGATTTTATCCGAATTGTTAATCATCCTAAAGGACTCGCCATTGGAGCGCGCCATATTACTGTTTCCACTTGTGGAATACCGGATGCGATTAGAAGATATGCCCAAGAAGGTCTCCAGACCAATTTAGCGATATCTTTGCACGCTCCTAATAATGAGTTAAGAAACCAATTGATGAAAATCAATAAAGTATACCCTCTTGAAGTTTTGATGCCCGCTGTTCGGGAGTATGAGAAATTAAGCGGTCGCCGTGTCACTTATGAGTATCTTTTATTAGCTGATCTCAACGATACCAAAGAAAACGCCCAGGAACTTATTGATTTAATCAAAGGAACAATGGGATATGTGAATTTAATCCCGTATAATGAAACTAATCTTTGCAGTTACAAAAGAAGTAGTGGCAATCGCATCCATCTCTTTCTTGACTATTTGACAAAAGGTGGAGTCACCGCTACTATTCGCAAGGAATTCGGTTCTGATATCGATGCTGCTTGCGGTCAATTAAGAGCCAAAGTAGAAGATAACTTATTATGAAACAAAAAATGTATATATCTGGAACTTATGCCTTTGGAACTGATATTGGCAAGGTTCGTTTAACAAATGAAGATCGGGCCGCCGCTCTCACTAATATCAAAGGCAATATTCTTTTGATTATTTGTGATGGAATGGGCGGATCTAATAAAGGCGATTATGCCGCTTCGATTGCCATCAAAATCATTAGTGATTCATTCAATGATAAACAAAAATTTCTCAATCGTTTTTTAGCGATGAAATGGGTAATGGCGGTCATCAAAAGCGCCAATAACGCCATCTATCAAGAAGCGCAAAAAAATAAGATTTATGAAGGCATGGGGACTACATTGACACTCGTGTTAATTATGTCTAGTTACATGATCACCGCCCAAATTGGAGATTCTAGAGCTTATATATTAGGCGAGAAAGAAGTTGTCCAAATTACGGAAGATCAGACCTATGTCGCCTACTTATATCGCACCGGAAAAATAAGCAAAGAAGAAATGAGAACTCACCCAAAACGCCATGTTTTGACCAATGCTTTAGGCATCTACCCGTCTCTTAATGTTGATATTAAATTGACATCTTATTTCAATGAAAATGTTCTCGTCTGCAGCGATGGTTTATATAATAATGTTGAAGAAACCTCACTATACACAATTTTAAAAAGCGATGATTCAACCGAACAAAAAGTCAATGAGCTTATCGCTCTTGCTAACGCTAATGGTGGCAGTGACAATATCGCAGCTGTTCTTTGGGAGGCCAATAAATAATGCCACTAAAGATTGGTTCAATTATTGATGAAAGATATCGCGTAACAGCGAGAATCGGCCATGGCGGTATGGCGGAGGTTTATGAAGCCACCGACTTTATCACCAAAAAGCGCATTGCCATCAAGTTAATTAGAGAAGATGTGATGAAGAATCCCATCAATCTTCGGCGCTTTCAAAACGAAGCGACAATTGCTGCTTCTCTGAATCATCCTAATATTGTTAAGGTTTATAACCATGGAACATATGAAGGTGTCCCTTATATCGTTAATGAGTATGTCGCGGGACAAACATTAAAAGATGTTCTCGATTTTCGTTCTGCCTTGCCACTTCAAGAAACCATTAGCATCATGATTCAATTAACTTCTGCTCTTCAATATGCTCACGAGCACAATATTGTCCATCGAGATGTAAAGCCACAAAACATCTTTTATCTCCCTGATGGAACCATAAAACTTGGCGATTTTGGCATCTCGGAAACGATTAGCATTAATACAAAAAATGAAAAACCTAAAGAAATCATCGGATCTGTCCATTATCTGGCCCCAGAAATATCTAGGGGGTTTCCTGCCTCTCCCCAATCCGATATTTATGCGGCAGGCATCACCTTGTTTGAACTAATGACTGGTCGTGTCCCTTTCAATGATTCAGACCCTGTCAAAGTGGTAGTGGCTCACATTCGTGAAAAAGTACCATCTCCTAAAAAATACATCCCTCAATGTTCAAAAGAAGTGGAAAAAGTCATTGCTAAATCAACAGCTAGAAGTTTTAAAGAACGTTATCACACTGCCCAAGATTTCCACGATGATTTAGTGATTCTGACGCAAAATTCTGAACTATTAAAAGAGAAGAAGAGTTTTTTTGCCCGTATATTTGGTTTTAAATAATGGAAGGTAAAATTCTAGCCTTAAGCTGTGGTATTTATTCGGTTTTATGCGAAGGAGTGATTTATCGTGCTCCGGCTCGAGGAATTTTTCGATATGGTACAACTAAACCAATGGTGGGAGATAATGTTGATATTGATCTAGTCGATATGGTTATTAACTATGTTTATCCCCGTATCAGTCAATTAAAAAGACCATCCGTGGCTAATGTCGACCAAATGCTCATAGTTTCTTCCTTAGTCGAACCAGTCTTTTCTTATTTATTAGTTTTTAAATATTTGACCTATGCCAATATGAATGGTATTAAAGCCAAAGTGATTATCACTAAATCAGACAAAAGCGATAATCAAGAACTCATGAGTGAGATTAAAGATGTTTTTTCAAGAATTAATGTTGATGTTTATTTTGTCAGCAACAAAGAAAGAACTGGCTTAGAAGAAGTAAGAAAACTATTTACAAATCATATCACCTGCTTAATTGGTCAAACCGGAGTAGGAAAATCATCGTTAATTAATGCGATTGACCCTCATTTCGAAAGAGCAGTGGGAGATTACTCTCGTGCCTTAGGAAGAGGCAAACACAAAACAAAAGAAGTAATACTACTTCCTTATGAGGGCGGTTATATCGCTGACACTCCTGGGTTTTCTTCTTTAGACTTGGATCTTTATAAAGAAGAACTTGCCCAATATTTTCCTGGTTTCACCGATTTATATCTAAAATGTTATTTTTCAAATTGTTTACACATCTCTGAAGATCGTTGTACAGTTAAAAAAGCTCTTGAAGATGGTATAATTTCAAAAATAGCATACGATTGCTATTTGACTTTATCAAAAGATGCGATTTTTCAAATACGGAGGTACGAAAAATGAAAACTGCTCTCGTTGCACCCTCTATTCTATCCGCTGATTTCACTCATCTTGGAGCTGACATTAAGCGCATTCAAGATGCTGGTGCCGATTGGCTACATTTCGATGTTATGGACGGACATTTCGTCCCTAATATTTCCTTTGGTTTGCCAGTCTTGCAAGCCATCGCAAAAACTCACAAAATGGTCAATGATGTCCATATCATGATTAGCAATCCTCGTGAATATGCTCAAAGATTTGTCGAGGCTGGCGCCGACTATTTAACCTTCCATTATGAGTCTTGTGAAAGTGATTCAGAAGTGTTTGAAGTCATTGATATCATACATAAACATGGAGCTAAAGCCGGTCTTTCGATCAAACCTAAAACTCCAATTGAAAAAGTATTTCCCTTCTTATATAGCCTCGAACTCGTCCTTATTATGAGTGTTGAACCTGGTTTTGGTGGGCAATCCTTTATTCGCGATTCATTAGGCAAAATATTAAGACTTAGAAACTATATTGATGAAAACGAAATAAAGACCTTGATTGAAATCGATGGTGGCATCAATGACCAGACCGCTCGTGAATGCAAACAAATGGGAGTTGATGTCTTTGTGGCGGGTTCCTATATCTTTAACGCCGATGATGTACAAGTTGCTATCAGGAGTTTAAAAATCTAATGGGATTTACTTTACCGGCATTAATATTATCAGTTCTCTTTGGCGTCTTGTTTTTAGTCGCCTCTTTTATTTCTTATAGGAACAAATATAAGGTGACATACAACATTCGAAACATGTTTCCTTACGAGTTAAACTATAAAAGTAATTTTTCCGAGAATTTTTATGGCAACATCTCGCTTATTTTGGCTACCATATCATTTGTTTTTTTCTTCTCTACATTTGATTTGAAATTCAACAATGGCTTTTTCATTATGATAATGATTTCTGGAATATTGTCTTCCATTTTGTTTTTAGCTTTAGTTTTTATTCCTTTAGATTACATGAGATTACATAGCATTGTGTTTATTCTTTTTCTCATCTCTTCATTTTTACTTTCAACTTCAATCAGCATTGGTTCTTTTATCTACAATCAACAAATAGGTGAAACTTCTCCCATCCCATTTATCATATTTATATTGGGTTTTGTTCTTACATTATTAATATTAGTATTGCTTTTGAATCCCAAACTTAATTTGAACATTCGAATGAAGGAAACTATCGCCGAAGACGGAAGCATTAAATACGTTCGTCCACGCATGATTACCATCGCTTTTTCTCAATGGCTTCTTTTCTTCTCCTTATTTATTAGCGAGATATTATTATTCGTTTTGACATTATCTTTTTAATCAAATAAAAAAGCGGAATACTCCGCGTTTCTTATTTCAGGTTTATTAACCTTTTTTATTTGTATTGTTTGTTGAGACTGCGATAAGCGCGAGTCGACATACGAACTCGCATTTCTTGGCCGTCAACCACGACTGTGCGGACTTGAAGATTGCAGTTCCATCTACGGCGTGAAGCTCTCAAAGAATGGGAGCGACTATTACCACTTAAAGGTCCTTTTCCTGTTACTGGACATACTCTTGACATATCGTAGGCCTCCTTTATTCTCGAAAATGTTAGCACAACCAACTAGTTTATGCAATAAACAAATATCTAACTTATAACTTAATGCGAGGAAATTTATTCATTACTTCCTGCTTATCAAGCAAATCATCGCAGTTCTTTTGTAATGACTCATAGACCTGATTCTTATTATCAGGAATTAAATATATGATCTGTCCACTTTTCATGACAATTGTGATGGTGGATCTTTTTCTTTTTTGGTTTTGATCAATGTAGATTATTTCTGAGTAGGGGTAAACCAACTCTCTTTTGAATTTTATGACTATTAGTTCTCTTTTTTCGATGACATAGAAATAGGTCCGTAAAGAGAAAATTAAAATTAAGATTGATGATGCGAGGAAGACACCGATGATTAACCATTGACGATAATCCCACTCTTCAAAAAGAAATAGATTAATGCAACTGGTAAAAACAATGACAGCGGAAAATAAAAATATGACTAACGCCAATAGAAGAGTCTTTTGAAAAGAAGGCCAAACTTTCATCACATAGAGTTTATCATTTTTTTAAGGAAAAAAAAGCGTTTAATAAATTAATTAGCTGGAATCTCTCTCTTTTGGTTTATGTGATTTCTTGCGTGTGCTAGAATGTGAATATACGCGGAGGTACGCATAATGCCATATAAAATTGTCGCAATGATTCTCGCTGGAGGAAAGGGTACTAGACTCGAATCACTGACTAGAAAAGTTGCTAAACCAGCCGTTTCTTTTGCTGCAAAATATCGAATTATTGATTTCCCTCTCAGCAATTGTGCCAACAGTGGAATCAACAAGGTTGGAGTATTAATGCAATACGAAGCTGTGGCTCTTGATAGTTACGTTGGTAATGGAGAAAAATGGGGGTTAAATGGCGTCCACTCCTTCACAGCCACTCTTACTCCAAGACAAACCGAAAACAGCGCGAAATGGTACAAAGGTACGGCGGATGCTATTACCCAAAACATCGATTTCCTTGATGCTCAGAATCCCGATTATGTATTAATTCTTTCTGGCGATCATATTTATAAAACCCTCTACAACGAGATGGTTGATCTACATATTAGTACCGGAGCCGATGCGACAATTTCAGTTATTGAAGTTGATCCTGGTGAAGCAAGTCGCTTTGGCATTATGGCTGTCGATAAAAGCGACCGAATCGTTGAATTCCAAGAAAAACCAAAAGTTCCAAAGAGTAATTTAGCTTCAATGGGAATTTACGTTTTCACTTGGAAAACTTTACGAAGTTATCTTAAAGAGGATGAAAAGAGCGAAACTTCCGATCATGATTTTGGAAAAGACATCATTCCAACTATGTTGGGTGATGGAAATAAACTCCAAGCCTATCGCTTCCAAGGTTACTGGAAAGACGTCGGAACTCTTGCTTCCCTTCACCAAGCAAATATGGACATCGCCTTAGACAATCGAGAACTCAATCTTTTCGACGACGATGATACCACCAAAATTTATAGTGAAGATACTCATAGTGTCCCTCAATATGTTGGCACCAAGGGTTCAATAAAAAGAAGCATCGCGAATCAGGGAGCCATCATTTTAGGTTCAGTTGATTCTTGCGTTATTTCTAATGAAGTAATCATCGAGGAAGGTGCAGTATGCACTCGATGTGTCATTATGGCGGGTGCTCGCATTAAAAAAGGGGCCAAAGTTCATAATGCTATCGTTGCTCCTGAGGCTATCGTCGGGGAAAATCAGGAGATTAATTTAGGAAAAGCAGATGTAATTTTAGTTTCTGGAGGTAGCTACAAATGAAAAGAGTAATTGGAATTTGCAATTTGCATGATGGACCAGATCTTGGCCCATTAACGGAAAACCGTCCTCTTGGGGCAGTTACTTTTCTTGGCCGCTATGGATTGATGGATTTTGCTTTGTCAAATTTGTCCAATTCCGGAATTGATCGAATCAGTGTTTTGGTCGAAAAAAATGTTCGTGCAGTGAGAACTCATGTTCGAGAAGGTCAAACCTGGATTAATAACACCAAAACTGGATATCTACGTTTATTTTTCAATGAAAAATCGATTGGAACCCCTCGCTTCAATACTGATATTTCTAACTTATTAACCAATCGTTCATATTTTGAAGACGAAACTGCCGATTATGTTTTAATTACTAATCCCTTTATGCTCACTTCTTGTGATTTTCGTCCTTTTATTGACGCTCACATCGCTTCAGGAGCTGAGGCATCAATTATTTATAAGCACACCACAAAGGCGGACACCCAGTACTTAAACTGCGGAATGATTGAAAGAGGCAAAACTGGATTTGTAAATAAAATCATCAATAACTCCGGAATGAAAAAGATTGCCGACATTTCGCTTGGAACATTTGTTTTTAATCGTGATGCTTTTGAGAAAATTTTGAGACTTTCACGCGATGTTTCTCTGCTTTACGGAATTAGAAAAATGGTCAGATACTGCATTGATGAGAAAATGCTGTCTCTTTTTGCTTGGGAATTTTCGGGATTCGTAGCTCCGATTCTAAGTTTATCTGATTATGTCAATCAGTCTTTGAAACTTCTTGATTATTCATCCCGTTCCCAATTATTTTTGGATAATTGGCCTGTTTATACCGTTACCCATAACACCCCACCAGCCTTATATGGCCCAAATGCTGATGTCAAAAACAGTTTTATCGCCAATGGCTGCATTATCAAAGGAAAAGTTCGCAATTCGATTATTTCCCGTGATGTCGTTATCGAAGAAGATACCCATATTGATAATTCTATTATATTTACCAAATCAGTCGTTGGAAAAGGAACGAAGGTTAACAATGTTCTAGCTGACAAATATGTCAGGATGTTCGAGTGCCATGAAGTCAGTGGTGAACCAGATTGTTTTTTGTTCATTGAACAAGGAGCCCATATTTAATGAAAATTGTAATGGTTGCTAGTGAAGCGAGACCTCTTTGCAAAACTGGTGGTCTAGCCGATGTCATCTATTCTTTATCAAAAGAGCTCGCTGTCATGGGCGAAGAAGTATTCATCATTTTGCCTTATTATCGCTTCATTAAACATAATTCTAAGCATTCAGTTAAAAAAGTTTGTTCTTTTGTTGTTCCTATGTCTTGGAGGAGCGAAAGGGCGGATGTTTATTCCACATACGATAGCGGAATTACTTATTATCTAATTGATAATACACGATATTTTGATCGAGACCATTTCTATGGAGACTGGGATGATAATGAAAGGTTTGCTTTCTTTGCTTTAGCAAGTAAAGAACTCCTTTATCACATCTCATTAACTCCTGATATCATTCACTGCCATGATTGGCACACAGGAATGATTCCCTGCCTCTTCAAAGAGGATGAATATGCATGTGAACATTTTAAAAAGACAAAATTTGTGTTTTCAATCCATAATCCAGCTTTCCAAGGGATGATGCCTGAATCAGTTCTGGGTGATTATTTTAATCTTTCTGAAACATTGTATGAAAATGGTAACCTTCGTTTTAAAGATCAAGTCTCTTCTCTTAAAGCAGGCATTGTCTACGCTGATAAAATTACCACTGTTTCACCTAATCATCGTCAAGAATTGCTCTCCCGAGAAGGAGGAATGGGACTCGATAGTATTCTGCCACTTCGAGAATATGATTTTATCGGAGTGCTTAACGGAATCGACTACCAAGAATTCAATCCTGTCAACGATGAAATGCTCATTTATCCATACAACGGAGTGAACATTTTCCGTGAGAAACTAAATAACAAAAAAGCTCTTTTTGAGCAATTACATATCGTTGATTATGGTCAACCTCTCTTCGCCTTGGTTTCCCGTCTAACTTGGCAAAAAGGGATGGATATTCTTTATCTCGCTGTTGAAACCCTTGCCCAAAAAGGCGCCAACATTGTTTTGTTAGGATCTGGCGAATATCAATATGAACAAATGCTTGAGACTTTAAGAAGTAACTTCCCCCAAAATATCGCTGTCTATATTGGTTTTAACGATAAATTGGCTCATCAAATTTATGCCAGTAGCGATTTCTTCTTAATGCCTTCACTATTTGAGCCATGTGGGTTAGGACAAATGATTGCCCAAAGATACGGAAGTTTGCCCATTGTACGCCGCACTGGAGGATTAAAAGACTCTGTCATCGGCTACGACGGGACGAATGAAAAAGATGCTAATGGTTTTGGATTTGATGATTTCACCGCCGAAGCTTTGAAAAATACTTGTTTATATGCTCTCGATATATGGAAAAATACTTCACTCAAAAAAATGCTTGTAAGAAACGCTTTTAAGACCGATAATTCATGGAGTAAAAGCGCGAAAGAGTATCTTTCTATTTATAGAAATTTAACCAGAACCTTTAAGGAGTAATTATGACTTACGACCATCGTAAAATAGAAAAAAAGTGGCAAAAATATTGGGAAGATCATCAGACATTTAAAACTGACGTCTATGATTTTTCTAAACCTAAATATTACGTTCTAGATATGTTTCCTTATCCATCTGGCGTTGGGCTTCACGCTGGACATCCAGAAGGATATACTGCAACAGATATCGTCAGCCGCATGAAAAGGATGCAAGGTTATAATGTTCTTCACCCCATGGGGTATGATTCTTTTGGCTTACCTGCTGAACAATACGCAATTCAAACCGGTCACAATCCAAACGGATTTACTCAAAAAAACATCACTTTTTTTACTAATCAATTAAAAGAACTTGGCTTTGACTATGACTGGAGCAAACTTATTGCCACTAGTGATCCTTCTTATTACAAATGGACCCAGTGGGTATTTAAAGGTTTATTCCTTGATGGTTATGCTAAATATGTTGATATGCCAGTCAACTGGTGCGAAGAACTCGGAACGGTTTTATCCAATGATGAAGTCATCGATGGAAAATCGGAACGCGGTGGTTATCCAGTAATTAGAAAAAACCTCAAACAGTGGGTCATTGATCAACCTCAGTTTGCTGAGTCGCTCTTATCAGGATTAGATAAAATCGATTGGCCTGAATCAACAAAAGAAATCCAGAGAAACTGGATTGGACGAAGTGAAGGAGCTGTCATTAGTTTTCTTGTCGCTGATTCCAATGAAACTTTTGAAGTGTTCACTACTAGAGCGGATACTCTCTTTGGTGCGACTTATTGTGTCCTTTCTCCCGAACATCCGCTCGTCAAATCTCTTGTCACTAATGAAAAGCTAAACGAAGTTGAAGATTACATCTTAATAGCTAGTCAAAAAAGCGAGTTGGAAAGAACCTCACTTAACAAAGAAAAAACTGGTTGTTTTATCGGCCGATACGCCATAAACCCAGCTAATCAAAAGAAGATACCAATCTTTATATCTGATTACGTTTTGTCTTCATATGGAACAGGAGCTATTATGGCTGTTCCTGCTCACGATAGTCGAGACTATGCCTTCGCAAAAAAATTCAACCTTGATATCATCCCTGTTTTAGACGGCGGTGATGTCACAAAAGAAGCATATGAAGGAGATGGAGTTCATATCAACTCTGGTTTCTTGAACGGCTTAAATAAAGAAGACGCTATTGCAAAAATGATTGCTTTCCTTGTTTCAAACAAAATCGGAGAAAAGAAAGTTAATTATAAATTTAGAGAATGGATTTTCGCTCGCCAAAGATATTGGGGCGAACCAGTTCCAGTCGTTCATCTTGAAGATGGCAGTGTCCACGCTTTAAGCGATGAAGAGTTACCTCTCATCTTGCCTGAATTAAAAGATTATTCCTCACAAAACGGCAAAGCTCCTTTAGAGAAGGCCACTGAATGGAAACAATACAATAGAAATGGTATCAAAGGAGTCCGTGAGACTTCCACAATGCCAGGAAGCGCTGGTTCAAGCTGGTACTTCTTGCGTTATGTTGATCCAAACAATGACAATATTTTTTGCGATAAAAAACTAGCTGATCACTGGTTGCCAGTTGATTTATACATCGGTGGTTCCGAACATGCCGTTGGTCATCTTCTCTATGCGAGAATTTGGACCAAATACCTTCATGAAAAAGGTTATATTTCTTTTGATGAACCATTCAAAAAATTGTTTCATCAAGGAATGATTTTAGGTGCTAACGGCATTAAGATGGGAAAAAGATATCCTGAATTTGCCATCAACCCTACTGATATCGTAAAAAAATATGGAGCCGATACTCTTCGATTATATGAAATGTTTATGGGGCCTCTTGAGGCTAGCAAACCATGGAGCGATCAAGGTGTTGAAGGGGCTAGACGCTTCATTGATCGTGTCTATCGTTTATTTGCTGAATCAAATAGTGTAGTCAAAGAAGCCGTTCCGGAACTCGATTTTATTTACCATCAAACAGTTAAAAAAGTGACCGAAGATTATGAACGCTTAGCTTTTAACACTGCGATTAGCCAAATGATGATTTTCATCAATGAAGTCTATCGTATTAATCGCATTTCCCTGTCTTATGCTGAAGGATTTGTTAAACTTATTTCCTGCATTATTCCTCATGTAGGAGAAGAATTGTGGGAGATGCTTGGACACTCTGATACGATTGCTTTTGCTTCTTGGCCAACATACGATCCTCAAAAGGTTGTTAGTTTAACAGTCAATATGGCGGTTTCAGTAAATGGAAAATTGAGAGCAACTATCGAAGTAGAAAAAGATCTTGAAGATGGAATTGTTCAAGAATTAGCACTTAAGCAAGAGGGAGTCATTCGCCACACAGAGGGCAAGACTATCAAAAAAATAATTATCGTTAAAAATAAGATTATCAACATAGTTGTTGTATAATAAAAAAGCACGATACTCACCTAGTGAGATTGTAGCGGAGGTAAACATGAATTTATGTATCGATGTGGGCAATACCACAATCAATGTTGGTCTCTTTGAAGATACCCATCTTATAGACCAATTTTCCCTGGCAGTCGATGTGGCCAAATCGCAAGACGAATATGCGGCTTTAATAAAGCAACAAGTCGCTAATAGAAACATTGAAATCAATCTAGTTAAGAACATCATTTTTTCATCTGTTGTTCCATCTTTAAACATCCCTTTAAAGGAAGCTTTCAAATCAATTTTTAAGCATGAGTTAATGATCATAGAGCCAGGAATCAAAACGGGATTATCTTTTAAAGTTGATAACCCTTTAGAAATTGGCAACGATTTCATCGCTGATTTAGTCGGCGCAAAAGACATATATGGTTACCCATGTATTATTGCTGATTTAGGGACCGCTAGCAAAATCTTATTGATTGATAAGAATGGCTACTTCTCTGCTGCATTAATCATGCCAGGTATTTCCATAAGTGCGGAAAATCTTACTAAAAGAACCGCTCTTTTACCGAGTGTATCTCTTGAAAAACCAAAATCAGTATTAGCAAAAAATACTGTTGAAGCGATGAACGCTGGTATCCTTTATGGTCACAGCGACATGATTCTTGGCTTAGTTAATCGAATTGAAAAAGAACTTGGCTATTCAACCAAACATATTCTCACTGGTGGTGGAGCAATTTACACCAAGGAAATATTAAAGGATTCCTTTATTTATGATCCAAATATTAATTTGGTTGGCTTGAATATCATCATCAAAAAGAACGAGGCGAAGTATGAAAAATAAAGTAATATTTCAGATGACTTTATCGGCTGTCATCATCGCCATTATCGCCGTGATGTCATATGTGCCATATGTGGGTTATATTAATTATGGCGTTGTTTCAATTTCAACAATACATATTATTGTTTTAGTTGTCGCTTTGTTATTTGGATGGAAACATGGTTTAGTCGCTGGTCTAGCATTTGGATTTTTTAGTCTATTCATTGCTTTGACTCGACCGGCAAGCTCCATAGATTTTGCGTTCGTTAATCCTTTAATTTCAGTTTTACCTCGCGTGGTATTTGGTCTTGTTGCTGGGCTCCTATTTGATTTAGTAAAAAAGATACCATCGATCTCCCTTAGATCCGTTTGCATAGTCGCCAGTTCATTTGCTCTAACAATATTTCACACTGCATTTGTCCTTCTTATGCTTTGGGCCTTTAAATCTACATTGGCTTTTGGTGATAATTTCATGAATGTGTTATATGTTATTGTATCATTGAATGTGCTTATTGAAATGACAGCTGCGGCGGTTTTTGTGCCTTTAATTGCTTGGCCACTTTCCCGAGCCTTCCCTCAATACAATCCGTATAAAAACAAGTATAAAGAAAATTAAAATAAATAAAGAATTAGGAGAATAAAGTATGCAAAAAGCCTCTATTTATCAAAAACTATCAAAGGATTATCGTGAAGAACTATTAGAAAGTCTTACTTCCTTTGTGGCCATTGACTCAGTTTATGATGAAAGTACTGTCGACGAAAAGAACCCATTTGGAAAAGGAGTAACCAACGCTCTTGAATACATTGCTGAGTTAGCTAAAAAAGATGGTTTTAAAGTAAGAAACTATGACAATTATGTTGTGGAAATAATTACCGGTGAAGGAGATAAGAATATCACCATAATGGCTCATGCTGATGTTGTTCCAGCTGGTACTGGTTGGCATCAAAACCCATTTACTGTGACCGAACATAAAGGCGTACTTTGTGCTCGTGGTGTAGCTGATGATAAGGGACCATTGCTCTCTAGTTATTATGCGTTGAAAATGCTCCGTGATCATCATTTATTAGGGGACTATCAAGTGCGCTTTTTAGTGGGTGGAAACGAGGAACGTGGTTCCAAGTGTATGCATCATTATTTCCAAGAATTAAAGATGCCTCAACCGACCTTAGGATTCTCCCCTGATTCAGATTTTCCACTTATTTATGGCGAAAAAGGTATTATCAATTTTAAGGTTAAAAAATCATTAGATATTAATGGTGTATTTTACATCCATGGAGGAGTCGCGAGTAACTCGGTTATCGAACGATGTGTTGTCAGAATGAGAGATAACCAATTCTTTTTAAGAAAGCTACAAAGTGAAGGAATTGAATTTCAAGTAAACTTTGTTGATGAAGGAATGGAAGTCGCTTTTATTGGAAAGGCCGCTCATGGCGCTGAACCCGAAGAAGGACTTAATGCCGGAATGATTGCTATCAAAGCTCTTGGCGAATTTTTAGAGGACGACAATCTTAAAATTTTAACTGAGCGCTTTTCTGATTTGGAAGGTGCTGGTCTCAAAGCCTCTAACAAGAGTGAATCAATGGGCCATAACACATTGAATATTGGTATTCTTGATTATGAAAACAATGAACTATCCATGGTGGTGAACTTCCGTCATGTCGATGGGGTGAATGAAAAAGAGTTAATCGAAACTATAAAAACCAATGCTCAACCATTCGAAATTGAGTTGATGTCAATTTCTCCACTCTTGTTTTACCCACTAGATTCGACTTTGATTTCAACACTTCTTTCTGCTTATCAAGAAGAAACAGGAGATTTGGTTTCAAAACCATTAACAACCGGCGGAGGAACATATGCGAAAGAAGCGGATAATATCGTCGCCTTCGGTATGCAATTTTCTGATTGGGATTCGATGATGCACTCACCAGGAGAGCAAGTCAGAAAAGAAGACTTATTCAAGAGTATGGCAATCTATGCTAGAGCGATTATTGAATTAGGTAAAAAGCTTAATGAGAACTAAATACAAATCTTGGACTAAACCATATATTGAAGAACATCCTGAAGTGATAGTAACCCTAGATCAATTAAAAGGCATCGAAGGTAATTTTGCTTTAGAAATTGGAAGCGGTAAAGGCAAGTTTCTCGCCGACATGGCAGGACTCAATCCTGAGCTACTAATTTTAGGGATAGAGCGAAATGTGACCTGCGCGGGAATTACGTGCAAAAAGCTCGTTGAAAATGAAATTTTAAACGCTCGACTTATGTTAGCTTCTGCTGATGAAATTTTACCCTCTATCAAAGACAACACCATCTTAGATATTTATTTGAATTTCTCTGATCCTTGGCCTAAGAAAAGACACTTTAAGAGAAGACTTACCTACGGAACATATTTAAAACAGTATTATCGGGTTCTTGTTAAGGGAGGGAAACTGATCATTAAAACTGATAATGATGACTTATTTTCCTTTTCTCAAGAGACACTTGGTGAATCTCAATTTAAGGTATTGGAAGTTTTGGATGATTATGATGGAAAGGCCCTTCTTGATGCGATGACTGAATATGAGATCTCATTTCGCGAAAAAGGTCAAAAAATTCATCGAATTGTCGCCATAAAGGAATAGGTATGTTTGATAAGTATTCCATCTATTATTCTTATAAAGAAATTGGTGATGTCTTATTGATTGTTTTTGATCAAAAAGCCATGCCTACTTCTTTCATTCAGAAGTCTGATGTTACAGTAATTTATCACAATGGTGAAATCATTGGATATAACATCTTTAATATCAGCAAAATTGTGAAGATAAAAACCAAAGGTTTAATCTATTATCCATCTAATGTTTTTATCGATATCATCAATAGCATTCTAAAGAATAATCAATTTGATATACTCGCCCATTATTCTCATAGTGGCTATGTCATCGGGCAGGTGGCAAAAATAGAAAAAGACCACATGTTATTTCGCCCCTATATCGATGTTGGTGGTAAAATATTACCAGGGCAGCTCGTTAGCCATATTAACGAGGGTGATAAAGTAGTTGCTGCCTTAATCGGAGCGAGATTATATAACGGTCAAGAAGTAGAAGAAACAAGCGACCCTGCTCAAGTTCATCTATGTTCCAATCGAGAACTAAGTATTTCTTTGGATGATGAGATAAATCTCGTCGATGAAGATGGAGTGGTGGGAGAAGATTTTTTTAAGATAGGAGAACAATAAATATGATCGAAGTGGAATTAAAAGAAGCAGGGAAAATATCTCGCTTAACGAATCGAACTTTTCAGTTTGAATCAAAATTAGGGGAAGGATTTTACTCGGCGAATTATTTTATTAAATCGCAACAAATCGTAGCTGAAAATGCTCCCGGTCACATAGTGACCATGCAGTGGTTTCAACGACGCGATAATTCTATGCTTTGTGGAGTAGATGAAGCTATCGCCCTTGTTCATACCTTCGCCAAGCATCCCGAGCTTTTAAAAATCGAAGCTCTCCATGATGGCGATATAATTCAAGCTTTAGAACCAGTTTTAAAAATTACTGGTAAATATGAATACTTTGGATTTTTGGAATCTGTAATTGATGGGATACTCGCTCGTCGCTCAAGCGTGGCGACGAATGTACACGAAGTTCTCGAAGTAGCTGGTGATGTGCCCGTCTTTTCCATGGCAGATCGTCAAGACGATTATCACACCCAGGTAGGAGATGGCTACGCTACCTATGTTGCTGGCATTAGAAAAGTCTCAACTGACGCTCAAGGAGCGTGGTGGGGCGGTAAAGGCATGGGAACTATGCCTCATGCTTTAATACAGGTATGCGGAGGAGATATTTGTAAAGCCTCCGATATTTATTCCAAATCATTTCCGAATGAAAAGGTTACCGCGTTAATTGACTATCATAATAATGTCGTTAGAGATTCACTTATTTTAGCCCATTATCTCAAGGAAAAACTTTCGGCAGTGAGAATTGATACCTCTAAATCATTGATTGATCACTATTTTGATGACAAAGACACTTCTGGATTTGATCCTCATGGCGTGTGCAAAGAATTGGTCTTTGCTTTAAGAGAAGCTCTTGATAAAGAAGGATTCAATTATGTGAGAATTATTGTCTCTTCTTCCTTCGATGCGGAAAAGATTAAAGAATGGAGCAAATTGAAGGTTCCAGTTAGCATGTATGGAGTGGGAACTTACTTTGTAAACAACATGACTTGTGGCTTTACAGGCGATCTCGTTGTCCTTGATGGCAAACCAGAAGCAAAAGAAGGACGAGCCAATTACAGCAATCCTCATCTCGAAGAAGTTAAATATCCAATTTACTAAAAATTTTTAAAAAAGTAATAAAAAAGAGCCGATCAACTGATTGGCTCTTTTGCTGTCTTTATAACTTACGGTTATAGTATTCAACGATTTGTGATTCAACAATGTCTTGTGGTAATTCTTTACGATCGACTTCGCGGAGAAATTTTCCGGAGAGTTTTTCGTGATCAACTTCAACCCAACCGACTTTTGTGGCGAGAGAGTCGAGTGACTCTTTAATCACTTTTAAGTCGCGGCTGTTTTCTCTAACAGAGATGACATCACCAACTTTGCACAAATAACTTGGAATATCGACTTTTTTGCCATTGACTTCGATGTGTCCGTGATTCACTAATTGACGAGCACCGCGGCGAGTACGAGCTAAGCCCATACGGAACACGAGGTTATCGAGACGTGATTCAAGTAATTTCATGAAGGCATATCCGGTAACTTCATTACTGCGTAACGCAATCATGAAGAGACGACGGAATTGTCTTTCATTGACATCATACATATGTCTGAGTTTTTGCTTTTCAATTAACTGTTTGCCGTATTCCGATGGTTTTCTCTTGCGTTCATTACCATGTTGGCCAGGGCCATAGGGACGTTTAGCAAGTTCTTTTCCAGTTTCGAGTGTTGAAAAACCCAAACGGCGAGATCTTTTCCAATTTGATCCAGTATATCTCATGATATATCTTCCTTCCTTTCCTTATTTTTTTGCAAAATAATGAATAGGTGTGAATTCCTTGCTTCGGGTGTTTGACTTTTCACCATTGAGCTTAGGTTACTTTTTTGCTGTCAAACGTCAGACAAGCTGTATTCACATGCTGCATTATATGCAGTTAATACTATATAGAATTATCTTCAATCAGTCAACGATTATATTTCTAATAAAAAAAGTCGAAACATTCTGGCCTATCCATAGGATAGAAGAACTTATACCATATCATTCTTACTACAATGGATTAAAAGAATAAAGTTTTTTATGGAAAAAGAGTTTCATATTGAAACGAAAAAAAGATAAAATAGTTGTGATATATCGTTTCTTACATTTTTAATGTACAAATCATGGACGAAAGGAGATATATATGGCAAATATTGTTTTAGCAAGTATCAATGAAATCGGGATCATTCTTATTTGTATTGGTGCAGCGATTTTACTTGGTCTTGGTATTTACCTTTTATACCATTTTGTCCTTTCGCGAAATACCATCCGCCGCCAGGTAAAGGAACTTGAAAGAAAATACTCCTATCTCGATGCTTTATTAATCGGTCAAGATTCTCAATACATCCATCGTTTGGAAATCATCTCTCGCACCAATCTACTCTACGTTGAAAAATACAATGAGTTCTCGAAAAAATTCAAAGAAGTATTTGAGGGCGAAGATAAATTTGCAGAGTCGATGATCAAACAAATCAAAGCCTTGGTGGCAAACAACCAATTCCAAAATATCAAAAATGTCATTGGTGACACAAAAAAAGCGATTGCTTCTTTTGAACAGAAAGTTAATCAACTGGACAAAGACTTGTTTGAAGTAATTAAACCCGAAGAAGAAGCTCGCCACCTTGTCTTGCGTCTCAAAGAAGACTATCGCCGCGTTAAACAAATTTTCTATGCAAATTCCAACGATTTAGAGATTGTCGCCTCTTCTTTTACCCACGTTTTTGATAAACTCGATACTTCTTTCTCGGATTTTGAAAATCACATTGAAAGCGCCGAGTACGAAGAAGCCAATGCTCTTATTCCAGTAATTGGAAAAGTTATTAAAGCTCTTGATTCTGCTTTAAGTCAATTACCTAATCTATGTATTCTTACCCAATCGATTATCCCCGATAAAATTGCTGCCCTTACCAAAGAATATAATGATGTGGAAAGTTCAGGCATTCCTTTATTCAACCTATCTTATAAACATCGTGTTGATATTTGGAACATGACACTCGATTCGAATCGCCGTAAATTAATTGCCCTGCAAACAGCGGGAGTGATGGAGTCATTGGATGCGATCCAACGAGAAATTGAAGAGACCCACAATCTCTTAGCGGAAGAGGCTCAAGACAAAGATGATTTCACCAAGTCCTGTGACACTCTCTACGCCAAAGTAATTGATTTAGAAAAAGTATTCTTAAAAATTTGTTCTCTCTTACCAGAAGTAAATAGTGTTT
The DNA here is from genome assembly GCA_028690575.1 of Bacilli bacterium. Lineage (GTDB taxonomy): Bacteria > Bacillota_I > Bacilli_A > RFN20 > CAG-826 > JAAYDH01. The sequence goes on along the minus strand of JAQVAY010000002.1, from coordinate 19,456 downwards.
ATGTCATATCATCAGAGCAAAAGGAAAAGATTGACATACTCAAAGAGAATATGAATAAGCTCGGAGCTTCAAAGCGTAACTTAGATAATTTCATCCATTCTTCCACTAAACAACCTTTTAGTATTCTAAAAAGAAAACTTGATGAACTGAACGATGATTATAGTACTGCCAATAGCCAAGTCCTTGATTTCAAGACCTATTTAGATTCGCTAAAAGAATCAAGTGAAGAGGCTTACACCATGGTGTTTGCGTATTACTATCACTGCAAGCAAGTAGAAAGCTTGCTACGCAATCTTGACATTCCTGACTTCACTGATCACTATAAAGAGCAAATTGAATCCTGCTATAACCTGTTAAATGAAATCGATATTGCTTTAAAAGTTCAACCGATTGATGTGGCAATGATTAACGAAAAAGCCAATTCTTTAAAAAATGTCGCTAATGCCTTCTTTGATGATGCGGAAAATAAGTGTCGCGAAGCCCAACTAGCGGAATCTGCTATTGTATATGCCAACCGCGATCGGCATCACCAAAAGGATGTCCATCAACAGCTTAACGTTTTAGAGAAGTCATTTTATGATGGTGAATTTTTAAAAGTCTACCATGATGCAAGCGCTATCTATCGTCGCATGCACGTAGAGGAAGAAACGGATGCCCGAAAGTAAAATTATCTATCTTGACAATGCTGCTAACACATTGGTTAATCCGGAGATTCTTCAAACCTATCAAAAAGTAATCGAGCAATTTATTGCCAATCCCAGCAGTATTCATTTTGAGGGGCAAAAAGCCTCTCATCTTTTGGATATGGCTCGACAACAAATATTAGATTGTTTCCATTTATCTAATCACGAAGTGATTTTTACCAGCGGAGCGACTGAGGCGAACAACCTAGCAATCAAAGGAACAGCTTTCCAATACGCTAATCGGGGTCGCCACATCATTACTTCCGTGGCAGAGCATCCTTCTGTTCTGGAAGTTTTTCGTCAACTAGAAACTAAATTTCAATTCACTGTCACTTATCTGCCCATTAATAAGGATGGAATAATTGATATTGATGATTTAAAAAAAGCTATTACAAATGAAACGATTCTCGTTTCATTAATGGCAGTCAATAATGAAACCGGAGCGATTAATCCCATTAAGGAAATTGCTTCCATACTATCTAAACATCCAAAAATCATTTTTCATGTCGATGCTGTTCAAGCGGTAGGAAAAATTCTTTTTGATTATTCCAAAGTCGATCTCATCACCATTGCGGGTCATAAAATTAACGCTCTAAACAGTTGCGGAGTTCTCCTAAAAAGGAAAAAAATTGATCTTCTTCCTTTATTAGCGGGAGGCGGTCAAGAAGGCGGTATTCGCTCTGGAAGCAATGATGTCGCGATGGGCGTTTCTTTAAGTAAAGCTATTCGCTTAGCTCTGGCGGATGTCCCTTCCAAAATTGAATATATTAAACCATTAAACCAACAGATTCGTTCTTACCTATTAGCAAACGCTGATTTGTATGAAATAAATACCCCAAATGATGCTAGCCCATTCATCATCAATTTTTCTTTAAAAAATCGTAAAGCCAGTGTCGTTGTGGAAGCTCTATCTAATCGAGGAATTATGATTTCTTCAACCTCAGCCTGTCACGCTAGAAAAGAGGCCTTTAGCTATGTAGTGAAGGCTATGGGGAAGGCCGAACAAATATACTCAAATACACTTCGTGTCTCTTTAGACACAACCAATACGAAAAGTGACGTCTCTCTTTTCTTATCTTCTTTAGATGAAGTGGTGAAAGGAATAAAAAGATGATTACTTACGATCACATCATGGTCCGCTTTGGTGAATTATCGACCAAAGGAAAAAATAAAAAAGATTTTATTAAAACATTAGCGGTTAACATTCGTTTTGCTTTAAAAGATTTTCCTTTATTGAAAATCGAAACCCGTTATGACCACATTTATGTCGCTCTCAATGGGACTGATTATCAACCTGTTATTTTGAGGCTCCAAGACATCAGCGGAATACATTCTTTGTCGCTTGTTTATAAATGCTCTCGAGATATGGAAGAGATGAAACAAGCTGCCCTAAATCTAATCAAAGAGGAGAAGGGTCAAACATTTAAAATCAAATGCAAAAGGAGCGATAAAAAGTATCCATTGGTCTCCGAACAAATCACCCGTGAAATCGCTGGCCACATCCTTCGAAGCATCACTCTTAAAGTTGATGTTCATCAGCCAGATATTATGCTCTCCATTGAAGTGAGAGAAGAAGCAACCTATATTTTCTGTCACACCTTCTTAGGAGCTGGTGGATACCCTTTAGGAGTCGGTGGAAAAAGCATGCATATGCTTTCCGGCGGAATTGATTCTCCAGTCGCCGCTTTCTTGATGATGAAAAGAGGAGTGATGATTGAATGCATTCATTTTGCCTCTCCTCCCTATACTCAAGCTGGAGTGATTTATAAACTAGAAGATTTACTTCATACATTAAATAAATATCAACCCCGAATTCGCCTTCACATTATTCCATTTACTAAGATTCAAGAAGCTATATATGATAATGCGGATGAAAGTTACTGCATCACTGTGATGCGAAGAATGATGTTTCGGCTTGCTGATCGTTTAGCAAAAAGAAGAAAATGCCCTGTCATTTCGAGCGGTGAATCAATTGGTCAAGTGGCTAGTCAAACTCTTCAATCAATGCATGTCATAAATGAAGTAACCAATATGCCAATTCTCCGTCCCTGTGCGACGATGGACAAAACTGAGATTATTGAAATATCACGAAAGATTGGGACTTATGACATATCCATTCGCCCGTACGAAGACTGCTGCACAATCTTCACTCCTAAGGCTCCAAAGACTTCTCCTCGCCTCGATCAAGTTTTAACCTTCGAAGGGAAGTTCGATTATGAAACACTAATTAGAGAAGCTCTTCAAAATGTCGAGACCAAAATACTAGCCTTTGATGACGAAAAAACTGAAGGCATTCTATAACAAAAAAGACTCCATTTTCTTGGAGTCTTTTTCAAATTAAGAATTACTTATTTGAGATGCTTTTTTGCTTCTTTGACTAAGTCAGCGAAGGCTTGCGCATCATGAATTGCTAGTTCAGCAAGCATTTTGCGGTTGACATTGATGTTAGCCGCTTTTAATCCGAACATGAATTTGCTATAAGAAATGTCATTCATTCTGCAAGCAGCATTGATACGTCTGATCCATAATTTTCTGTAGTCTCTTTTGATTAAACGACGAGAAATGTATGCATAGCGTAAACTGTGCATGACTTGTTCTTTAGCGGTTTTAAATAAAATGTGCTTGCTTCCGAAGTAACCAGAAGCTCTTTTTAATACTCTTTTGCGGCGTGCGCGTGTAGCAACACTATTCTTTACTCTTGCCATTTTCGGTTACCTCCTTATTTAATGATGAGAAATTTAATTCTCTTATAATCAGTCTTGTGAACTTGTGCTGACTTCATTAAATGTCTCTTTTGTTTGGTTGTTTTGTGTGGGGCTAAGTGCGAGCAATAAGCCTGACCTCTGATAATCTTACCAGTGCCGGTTATTTTGATTCTCTTCATGAGACCGCGTTTGCTTTTCATTTTTGGCATAATGGTTTTCTCCTATTTTTTCTTTGCCGCAAGAATGGCGATGAGCCATCGACCTTCCATGGCGGCTGGTTTTTCTATGACAGCGTATTCGCTGACTAATTCGATGAATTTATCTAAGGCAGCTTGTCCAACCTCGATATGAGCCATCTGACGACCTCTGAATCGCACACCGACTTTAACTTTGTTTCCTTCATCGAGGAATTTAATGGCGGCGCGAACCTTAGTCTCCATGTCATGGACACCGATTTGAGGTGTTAATTGAACTTCTTTTGTTTCAACTATGTGTTGATTTTTGCGAGCTTCTTTAGCTTTTTTCTGCTGTTCAAATCTCCACTTACTATAGTTGATAATTTTGCATACTGGTGGTTGAGCTTGAGGGGCAACACATAGAAGATCTAATTCAAATTCATTAGCTTTCAGTTGTGCTTCTCGCGAGGACATCACACCAAATTGCTCTCCTTGAGGTCCAATTAATAAGACTTGTGGAAAACGAATATACTCGTTAATTAAGTCTTTGGATTGATTGTTTGGCCGTTGGCCGTCAAATTTTTTAGCTGGTAAGATAAACATCATCTCCTTTACTATCAAAAAACGGGAGCATGATGCACCCGTAACATTTCTAAAACTTAGAATGTAGCGTTAGCCAATCGATTTGGAATCAATCTGGCGAGAGGTGCCTCTGCTTTCTACTATTTTTTGCATTAGAATATTAACATCTTTTCATTAGGAATGTCAACAAATAAAAAAGAGATACATAGTATCTCTTATTTTTATATTTTTCAGGATTAATTGAAAGGAGCTAAATTGCTTTTTTATTGGCAATCTCTTTTTCCAATAGATCGATGAAACCATCTAAAGAGACAGTGATTTGTTCACTGGATCCAAAGCGACGGTATGTGACTGTTCCGTCATCTCTTTCGTGATCACCGATAACGAGAGTAAAAGGATATTTCTTAACTTGAGAATTTCTCATTCTGTAGCCAAGCTTATCATTGCTATCATCGAGTTCGACGCGGATATGGCGGTTTCTTAATTGTTCATAAATCGCTTTGCAATAATCGAGGTGGAAGGCGTTATTGACTGGTAAGACATTAACCTGCACTGGTGATAACCAAGCGGGGAAAGCGCCTCCGTAATGCTCAATTAAAATGCCGATAAATCTTTCAATTGATCCTAAGCACGCACGATGGAGCATGATAGAGCGTTTCTTCTCTCCATCGCTATCGATGTAGAAACAATCAAATCTTTCGGGGAGGTTCATATCTAATTGAATCGTTCCACATTGCCAAATGCGGTTCATTGAATCTTTCAATTTGAAATCTAATTTGGGACCATAGAAAGCCCCGTCACCTGGGTTAATAATGAATTCTTTGCCGCTCTTTTCGCAAGCTTCTTTTAGAATGGCTTCAGACTTATTCCAAACATTGATATCGCCGATATAACCTGTTTCAGGTCTTGTGCTGAGAACGATGTAATAATCGAGTCCAAAGACGCTGTACATATCTTCATAGAATTTGAGCAAGGTTTTGATTTCTTCGACTAGTTGGTCTTCACGACAGAAAATATGAGCATCATCCTGAGTAAATGAGCGAACTCTAAATAAGCCATTTAGAGCACCGCTTGCTTCATGACGATGGACTAGACCTAACTCAGCCATGCGAATTGGTAAGTCTTTATAAGAGTGGAGCGAATTCTTGTAAACAAGAATACCTCCAGGGCAGTTCATGGGTTTGATTGCAAAATCTCTTTCGTCAATCTTGGTGGTATACATGTTGTCTTTGTAGTGGGACCAGTGACCAGAAATTTCCCATAATTCTTTTGATAGAATGATAGGGGTTTTTACAATCACATAATGATATTTGAAATGCTGCTCTTTCCAATATTCTTCAATTGCTTCGCGTAAAATCATTCCATTAGGTAGCCAGAAAGGAAAACCAGGACCATATTCACTAAGCATAAACAAATCGAGTTGTTTACCTAATAAACGGTGGTCTCTCTTTTTTCTCTCCTCAATTAAGTCGAGATAAGCCTTTAATTCTTCTTCGCTCCACCAAGAAGTACCATAGATGCGGACCAGTTGTTTATTTTTGCTGTCGCCACGCCAATAAGCTCCGGCGAGACTCATAAGTTTAAAATGTTTAATTTGGCCTGTTGAAAGAAGATGTGGTCCACGGCACAAATCAATAAATGCGCCTTGCGTAAAGGTGGTGATGTCTTCATTAATCTCTTTTATTAATTCAACCTTGTATGGATTGTTTTTGAAAACTTCAAGAGCTTCCTCTTTGGTTAATTCTTTGCGGATAATTTTTTCATCTTTTGATGCCAATTCGTGCATTTTCTTCTCGATTTTCGCTAAATCGTCCTCAACGATTGGAGTGGAAAAATCGATGTCGTAATAAAAACCATTTTCAATAGAGGGTCCAAATCCAAATAATGCATCTGGATAAAGTTCAGAAACCGCTTGAGCGAGCAAATGGCTTGTTGAGTGATTTAATACTTCGAGGGATTCAGGGGCTTTTTTGTCCATTTCAATGATGGAACCATCATGTTGTTGTACTTTCATACTTTTTCTCCTCCACAATACAATAGTGGGCTTTCTTTTGTGCTTATTATTTTAATACTTTATTGAAGCATTTCGACTAATTTCATTAAATTACTATGGATATCTCTTTTCATTTCTAATGCTTCGAAGATATCAATGCTGACAACGTTGTTGTGATGAATACCAACAACTCTGCCGTGTTCTCCGCGACGGAATAGTTCAATGGCTTCAGTTCCAAGTCGTGCAGCAAGAATACGATCGTGAGCGACTGGGCTTCCCCCTCTTTGCAATCGACCTAATACTTCAGTGCGAGTTGCAAAACCGGCTTGTTGTTCTATTTTTTTAGCTAATTCTTGAATATCAAGAAGGTTTTCACTAACGATAACAATGGCGTGACTCTTATTTTGGGCTTTCATCTTTCTAAGACGACGGAATAGTTCTTGTTCTTTAGCTGGATGATCGAAAGTAATACATGCTTCAGCACCTTCAGCTAATGATGAAAAGATTGCTAAGTCTCCACAGTGGCGGCCCATGACCTCGATAATGGAACATCTCTGGTGCGATCCAGAGGTATCTTTGATTCGATCGACGCACTCACAAATGGTGTTGAGAGCAGTGGCAAATCCGATGGTTTCGTCGGTTGAAGCGACATCGTTGTCGATTGTACCAGGCATACCAACGACCGGATAGCCTAATTTGGCCATAGCGGCTAAACCACGATAGGTTCCATCTCCGCCGATAGCGATTAATCCATCAATTTCAAAATCTTTTAGAATTCTAACTGCCTTTTCAACCACGGCAGGATCTTTAAATTCTTCAAGTCTAGCTGATCGAATTATTGTTCCACCGCGATTCATAATATCGCTGGTGAACTCTTTATTTATTTGCTTTATATTTCCTTCAATGAGACCCTTAAAGCCGTCATAAACGACATACATATCAATGCCGTAAAATAAACCGGCTCTCGTGCATACTCTGATAGCCGCGTTCATGCCAGGAGCGTCTCCTCCGCTGGTGAGAATAGCAAGTTTTTTAATCATAGGACAATACCTCTTTGCTAATAATAGAAAACTATTATTAAGTTTATTATGCTCTAATCACTGGTATTTTTCCATAAATAAACTAAATTTATTTGCATTTTTTTGACAATTATAAAAAAAGAGAATCAATGTTTAGTAGACCTCGAGTATAAATGATATTTATCCACAAAATGATTGGTGGAAAACTAATATAAAAAAAGGACGCAAAGAAATAGATTTATATATAAATCAGTTATAAAAGGGGTGTGGACAAAGTTATCCCCATTTTTTCTCTTTCTTTTTCATATTGAAAAGGGTTTTTTCTCCATGACATAATAAGGCAACTCGGAGGTCGAAAGATGAACATAGTCAACAGCAAAGATTTTCTCGAAGTAAAATTAGTCTCGCTCATCGCTGATTACGATGTGGAAACAATTGCTAATCTTTATCAACCCATCGTTGGCCACCAAGCAATTAGTTTATATATCACTTTATGGAGCGAAGCGAAGAACCAAAAAATCACTCCTTTAATCTCTCACGAACAATTATTCTCTCGGATGCAAATAGTCCCTGGTGAGTTTGTTGAAGCACGAAAAGCCCTTGAAGCTGTTGGACTCATTCAAACTTATTTGGAAAAAGCCTCGGATATGAATGTTTATCACTATGCGATTTTTTCTCCTAAAACCCCAAAGGTTTTCTTCGATAATTCACTCCTTTTTGGAATGCTTGTCAAAAATATTGGAGAAGCCGACGCGAATCGTTATAAATCAATTTATTATTTCGAGCAACCTTCACCTAAAGGAGAAGATATCTCGGCTTCTTTTGCCGAAGTGTTTCACCCTGATTTTGATAATCCAGTTTTTGCCAAAGTCCTCGCCTCATCCTCTCAATCCATTGATCGCACTGTCGGAAAAGTGCAGATTGTTTTTTCTTATGAACAGTTTTTTGCTTCTCTAGGTGAAGTCTCACAAATAAAGCCTGAAGCTATCACGAAAAAAGAGATGAAAGAAATTGAAAGATTAGCCACTCTATTCGGAGTGAAAGAAATAACAGCCGCTAACGATGTAGCTTCTGTTTATTCGCCTAACCTTGCCAAAGGCAAGCGAATTGATTTAGTACAACTAACCAAGCTTTTCCAAGAAGAGACTAACTACAATTATTTAGCTATAAAACGGAACAACGGAAGACCACAAAAAGTTTCTGGATCAACCGATTTAGCCCATAAAGTTAATCTCTTTGAGACTATGTCACCCAAAGATTATCTTGGTGTTTTACAAAATGGCACTCGTCCGGCCAGTGCGGACTTACGATTAATCAATGATTTATCGAGTAACTTCCATCTATCAAATGGAGTAATTAATGCTATTATCGATTTTGTTCTGACTGTTAATAACAACGTTTTTAGCCGGGCTTATTCCGAAAAGATTGCCGCTTCCTTAGCAAGGGAAGGATTAACCACCGCGGTGGATGCGATGAATTACCTTCGTCGAATCTACCGACCAAAAGATAAAGAAAAACTAATAGTAACCCCTAAAAATGCTGAAATAACTGAAAGCGGAGAGATAAAAAACAAAGAAAAAGAATCTAGTTCAAAACATGAACCTTCTTGGGAAGAAATGATTGATGATCTAGATGGAGGAGGTAGCGATGGAAAAGCTTAAAGTAGATATGCCAATTAGCGAAGACCAAGAAATTCTTGAAAAGATGAAAATTGCTTTTGAGAATTGCCCCTCAGCGATAAGACATTTAAATGATTTAAAAGTGCCTCCTGAAGTCATTGATCGCAACTTACCTAAAATATTTGATTTTGTCTCAGATATCAATTATTGCAAAAAGTGTCCAGGAGTCAAAAATTGCCAAAAAGAAAGGCCTCTTCTCGTGACAAGAATCACTTACCACAATGGTTATTTAGATCGCGAGCTTTCCCCTTGTCCCGAATTTTTAAAGCGCCTTTCCTTTGAGAAGCAGTTTATCGTTCGAGACTTTCCGGATGATTGGCTTGATTACGACTTAAGAAGTCTCGATAAATCCGAAGCCCGAAAACAATTGATTGCTCAATATATGAAATACACCAAAGACGGTAACAATCAGTGGATGTATTTATATGGTGGTCCAAACAGCGGAAGAACTTTCTCGGCCGCTATTCTCACCATTGACATTGCAAGAAAAAATCTTGGCCTCATCTGCTTTTTAAATAGTTCTCAGCGCATTAGAGAATTAGGTGATTTACTATATAGTGACAAAGTCAAATTCCAAAAAGAATTAGACCGTTACTCAAACATTCCCGTTCTTGTTTTAGATGATTTTGGGAATGAATTTAAAAACGATTTGATTCGTGATGCGATTATTTTCCCCATTATATCCGCTCGTGCGAATAAAAAATTGCTTACCATTATCACGAGTGATTTTACCATTGCGGAAATAGTGACCCTTTACTCAACATCAAAAGCAGGCGCTTTACGTGCTAAGCAGATTGGCGGTCTAATTAAGTCAACAGCTAAAGAAGAAATTAGCTTTGGCGATCTTGCAGTATATTGATGATTTGATTAACCATCTTCTTTAATTCTTCACGGCTGGCATTGTTTTTAATGACAAAGTCAGCTTTTCTTTTATTAATGGAAAAGCGATTATCGTATTGATTGAGGAAAGTGAGAAATGAACCTGTTGCAGTATTCCTTTGCTTTACTCTTTCATACCTAATTTGGTCATCGGCATCAACGGCGATTAATACATCAAACATGACTTCCATCTTTGCTTCAAACATTAGCGGAACCTCAATCGCGCTTAAAGGATGAAGTTTGATGAAGGAAGCGACTTCTTTCTTTACTAGGGGATGAATATAGCGTTCTAGTTTTTTCTTATCCTTTGGATAAATAGTTAAGTGCTCTCGAAGAATACTTTTATCTACTACATCAGTAAAATTCAAGTTGAACAACTTGTTAATTGAATCGACAATGGGGGATTTATGATAAAGTTCAGCAACAATATCATCACTTGATAAAGTGGCGTATCCAACCTCTTTAAATAAATTTAATACTTCCGTTTTACCGCTTCCAATTGAACCGAAAATGCCCACTGATATTGGCAATCCTTTTTTTACTTGGCAAATTGGGCAATAAGTAGTTCCCCGTCCATTTACTTTAACAAACTTCATTGGGTGATGACATTTCGGACAATCGTTGTCTTTTTGGCCATACGCCAATAAATTGGTTTGAAAATTACCATCGATATCTTTGCCTGGATGATAGCTACGAATAGTGGAGCCCCCCGCTTTAATAGCGCCGTTTAAAATTCTTTTTGACTCTTTGACAATATTCTCCCATTCCTCTTTCTTGATAAGTTTTGCGGGAGTAAAAGGATTGATTTGGCAAGCATAGAGAACCTCATCAACGTAAATGTTGCCTAGGCCTGTCATCAAAGTTTGATCTAGTAGAGTTGATTTGATGGCTAACGAAGATCCTTTGGTTCGTTTTATTAAATAGGAAACATCTTCCACATCAAAAGGTTCGGGTCCTAACTGAGCGATTTCTTTTTCATTTTTCCAGCGGCTTTCATCAGTTAATTTCATGATTCCAAAACAACGGGAATCGTCGTAGCATAGTTTTTTATCATTATCGAGATGAAATACGACACGAGCATAACGAGTGTTCTTTTCATTTTTCTCGATTTCGTAATATTTGCCTTCCATACGGAGATGAGATAAAAAAACCTTATCATTGGTTAAATGGAAGATGAGAAATTTACCAATTCGCGTGACATCAGTAAAAGTTTCACCGACCAAACCGTTAACAAAGGCATCAATATCCCCTTGGATAGTGGTTTTACGAAGAACATCAATTGAAGTTATTTGATGAGATATAACGATAGGCTTTAATAGTGTTTTAATCGTTTCAACTTCTGGTAACTCTGGCATATCTATCTCCTTATTTGGTGCTATACCAATCTTCGCCAAATCCCCCATCTACTTCGAGAGGGACATCCAGCTTCATAGCGTTTTCCATGATGTTTTTAATGAGAGGATAAACAACATCCTTTTCATTCTTGGGAACTTTAAAAAGCAATTCATCGTGAATCTGCAAAACCATTTTGGTTTGGTATTGTCCCTCTTCAAGGGCTTTATCAACACGAATCATCGCACATTTGATTAAATCCGCCGCTGTTCCTTGAATCGGAGCATTCATGGCCGCTCTTTTGGCGAACTCTCTTGTTTGATAGTTGCCATCCTTGAGTTCTCTTAAGTATCTTCTTCTACCAAGTAGTGTCGAGACATATCCATCTTTTAAGGCTTGGGAGATGACAGTATTAAAGAATGTACCAATTTCCGGAAAAGATTGATAGAAGTTGGAAATGATACTTTTAGCTTCCTGAACAGGGATTTCTAGTTGCTCTGCTAATCCCCAATCGGAAATGCCATAAACAATACCAAAATTGACTGTCTTGGCTCTTCTTCTTTGAAGAGAGGTTGGCTCCCCAGCTAGGTTAAATATCTTCTTTGCGGTTGCCGAGTGAATGTCTTCACCATGAGCGAATATTTCTTTTAAGGCAACGCAATGAGAAAGAGATGCTAAGACCCGCAACTCAATTTGAGAGTAGTCGAAAGACAACAATTCATAATTGCTATCTTGAAAGTAGAAAGCCTTGCGGATTAGTTTTCCTTCCTCATCTCGAATGGAAATATTTTGTAAATTTGGATCGGAACTTGATAAACGACCAGTAGCAGTGAGAGCTTGATTGAATTTGGCGTGAATCTTTCCGTCCTCATGAATGTGCTTTTTCAAGCCATCGATATAAGTTGATATCAATTTGAAATATTTGCGGTATTCGAGAATCTTGTCAACAATAGGATGCTCCTTGGATAATTCCTTCAAGGCTTCAAAGGAAGTTGACATTTTGCGGTTCGCCTTCAGCCCCATTTTATTATAGAGAATATCTCCGATTTGCTTTGGAGAAGATAGATTAAATTCTTCACCCGCAATTTGAAATATCTCTTTCGATAACTCATCGGCTTTTTCCTTATAGATATCACCAAAAGAATCCAATACTTTAGCATCTAAGGGAAAGCCTTCGATTTCCATATCAGCCAGAGTATCAACAAGAGGAATCTCTAAATTGTTATATAGTTCAAAAGCCGAAATTTTCTTAAGTTCTTGAGCAACTTTTGAAAACAAAACTCGCGATAAATGTGCAATTTTTACCGTCTTTTTTGGATTTCCAGTGCTTAACAAAGTTACTTCTTCTTCGTTCTCCCCTAGGTCGACACCAAATAAGTTAACGACTATTTCGGGGTTGTTTTTTAAAGAACTATCTAGTAAATAAGATGCAATTAATAAATCAAAAACCAAGCCTCTTATTTTAATATCAAATCGAGATAAAGCAACACGAATAGCCTTAAAGTCATAGCAATATTTTTTAATAGATTTATCGAAAAGAATACGCTTTGCTGTTTCATCATCTTTTAAATCATTTATTTCCATGTATAAGTGGTAACATCCAAAATCAAAGCCTACTCCAAAAATATCGCATTTTGTGTAATCATCGCCATCGTAATCGAGTGCAATTCCTATTGAATCAGGAATATCGAAAGAAGCCAGAGAAGTTACTTTTTGAACTTCAATGTCCACCCCAGTATTTGTGTCTTTTTTCCATTTTTGAGGGATTTTATTTATCAATTGTTTAAAGCCATATTTCTGACAAAAACTATTGAGTGTTTGGAAATCATAGCCTTCATAAATGAGCTCAGATATGGAAAAAGGAAGAGCAACATCTGTTTTGATGAGAGCCATTTCAAGAGATATTTTACCCATCTCTTGATCGGCAATAATCTGTTCGCCAATCTTGCCTTTCATTAAAGGAGCGTTTTTTAGTATTTCATCAAAACTTCCATACTCTTGTATTAATTTAATGGCTTTTTTTTCACCAATCCCCTTGATACCAGGTAGGTTGTCACTAGCATCGCCTCGCAAACCTTTATAGTCCACAATTTGATGAGGCTTAAATCCATAGGTTTCTTCAACAAGTTGAGGGGTCATTAAAAGGACATCAGAAAGGCCTTTCTTCAGTATATGAACGGTGGTGTTATCACTCACTAATTGAATAAAGTCCCGGTCAGAAGTATAGAGGTGAACTTCATAACCAAGTCGCTCGGCTTCTTTAGCCACGCTTCCGGCAATGTCATCTCCTTCAAAACCATCTTCTTCGAATTGAAAAATTCCAATTGAATCTAAGAATTCTCTAACGATTGGGAACTGCTTGACTAAATCATCAGGAGCTGGTTTGCGATTGGTTTTATAAAAATCGCAACTCTCGTGTCTAAAAGTTGGTTTGCCTGTATCAAAAGCCACGAAAATAGCTTCGCCCTCTTTGATAGTGGAAATTATCTTGTTGAGCATATTGGAAAAAGCAAAAATAGCGTTTGTTGGTGTGCCATCTTGGCTTCTCATTACTTCAACACCCGGGTAGGCGGTGGCGTAATAAGCGCGAAACAGCAATGAGTTGCCATCTATAATCGTAATTTTTTTCATATTAATTCTCCAAATTCTCAATTGTCTCAGCGATAAAGCTTGATTCATCGTTTTTTACTTCATATCGGCCTTTGACAAGGATGATATTATTTTTTTCAAGCAAGGAGGCCACCTCAGCAAATAAGTTGGGGAAAACCGTCATTTCGATATCGCCAGTTTGATCAAAAATCTTCACGAAAGCCATCGATGAACCTTTTTTGGTCTTAATGACTTTTTTGACTTTCACAATACCGGCAATATTAACTTCGTTATGCTCAACCAATTCATTGATGGGAACGACATTCTTTGCCTTCAATAAATCTTTTTTGTAATCTAAAACGTTGCTGCTAAGCATAACTCCGATCGTGTCGTATTCTAGATCGAGGTTTTCGAGAGGATCATCTTGCTCTACCATAATGTCTGGAGGGGCAATAGCGGCGATGCCCAAATTAAGTTGGCCATTATCATCACTGATGAGTTGAGCGTACTGCAAGGCAGCTTTGATTGTATTTCTTAAACTGGCTCTTGAATTATGCAATTTATCGAATGCTCCAGCGTTAATTAATTTTAAGACTTGGGACTCACTTATTTTGTTTTGATAGAGGCGAGTGACAAAGTCGAAGATATCTTTATAAGGACCATTTTTGCGTTCTTGAATGATGGTTTCCGCCATTAAATCGTTAATTCCGCTGATGGATGTCAAAGGAAAAAGAAGACTCTTGTTATTAATGGAAAAAGCCATTTGTGATTCATTAATATCAGGCGTCAGTATTTTAATCCCCATCGCCCTCATTTCGGCAATATTATCGATGAACTTACTATCGTTAGCGGAAAGGCTAGTTTCCAGTAAAGCAACATAGAATTCTAATGGATAGTGGGCTTTGAGCCAAGCCATGCGACAAGCTAAAACTGCGTAAACAACAGAATGTGAACGATTAAAGCCATAATCAGCGAATTTCAAGATGTCATTAAAGACTTCTTTACTAACCGCCTCGCTATGACCGGTTTTAATCGAACCCTCAATAAATTGTTTCCCTAAGGAAAGAAGAATAGCTTTATCTTTTTTGCTGACTGCTCGACGAAATGAATCAGCCTCAGCAGGCGACAAACCCGCCATAACTGAAGCGATTTGGTTGATTTGCTCTTGATAGACAATTATTCCATAAGTAGGAGCTAAGATATCTTTCAAGTCTTCCGAAAGATAAACAATTTTTTCTTTGCCATCGCGTCGGAGGGCGTAGTTTCTAACATAGGGCATTGGGCCAGGACGATTAAGGGCAATCAGGGCGACGACATCCTCAAAAGAATTCGGCCTTAAGGTTTGAATTCCTCTTCGCATCACGGCAGTTTCAATTTGGAATAAACCAATTGTGTGACCGGAACTGATAAGATCAAATATTTCCGGACTATCATAGGGAAGTTTCATCTTATCAAGATGGATGTCAGGATAATGAGAGTTGATTAAATCAACGCATACGGAAACAGTGGTGAGATTACGAATACCAAGGAAATCCATTTTTAAGAATCCTTGCTCCTCAAGATATTCCGCTTCATATTGTGAGATGTAATTATCGTTAAAATCAATAGAGACAGGAATAGAATTTTCGATAGGTGTATTATTTAATATAATACCCGCTGCGTGTTGCCCTGATTGACGGGGTAAACCTTCAATTTTTCCGGCTAGAGAAACAAACTCTTTAAAGTATGGGTCACTATCGATAGTCTTTTGAAATTCTGGGAGGTATTTATAAGCTTGGCCTAATGAATAACGAGGATTGCTAATAGCCTTACTTAGTAAAACAATGTGTCTTTCTGGATATTGATAAACCCTTCCAATATCGCGAATAGCTTGTCGGGCTAAAATAGTTTGGAAAGTGACAATCGTGCTGACTTTATTACGCCCGTATTTGTCACGCATATATTGAATGACATCTTCACGTTTGATATCCATAAAATCGACATCGATATCCGGCATGCTTTTTCTAGCCGGATTGAGGAATCTTTCAAATTGTAAACGATAGAAGATTGGATCAACTTCAGTAATATTCAAAAGGTAACTAACAAGACTTCCCGCGGAACTTCCTCGACCGGCTCCGACAAGAATTCCTTCTCTTTTTGCCCAGTTCACATAATCTTGAACTAAAAGAAAATAATCGGAATATCCCATTGAACTAATTGTTGATAATTCATAATCAAGTCTTTCAACATATTCAGACTTTGCATCTAAATTGAGTTTTTTTAGTTTCTCATAAGCCATCTCTTTTAATTCTTCATCGCAGTTTCGAGAAGAAAAATGAAGCATTTCGCCTCTTTTTTGCATAAAAGCAAATTGGCTTTGCTTAATCAAATCGTTTGTCGCCCCTATCTCATTTTCCGAATAAATTTTATGATAATCAGCTTCAGCCATGAAATATTCATAACCAAAAGCCTTTTTCTCTTTGATAAAAGTTCCTTCCCCGATGGCGGAAACAATTTTTAAAACAATCGCATCGTCCTTTTTTTCATAACGTAGACGAGGAAAGGCTAAACATTGATAATTGTATTCTTTGGCGAATGTGCGAACTTTTTCCATCATTGTCTTACTGGCTAAGTCAACAACCTCAATGCCGAGATAAAAACTTGGCTCAAAGAGTTTGGAATATTCGTTGAGCCACTTCGTAAAGGTTGTATCAATTTTTTCTAAGGCCGAGAAACGTTCTTTAAAGGTTCCATAGTTTGTTTCCATGACACAAGCTAATCCGCCGCAATTTTTAGAAAGAGTGGCGAGAGTTAATTCGTTTTTTTGAATCGCAGTGTTGATGTTGATGAGGTGGTGGTACCCCTCCTCGTTGAGAACATACAAACAAAGATTAGTTTCATCTATGGTGATATTAATGCCGACCAAATAGGGTTTTTTAATATCTTCCATCGCATGGACAAATTCAGGAATCCCATACATACTTCCAAAATCAGCAATTCCGGCGCCAAAATAACCCTGCTTTTCAATGGAGCGGGCAATCTTTTTGACGGTCAAGCCGCTCTTTAAGAAAGAGTAGCAGGAAATAATATGTAAGGGCGCGAATTTGCTCATACACATAGTATAGTCTATAACTATGACTTTTTTAAATAAAAAAGGTAACCTAATGGCTACCTTTTACAATTCACATTTAGAATAATTTATTTAACTCAGCGATAAACTTTGGTAGTTCATCAAGTGAATTAATTTTCGCTCCAGAAGCTTGTGGGTGTCCACCGCCTTCAAACATGGCAGCTACTCCATTGATGGCTTTTTCTTTGGAACGAATTGAAATTCTCCAACAATTATCTTTGGGATCTTCAGTGATGGAGCACCAAGCATTAACTCCTTCGATATTGGCAAAAATATTGACATTTTCTTTGCCTCTTTCGGTGGTGATCTTCAATTCATCTTGGATTTTGGCATCCAAAATATAATAAGCCACACCTTTTTCGGAAATCGTGAAGTGATTGAGAATATAAGCGGTGACATATAGATCATCGAGTTGCTTGCGATACATCTTTTGGTAAATTTTGCTTAATTCCAAACCTGATTCAAGCAAGTAGCCAGCGATAGCAAAAGTATGAGCGGAAGTGGAAGCATACTGGAAACGTCCAGAATCACCGGCAATAGCAGCGTAGAAATACCCTGCTGCTTCTTTACTCATCACATATTTACCCTTGAAATTAATAAGAGCGTTGACAATGTTTTCTGAGGCAGCCGCTCCAACAGTGTTGACCATGCTGACATTGCCAAAATCTTCGACAAGTGGATGGTGGTCCATTTTCACTTTAAATTTAGCTTTTTTCCAACGGGGATCAGCGATGCGAGAACTGTTGGCAGTATCCAAGATGATAGCGAGGAATGGTTTTTTAAACCACTCTTCATTTAACTCATCCATATAGGGGAATAATCGGGGAGTAAAGGTGACATGATTGTCTCCTAAAACTCTCACTTCTTTATTTGGAAAATTATCCTTTATCCAAGTGGCTAAACCCATTTGGGAGCCTAAGGCATCATAGTCTGGTTTGCAGTGGCGGAAGATGGCAATACGATCATATCGCTTAATGGCGGAGTGCAAGCGGGTGATATTTTTCTTTTCACTTTCCGCATACACTTTAAAAATTTGTTTCATGTTTATTCTTGTGTCTCCTTAATACACATTTGGTAAGCATCGCGAGCAATCATCACTTCTTCATCAGTGGGGATTACGGCGATTTTGATTTTGCTGTTGGGGGTCGAAATAAGGGCTTCTTTTCCGTGTATGGAATCATTGAATTGGTTATCAATATTGACTGATAAAGCATCCTGAATTTGCTCAATGACTTCACGGCGAGTTCTTGGTTCATTTTCACCGATACCAGCGGAGAAAATAATGAGGTCACATCCACCTAAACGGACGAAATATTGGCCGATGAAATCAGCAATACGACGAACGAATAATGTGTTAGCAAGAATGCATCTTTCATCACCCTTGTCTGCACCAGCTAAAACATCCCGAGAATCGGAATAGCCACATAGTCCAAGGAAACCTGATTTCTTATTGAACATTTGGTAAACTTCTTCGGCTGATCTACCAGTCACAGAAGCGACAAAATTAAAAACACTTGGATCCATATCGCCAGTTCTGGTGCACATCATAATGCCACCTAGAGGAGTTAAACCCATTGAAGTGGCGACACATTTGCCATCTTTGATGGCGGTTATTGAGGCTCCGCTTCCGATGTGGCAAGAGATAATGCGTGGGTGTTTAACGCCTGGCAAATATTTTAACCCTTCTTCAGAAAGATATTTGTGACTAGTTCCGTGCGCTCCGTAGCGGCGAATATCATATTTTTCAGCGATTTCATGTGGAATGGCGAAAACATAATCTTGGGCTTCCATACTCTGATGAAAAGCGGTATCAAAAACAGCGATATTTGGACAGTCTGGTAAGACTTCTTTAAAGGCTCGATAGCAAGTTAAGTGGGCTTGATTATGAAGAGGAGCTAATGGAATCAAAGATTCAATTCTCTTCTCAGTTTCTTCAGTAAATAATGCTGATTTGGAGAAATATTTCCCTCCTTGAACGATACGATGGCCCATCGCTTTGATGTCGGAAAAATCTTTAATAATTCCTTTGCTTAATAAAGCTTCGAGAACAGTTCGTGCCGCGACAGCGTGGTTTGGAAAGACAGGATATGTTTGTTCTTTTTTACCATCAAATCTGATTGTAAAAATGCCATCTTTTAAACCAATTCTCTCACAATTTCCAGAACATATTACTTTTTCTTCTGGCATTTCATAAAGCTTGAACTTTAACGAAGAACTTCCAGAATTTATCGTCATAATCTTTGACATTGATACTACCTCTTAAAACTGCGTATATTATTGCATAATTAGGATGTTCTTTCAATTCTAATGAATAATTCTTTATAAATAAAAGACCCGATTTAAAACGGGTCTTGTTAATTATAACGAAATCTAAATTAAAGGATACAAACGATTTGCTAACTACATTGCTGCTTGATCGGCTAAATATTTAGCTTCCAAATACGCAGTCTTATCAGCAATTGTTGTGTCATCTCCAAAATTGTCAGGGACAACAGTGGAACCCTCCAAAGTACTAGGAGAAATAAATAAGTCATCAAGTTGTGGCCATGAATTATAGCCACTAGCATAGCTTGAGGAACAAGAATTAACGTATATCTTAAATATTTTAAAAGGCTCAGAAACGAGCCTTTTCTAATGATTCAGTGATTTCCCTATACTTCGATATTGTAAGTAGGGTTATAGGTTTTAATCGCGGTAATTTTTAATTGAA
>JAQVAY010000028.1 GCA_028690575.1 Bacilli bacterium | reverse complement strand
ACTTGGCGATAAATGGGCAGTCACTAGCAAATGGGATGTGCCGGGGTCATTTGAGATGACACCTGAGGAAATCGAAAAACACGGCATCAAAGAAATCCCGTGGAAAGATTTGTTGTGGAACTATAAGCGGGGGGATGAAGAGCCTTTTTTGAAGCGTAGAGCGGAGAGAAAGAAGAGATGATTAGGTGCGCGGTACAGGCAAGGGTCGGCATCACGTGATCACGCGGCAATGTGTGGATGCAATTTTAAAACTGTGTAATACAATATCAGAATCTGGAGACGAATAAGAAAAGAAGCGCTTTGAATGGTTGAAAATCAGGACCTCTAAATGAATTGGGTGGACATGCTATGACCAGGCAAAGGTATCTTACAAAATCCCGCTACAAGCTGGCGGCGGAGTGTCCGGCCAAGCTGTATTATACGGGCAAGAAGGAGTATGCGAACCAATCTCTTGAAGATCCGTTCCTTGAAGCGCTGGCCGACGGCGGCTTTCAGGTGGGCGAGCTTGCGAAGTATTATTTCCCCGGTGGCCGGCTTGTCGACACGTTGGACCCGGTAGATGCGTTGCGACAGACAGATGAGCTCATGAAAAGCAAGGACGTGATCCTGTACGAAGCGGCCATTTGCTTTGAGAACCTAATGGTCCGGGTGGATATCCTTGTTAAGAACGGCAATCATATCCAGTTGATCGAAGTCAAGGCGAAATCCTTTGATTCCGGATCGGGCGATCCCTTCCTAACGAACAAAGGTTCGATCGTGTCGGGATGGAAGCCCTATATTCAGGACATTGCATTCCAGAAATATGTGGCGGAAAAGGCTCTGCCCCAATACACGTTTTCAGCCTTTCTGATGCTGGCGGACAAGAATGCCGTATGCCCGACGGACGGCTTGAATCAAAAATTCAAGGTGACAAGAAGCGCAAATGACCGCAAACATGTGGTCATTTCGGGAGCCTTGACGGAACAGGATCTTTCGATGCCTATTCTGAAAAAGCTGTCCGTGGACGGTCATTGCGAGATGATATATGGGGAAGAAACAGAGCTGGATAGGCGGATCTACGAGTATGAGGCGTGGATCCGCTTTTTGGCTGAAGCCTATGAGAAAGACGAGAAAATCAAGAAGATGCCTTTTCCTGCTTGCCACAGCTGCGAGTTCAAGGCGAGCGAGGAAGAAATCGCCCGCAAGCTCAGGTGTGGGTTTCGTGAATGCTGGAAGGAATCCCTGGGCTGGGGTGATGAGGATTTCGAAGAGCCGACGGTTCTGGATATCTGGAACTTCCGAAAAAAAGATCTGCATATGAGCGAAGGCCGCATCAAGATGTCTGCCGTCACTTCGGAAGATATCGCTCCGAAGAGCGATGGAAAACCAGGCCTCTCCGCCAGTGAAAGGCAGTGGCTGCAGGTCCACAAAGCGGGCAGCAAGGATGTTGAACCCTGGATCGATAGAGCCTCCTTGAAAGAGGCCATGAATAGCTGGATCTATCCCCTCCATTTTATTGATTTCGAAACAAGCATGGTGGCGATTCCTTTTAATAGAGGGAGGCACCCCTATGAAGGGATCGCATTTCAGTTATCCCACCATGTGGTGCATCAAGACGGCTTCATAGAACACAAAGGCCAATACCTGGACGCTGTGCCCGGAAAGTTTCCCAATTATGACTTTGTAAGAGCCCTGAAAGCGGAGCTCGAATCCGATCAGGGGAGTATTTTCCGCTATGCCGCTCACGAAAACACATACTTGAACATGATCCATAGACAGCTGTGCGAAGACGCAGAGCCCATCCGGGACAGAAAAGAGCTGTGCTCCTTTATCCGAGCCATTAGCAAATCAGTAAGGAGCAGTGACATTCTTTGGGCAGGACCTCGCAATATGATCGATATGCTGGAGCTTGTCAAGCGGTTCTATTACGATCCGGTCACCGAAGGGTCGAACTCAATCAAGCAGGTATTGCCGGCCATGCTGAACAGTTCCCGGTTTCTACAGGAAAAGTATGCCAAGCCGATCTACGGCGCCAAAGGAGGAATCCCTAGCTTGAACTATCGGGACTGGACCTGGATCAAGTTTGAAAACGGTAAGGTGATCGACCCCTACAAGCTGATCCCCAACATGTTTCAGGATGTCTCGGATCGGGACTTCGCTTTGCTTTCGGACGAACACGGCCAGATCCGGGAAGGCGGAGCAGCTATGACCGCTTACTGCAAACTGCAGTTTGAAGAACTCTCCGCCTATGAACGCGATGAAATCGCCAAGGCCTTGCTTCGGTATTGCGAGCTGGACACGCTGGCAATGGTTATGATTTATGAGGAGTGGAGAGATCTAGTGTGGTAGTTCAATTCATTGCTGAACAATCCAGCCTGTGAAGGCTTCTTCGGACGATTAAAGAACGAACTGCTCTATGGAAGGTCATGGATGGGAGTGAATACCCGGGATTTCATCAAGGAACTTGATGCTTATCTCAGATGGTATAATGAGAAGCGAATCAAGCTATCGCTCGGCGGGATGAGTCCCATGGAATACAGATGCAGTCTTGGATTGATTGTATGATTAGTCCAGAATAATGTCCGCGCCCCCAATTGGGGTGAGCCATCAGTTTAAATCTCCTTTCAGGTTTGTTTTGTAACTACCTTATTCGGGGAAACTGATGGCTTTCCTTTTCCTATGAATTTGTGCGCTTTATTCTACATGATCATCCATCAATGTAGATAGTTTTATTGACTTTTAAGTTTAGCAGTATATAATAAATGATATACTGCTACTCATAGATGATGAGTAGTGAGCATAACTAGTATAAATTCAAATCATCTACTATTTATTGAAGTTTCTGTTCAAGAAATGAAGATTGTGTCTTTATAAGCTTGCTAATCCCAAAACGGATGTTCTAGAAAGGCTTAAACAATATCACATGCAGAGGAATGGAGAGATTCTGTGAATTTGTATTTCCAAACATACTAAATCATATACAAGAGATACCCTCGACTTTTAATTTCCAAATTGAATTATGCCAAGCCTTATGGCGGCAACTGGTTGCTGGAAAGTTAAAAGCGTTACATCTCCTAAACGTGTAAGGAATGAGTAGTTCGAAAAAGAATATTAGAGCGCTACTAAAAGCAGAGAAATATGAAATCTGAGACTACACTCTGTTCGTCAACTTGAAAGTGAGCCACGCGCTAACTTGATTGTGAATCTGTAATGATTTTATCATGGTACTGGTGCTACAGCGAAAAAATGTCGACTCATCAAAGTATTTTGAGTTTAACTAAGAATAAGTTCTGTATTTAGAGTAATAAAACATACTGGAAGAGGTTACTACGATGGATAGATTAATTTTAAATAAATTTGACAACTTAATGGAGAATGGATGTTTCAAATCAAAGCTAGAATTGTATGAATACATGATTATGAAGATTATTAACGATAATGATGGCCCTATTGGTGCTTGGGAACTAAAATCAACTTTGAATAATTATGGAGCAAAACTAAGCACCGCATCCATTGGACGATATTTGAAAGAAATGGATTCGAAAGGTACTGCTGAACTCGCAAGTAACAAAGGAAGAATTCTAACGGATAAAGGAAGAATAGTTTTATCAGAAAAAGAGGAAATCGTTACTTCAACGTTGTTGCATAATAACATTCGTGAAGCAACGAAGATTGCAGATTACAGCCAACTGATTCAATTGTACTATGTTCGGCAAGCATTAGAGATAGAGGTTGTTCGAGAAGCAATCTTATATGCCTCTGACGAAGAAATTAACGCGATAGAGCATACAAACGAGGAATATAAAAAATGCATTGAAAGAAAAGAAGATTTTACGGATCCCGCTCTCAGCTTTCATGCTGTATTAGCTAAATCAACAAAAAATCGTTTTTTAGAATCGATTTTGATTATGTTGATTTATGAACAGAAAAGAATAGAAGCAAAATTTGAAATCTTAGCGACAAGAAAAATGGAGTGTGGACGAGAATACACAAATGAGCACGAAAAAATTTATGATGCACTAAAACAAAGAAATTTAGAAAAAGCAACTCAGCTGATGATAGCGCATCTAGAAGGACTTAGGTGTGCTTTGGAAAATGAAATTGGGGGTTGAAAATGAATTTATCAAATGTTTGCGATGAAATTAAACCTTCTGCCATTCGTAGAATGTTCAATAAGGCGCTGGAATTTGATTCACCTATTAACTTTGCCTTAGGCGAGCCAGATTTCACAGCTTCAGATAATGTCGTAGAAGCAGGGTGCAAAGCGATAAAAGAAGGGCAAACAAAATACACCGCAAATGCGGGTATTTTATCGCTTCGCAGAGCCATATCAAACAACCTTGAAAAACAGACTAACATTTTTTATGAGGCTGAAACATCAATCGTAGTGACACCTGGGGCTATGGGTGCATTATATCTTTCCTTGAAAACAGTATTGAATAAAAACGATGAAGTGATTATTAATGGACCTTATTGGACCAATTACGTGCAGCAAGTAATCTTGAATGGCGGTAAGCCGATTTTTGTAAGAACGCTTGAGCATCAAGATTTTGATTTAGATTTAAATGCGCTTCAAAATGCTGTGAATACTAAGACGAAAGCAATTATTATTAATTCACCAGCCAATCCGACAGGGGGGATTTTAAGTCACAATACGCTCCAAGCAATATCTGATATTGCTATTCGTAATGACTTGTTTGTGATTTCTGACGAAGTATATAAGTATATTACCTATGATGGCCATCAATATAAAAGTATAGCAGAGTTTGATGGAATGAAAGAAAGGACTATCATTGTTGATAGTTTTTCAAAAACATATGCCATGACAGGATGGCGTGTCGGCTTTGCTGCTGGCCCAGCAGAAATTATCGGTAATATAACAAAATTTCAGGAAGATACTGCTGCTTGTGCCGCGACGCCGTGTCAATATGCAGCCTTAGAGGCATTGGAAGGAAGTCAGAATCATTTAAAGCATATGGTTACCCAGTATAAAATGCGTCGTGATTATCTTTGTAATGCCATTAATAGCACACCTCTATTATCATGCAATGTTCCAAAGGGTACTTTTTATTTGTTTGTGAATATTCGAGATACTGGAATGACTTCAGAAGCATTTGCAATGTCTTTGCTTGAAGAGAAACAAGTTGTTGTAGTACCAGGGACTGCTTTTGGTGAAATGGGTGAAGGATACGTAAGAATTTCTTATGCTACTTCTATGGAAACCATAAAAGAAGGAGTTTCAAGAATCCAAGAGTATATTGAAAAAATTTGTTGAGAAAGAAGATTTTATATGGACGAGATTAAAATAATCGAAGAATTAAAAACTTTAGGGCATATTGGTTTTCAAAGCGGAATGGGCACAACCAGATTAGCTTATTCAAAAGATTATATAAAAGGGCGAAAATATATTGAACAACTTATGAAAGATGTGGGATTGAAAATCTCTTTAGATAGTGTCGGCAACTTGTCAGGTGTCTTAGACGGAACAATTAAAAAGCGAATTGCCGTTGGTTCTCACTTGGATACTGTACCTAATGGAGGGATTTATGATGGGGCCTTGGGTGTAATTGCCGCAATTGAATGTGTCAGAGAATTTCAAAAAATCGGCTATAAAAACCGGCACACTATCGAAGTTATTGCATTCACTGAAGAAGAGGGTAATGTAATTGGTGGCACATTTGGTAGCAGGTGTTTTGCGGGACAAAAAATAGAACCGATGGAATATAAAAAAATGTATCAGTATGGATTGAATGATAATTCAATCCTGAAGGCACAGAGGCGGAAAGAGGATTATATCTGCTATTTAGAATATCATATCGAACAAGGCGGGGTATTGGATAACGAAAATAAAACAATTGGCATTGTGGAAGGTATTGTAGGTATAATTCGATTTCGTGCTACGGTACAAGGAACTGCAAATCATGCAGGTACTACCCCTATGAAACTGCGGGATGATGCAGTTGTGAAAGCCTGTAAGATAATTTCTGATATTACAGATTGTGTGCGTTGTTTTCACGAAGATATGGTATGTACGGTTGGGAATATTTGGGTGCCTAATGGTGCCGCAAATGTAGTGCCGGGTGAATGCAGTTTCATCCTTGAACTTCGTGGAAAATCGCTCGGTTCACTATATCAACCAATTGAATACATTAGAAAAAAATACAAATCAAGAGGTCTTATGCTTGAACAAATATTAGAACAACATGAGACTGAGATGGATAAAGAGATTGTGGATCTTAGTGAATCTGTTTGTATGGGCAAAAGAGTATCTTATAAAAAAATGTTTAGTGGAGCAGGCCATGATGCCATGAATATGGCGTTAATTACACCATGTGGAATGATTTTTGTTCCAAGCGCAAATGGAATGAGCCATAATCCACAAGAGTATACAGATCCAAAAGATATTTTGGAAGGTAAAAACGTCTTAAAAGAAATAATTCTCAAAATAGATGCGAAAGGTAAAAAAAATGACGACATTAATAAAAAACGGAATATTGATAACAGCCTATAATGAACACAAAGGTGATGTTCTGATCGATGGTGAAAAGATTGTTAGCATAGAAGCAGAAAGTAAGGCGCTTGCCGATGTAATTATCGATGCTTCCGGTAAGTATGTTATGCCGGGAGGTGTTGACCCACATACTCATTTTTCGGCTTTGTGTAATGTGGGTAATCAGGATACTGCTGGTTATGAAACTACTGATGCAGTAGTAGTTGGAGGTACTACAACTATTGTTGATTATGCCCCACAGGATATAGGAAAAGGTTTGTTGGATTCCATAAAATATCGAATTAATGTTCGTGCTAAAGATTCATGTGTTGATTACGCTCTCCATGCAATGATTACCGACGTAATGGATAGCATCTTTGATGAAATTCAAGAATTGCCTCGAATCGGAGTAACTAGCATCAAATGTTTCATGGCATATAACGGTTCACCTCTTCATGTAGACGATGGAACTCTTTACAAAGTTCTACAAAAAAGTAAGGAATATGGTATAACTGTCTTCGTTCATGCAGAAAACGGAGAGATTATTCACACACTTCAGCAAGATTGTGTTAAGATGGGTGATTTACATCCAAGATATCATGCAGTTTCGAGACCTGCTTTTGTAGAAACAGAAGCGACAAGGCGTGCAATTTATCTTGCACAAATAGCAGATACACCTATCTATATTGTCCATGTCACCTGCAAGGGAGCCGCCGATGCTATCAAAGAAGCCAAGTGTAGGGGGCAAAAGGTTATGGGTGAGACCTGTACCCAATATTTGACTTTAGACAGAAGTTATTTGGAACAAAAAGATATTAGAGAAGCTGCCAAATATATATGTTCACCTGCATTGAGAGATCTTAAAGAAGTAGATGCATTATGGGATGCACTAAATGAAAGGACGCTCAATGCAGTAGTGTCTGATCATTGTGGCATTGGGATGAATATCAAACAATACGGTTTAGACAATTTTACAAATATAGCAAATGGTGCGCCTGGAGCGGCCGATCGAATTAATATGCTTTGGACGGAAGGAGTTACAAAAGGGCGAATTTCCAAACAAACGTTTGTTCAAATTATTTCGACAAATCCTGCAAAGATTAACGGCATCTATCCACAGAAGGGACATATTGATATTGGTTCAGATGCGGACATTATGATTTTAGACCCATCATATAAGGGAACGGTTCGTTTAGCGGATAACCCAAACGGAGTGGATTATAACTTATATGAAGGGAAAGAACTAAATGGCCGTGTTGATACAGTTCTTCTAAGAGGTAAGGTTGTTGTTGAGAAGGCTAAATTTATTGGAGAGTTCGGGCAAGGCCGATTTGTGCATTCTAATAGTTTCGGCGCAGCGTATCATGGGTTAGATGATATCAAATAGCTCTGTTTGGAAATGTTTTTGTGCATTTATTCGAGCGATATATAAGAAATATAATTATTTATAAAGAAAAATAGGAGAGTATGATTTGAACGAAATCAAAGAAAAAATTAAAAAAATTGGTGTTGTACCGGTTGTTAAAATTAATGATGCAAGTAAAGCAGTTCTCCTTGCTAATGCATTGAAGCGAGGTGGGATACCCTGTGTCGAAGTGACATTTAGAACATCTGAAGCTACCAACGCAATAAAAAATATAGCAAGTTCGGATGTAAATATGATCGTTGGTGCAGGGACTGTAACGACTATTAGACAAGTTGATCTAGCTTTGGAATCAGGTGCTAAATTTATCGTTTCTCCAGGTTTTAACGAAAAAATAGTTAAATATTGTATTGAAAAAAATGCCCCAATTATACCGGGAGTTTTTACTTCGTCAGAAATAGAGAAAGCAATTGAATACGACCTGGATATGGTTAAATTCTTTCCTGCCGAGCAGGGTGGTGGCGTAAATATGATTAAAGCACTAAATGGGCCGTACGGAAATCTCATGTTTATACCGACAGGTGGAATTACTGAATCAAATATATGCGATTATCTAGCACTTGACTGTGTTAGTGCTTGTGGGGGAAGTTTCATGGCAAATCCTTCGCTTATTGATTCTAATGCATTTGATGAAATTGAGCAGATTTGCAATAATACAATAAAAAAAATATTGGGGTTTACTATAAAACATATAAGGATAAATTCAACAGACATAACAAAAAGCAAAACAGCTGATTTTTTAATAAATATTTTTGGTTTTGACGACAAACATAGAAGTTCATTAAAGTTTTTAACCGAACAAATACAAAATACAAAAAAAGCATCTCCAACGAAAAACGGATTTCTGACTATAGGTACACATAATGTTGATAGAGCTGTCTATCATTTGGAGCAAAATGAACTAAAATTCAACCATGCTACAGCCTTAAAAGATGCAAAAGGAAACATGCTAGAAATATATTTATCTGACGAAATCACTGGATTTGCAATTCGGTTTGTTAAAAACTAGGAGGAGCTCATGAAAGATAGAATAATAACGTTCGGTGAAATAATGTTAAGATTGGCTCCGGAAGGGTATTGCAGATTTATTCAAGCAGACTCCTTTGGTGCAACTTTTGGCGGTGGTGAGGCAAATGTTGCAATATCTCTTGCTAATTTTGGAGTTGATGTTGCTTTCGTGACCAAGTTGCCCAAGCACGAAATTGGGCAAAGTGCGCTAGATAGTTTAAGGGCAAGGGGTGTTGATACAAGCTTAGTTATTAGAGGTGGGGAAAGATTAGGTATATATTATCTCGAAAAAGGTGCATCACAAAGACCTTCAAAAGTCATTTATGACAGAAAATATTCGGCGATTTCCACAGCAGAACCAAGCGAATTTGATTGGAGTGAAATTTTTAGGAGAGCTAATTGGTTCCATTTTACAGGTATTACTCCTGCACTATCTGACAATGCAGCTGAAATATGTCTGCAGGCATGTAAAGAGGCGAAAAAGAAGGGAATAGTAGTTTCCTGTGACTTGAATTATAGGAAAACCCTTTGGAGTAGGGAAAAAGCAAATAAAGTTATGAGAGGGTTATGTGAGTATGTGGATATTTGTATTGCAAATGAAGAAGATGCTAAAGATGTATTTGGAATTGAAGCATTTCGTACTGATATCGATAAAGGTGAGTTGAATCATGAAGGATATATGAGAGTTGCTTCTGAACTTCAAAAACAATTCAAATTTAAAAAAGTTGCGATTACTTTGAGAACATCTATTACTGCAAATGATAACTATTGGGCCGCTATGCTATATGACGGTACTGATTATTATTTTTCAAAAGAATATAAAGTTCATATTGTTGACAGAGTGGGAGGTGGTGACAGTTTTGGTGCTGCCTTGCTTTATAGTATATTGAACTCGAAGAGCGACTCGGAAGCTATCGAGTTTGCTGTGGCTGCAAGCTGTTTGAAACATACCATCGAAGGAGATTTTAACTATGTATCTGTTGAAGAAGTTGAAAAATTATTGGGTGGAGACGGTAGTGGAAGAGTTCAGCGATGAAGGGAATCTGTGATAACGAATGAATATTTCATCTAAAGTAAACATCAAGGTTGAAGCGGAATTTAAGCTAAAAGGTAATTTAACAACTTGATACAGGAGACTTCGTATGAAAATTAAGATTATAAACCCCAACATAACGTTAAGCATGACGAAAAAGATTAAAAACATTGCAGAGACACTGGCTGATGCTAAGACCGAGATTATTGCGGTTAGTCCGATGACAGGCCCTGAAAGTATTGAATGCTATGTGGACGAATATCTTTCTATCCCAGGGATTATTGAAGAAGTGAGAAAAGGTGACAGGGAAGAAGAAATTGATGCTTTCATCATTGCATGCTTTGGAGATCCCGGACTCTACGCTGCAAGAGAGGTGACGATGAAGCCCGTCTTAGGTATTGCTGAATCTGCCATAACGGTAGCTAAAATTATTGCGCCTTACTTTAGTATACTGTCAGTTCTGGACAGGTCACGAAAAATTACCGAAGATCTAGTTGCGAACTATGGCGCAAAGAGTTTTTGTAAATCCATTAGAAGTACAGGATTAGAAGTTCTAGAGTTTGAAAAAAATCCAGAAGAAGGGTTTAAAGCTTTGTTCGAACAGGGGAAACAAGCAATAACTAAGGACGGAGCGGAATGCATTATCCTAGGTTGCGCAGGATTTGTAAATTTTGCAGAGTCACTAGAAAAAGAGCTTGAGGTTCCCGTTTTGGACGGAGTGAAATCATCAGTTGTAATTGCAGAAGCCTTAGTTAGATTAGGCGTTAAAACAAGTAAGAAAAACTCATATAAAAGTCCAGAGAAGAAGATAATTAAAGGGTTTGACAATATAGTTAATGTTGGAAAAATGTTTTATTGAATGACTTCCCAATTGTACAAAATGTGAAAATATGTTTGTGCTTATTTAAAATTTTGCGATTGTCGAGGTTGGATTTAATTCAAAAGTGATACTACAACTGAGATTAAGTAATCATGGACATAGTAGATGAAATATCAGAAGTTAGTA
>JAQVAY010000027.1 GCA_028690575.1 Bacilli bacterium | reverse complement strand
GTGTCTCCGCACCCATCTCTGGCGAGTTATCCATGGACACCATCGATCGACGCTTGAACCGGGAAGGATCCAATTCGGGAAGGGCAAGGTCGAGTGTGGACACAAAAGAATAACAAACCGCGAATAGGCGCGAATCCCGCCCTTTGGGCTCCCAGAATCGGATTTGCTTTTCCTCACTAGGCAATCCTTAGGGATTGCCTTCCCTCATCGGGAACGTTCGGGCAAATCCTGTCGCCGCCCCAGCGGCTCCCGTGATGGTAAAAAGATATGAATGATGGATAACTATTTTACCTAATAATGGGGTGACTAGATAGGTCCTCCCAAAATAATTTGGGCGGCATGTTTATGCATTTATGAATCAATTTAAAATTATTATAGGGTTAGAGATGCTTAGTACAATTATAAGTTCATTTGTTTTCCTGGGATTTCTTCTTGTTATGAAACAATTGAAATTATCTCTTTCTTTGTATATGTAAAAATTTATTATTGTTATAATAAAGGGAAATAATATGGATTTTAAAGCTAATAATACTGATAAAAATGAAGATTATACGGTAAAAGCACAATACAAATTATCTCAAAATAAGGATATATTATTAATAAGCTCAGGCAATGCATTTGCAAAAGTTAAGAAAAACGGTAAATTTTACTATCTCCTTAAGGGTTCAACTATAAATAATACTAACCTTATTTTATCCCCAAAAATTCAAAACCGAAGGACAATTCTTCTTGCTGATGGGAAAATAGTCCCTCATCCAAAGGATAATTCACTGTATACTCTTATTGGATTTGAACCTGCATTTGACAATCTACATGAAATTGTAGAGATAGTTACAGGAGATTTATGTAGCCCCCATGATGTATCAGTAATGGAACAACGTCTTCAAGATGTGAAAGATAATAGAATAGCACATCCAACCGTAAAAAGTAATAAAACTACAACAATCTCTCCCTCCTCTTCAAAAAAACATCAATCACCAATTGTTGAGCCTGTAAGAATGCTCAAAGAACAAAGCAACATTTCCAATGTAAGCGAAGATGCACTACTGAATATATTTAAACACGAAGACGCTATGCTTGTCGAATATAAGAATGCCGAGGCGGCGATTTATTTTCGTCATGACATGTATATATTAGCTGATAAGTCAACTATCATTTCAGATAATCTCTCTCTCTCACATAATGGAATGAATTTTAAAGAGAAATTAATTAAAAAGCAGGTCTTGATTCAGAGCACTAAAAATGGAGTTCTTGAAGTAAAAAAACAAATTCGCTTTGTAGAGTTAGCAGCAGTAATTGAAATGATTACCGGAGAAAAATATTCCTTACCATATTCCTCGTTTGCTTCTATTCCAGACGATTTTTCCACAAAACTTCACTAAATTCTTCCATTTTACCAAAAAAGAGATAGACTTATATATTGTTAAAGAAGACTATTCTTCTGTTATCAAAATGCTGTGTGAAATATGAGAGAGGTAGATTTACCTCCGGATGCAGCCACATTAATGACTGCTACAAGAGCAATTGGCTATTCTCTTGAGGCTGCAATTTCGGATATAGTAGATAATAGTATTGCGGCTCATGCCAACAAAATTCAAATCAATTATTTTCCCAATCATAAAACTGGTCCATTCATTTCTATTTTGGATAATGGAGATGGAATGTCCCCTGAAGAAATACAAAACGCAATGCGGTATGGGAGTAAAGATCCAAATGAGTTCAGAGATCGAACAGATTTGGGTCGTTTTGGTTTGGGTTTGAAAATGGCATCTATGTCACAGTGCAGAAAACTCACTGTATTAACAAAACAAAGCGGTGTTGTTTGTGGCTGTTGTTGGGACTTAGATCATGTAATCAAGGTTGGTTCTTGGTCTCTCTTGGTTTTAGATGAAAGCGAAATGGTTGATTTTCCAGGATTTTCAGAATTTATCAAGAATGATAAAGGCACATTAGTAATCTGGCAGGAACTTGATCGACTTTGTATTGGTGAAAATGATCCCGCAATGTCAATGGGACGAAAAATGGATGAGGTCTGCAGACATCTCTCCCTTGTGTATCACCGTTTTCTTTCAGGATCTGATGGACTCAAAAAAATCAATCTCACGGTTAATAATGAGATAATATTACCCAACGATCCCTTTAGTGTAAACAAAAGTACGCTTGTTATGGATCCTGAAATGATTAAAATCGGTGATGAAAAAATAACAGTAACTGCCTATACTTTGCCTCACCCGTCTAAACTTTCGAAAGCAGAACTGGATATTTTGGGAGGATCAGAAGGCCTTCGAAAAAATCAGGGATTTTACGTATACCGAGGGAAACGACTTCTCGTATGGGGAACCTGGTTTAGGCTCATGCGGAAAGGTGAACTAACCAAACTATCGCGTGTAATGGTTGATATTCCCAACTCGCTTGATGAGTTGTGGACATTAGATGTCAAAAAATCCACAGCTTCTCCACCGGAAGATGTTCGTAAGAATCTCAAAATCATCATAGATAAAATTACGGGGGGTAGTAAAAGAACATATACTTACCGTGGGAAGAAAGAGACCTCGGATAAATTCATTCATTTTTGGAACCGAATCGAAACAAGAGATGGAGTAATTTATTCAATTAATCAGGATCATCCTTTAATTATAGATTTTAAAGAAAATTTTTCGAATTCAGCAGATTCCTTAGTTAAATTGTTTCAACAAATTGAAGGAAATCTCCCATTAAACGCTCTCCACAACGATATTACGTGTGATGCCAGGGTCGAGAATGAAACTATGTTCACAGAAAAAGAAATAATTCAATATTTAAAATCGATTCTGTTAGAATTTCCTTCAGGGGAGACGAGAAAAGTTAGACTTGAACTGCTAAGATCGGCAGAACCATTCTGCAAATATATGTCCGCGATTGAAGTAGCTGAAGAGAATGGAGAATTATTATGAACCAAGAAACTTTTGTATCAAAAAATTTGGATTTCTTAGAATCAATTATTCAAACTGAAATTCGGAAAAAATATGATTCTGATCGGGTAATAGCCACAGAATATGAATTGCAAAACACAGCGGATCAAATTCGGGATATGTTATCACCAACATTTCCAGTATCCGACGAAGAATATTCCATACTTCTGCGTAAATTAAAAGCAGCATTTATGGTGAGAATGGAACCAGGGATTGCCCTCATCGGTAATAAACAAAAACATATCCACTGGCTGCAGAAGAAATGGGATTCAATCAACTTTTACAATTGGAAAAGTTATGAGCGCTATCTTTTAGAAGCGAAAAATTGGAATCACCCAATAGTCAAAGCGATGGATGAGGTTAGCAGTGATATCTTAGATCTTCTGGAAGATCCCACATCAAATGATAGGCCGCACGTTAGGGGATTGGTCATTGGAGATATCCAATCCGGAAAAACTGCGAATTATACCGCTATTTGTAACAAAGCTGCTGATTTAGGTTATGATGTAATTATTGTAATGACAGGTATTCTTGAAAATTTACGAATACAAACACAAGAACGCCTTGACCTGGAATTCATCGGCAGAGAGAGTAAATACATTCTTCGCAAGAAGAACACGGGGCAGGAAATACAACCAGTCACCAGCAATATCGGGGTCGGAAAATATCGTCCATCTGATTGTGAAAAAGAAAGAACGATTCAATGTTATACTTCTACAGAACAGGATTTCAATAAGAAAAAGATGGATAATAATGTCATAATGGTGAAAGGTTCCACCTCACTATTTGTAGTGAAGAAAAACACAAGTACGTTGAGTAATCTTCTAGAATGGCTAAAAAGTAAGCATACGAATCCAGCAACTGGAAAAATCCACTTCTCCTTACTAATGATAGATGACGAGGCGGATAATGCATCTATCCACACAGGTTCTGATGAAAATGATCCAACCCGTATCAATGGTTTAATTCGAAAAATTCTTGGGGAATTTAATCGTACATCATACCTTGGTATCACTGCCACACCTTTTGCAAATATCTTTATTAATCCGGATACTAACTCTGAAATGCTTGGAGATGATCTCTTTCCTAGAGACTTTATATATGCCCTTTCACCCCCGTCAAATTACATTGGTCCAAATAAATTATTTGGTGAACCCGAATTTTTGAACGAATATGATGAGGCTTTGAAATATTACGGTGATTCCGTTATTTCTGTTTCTTCATATGAAATGGAGCAATATATTCCACTGAAACATAAAAGTGGATATAATGTGTCTGAATTACCGCCATCTCTTCTAAAAGCACTTCGGTATTTCCTCCTCGTAAATGCAATTCGGGATATTCGCGGTGATACTAAAACGCATCGATCAATGATGGTCAATGTAAGCAGATTTACCGCAGTTCAGAATCAAATTGCATCACTTATCGAAAAGTGGTACAAAGATACTCGAGCGGAGATCAGGGGTTACAGCAAACTTAGTGCAGAGGAGGCATTACTTAGACCGGAAATTCAAGCGTTGAAAGACATATGGGATGACTACAATTTAGAAGAGTTAGCTGAATGCTCATGGGAAAAGATGCAGAAAACATATTTGTCATCAGCAATTGCAGACATTAGAGTACAACCCGTCAATAAGGATACGGGAGCAAAATCTCTTAATTATAATGACTATAAAAAAGATGGATTACGGGTCGTTGTTGTTGGCGGAAATAGCTTGTCTCGTGGATTAACCATTGAAGGATTATGCGTGAGTTTCTTTTACAGAAATACTCAAATGTATGATACGCTCCTCCAGATGGGCAGATGGTTTGGCTACCGTCCGAATTATGATGATTTGTTTAAAGTTTGGATGTCTGAAGAGAATCGAGATTCGTATGGATCTGTAACATCTGCAATCAAAGATTTTCTTAAAGATATTAGTATTATGAAAAAGCGAGGTAAAACACCAGATGACTTTGGATTGAAAGTCCGTCAGGAACCAGAAACTTTGTTGTTGGTCACTGCAAGGAATAAGATGCGGACCGGGACGATATTCACTCGTCCGATTTCTGTATCTGGAAGGCTACTGGAAACTCCCAGACTCCCATTTGATTTAGAGAAATTAGCCAGCAATGAAAGACTCAGTCGTGATTTTATCACTCATATTGGAGAGTATGGAGGAGTTTATGATGAGAGTGAACGAGCACATGGTGCTCTGCTTTGGACAAATGTGTCCAAAAACAAGGTTTCAGAATTTGTAAAGAGCTTTGATTCCCATCCATGGAACATGGCTTTCCAGTCACTTGCTTTAGCGGAATATATTAAAGATGAAATGTCTGATGAAACATGGGATGTTGCCATACCCCAAGGTGAGGGAGAAACGATCATCCATGTTCCTATTGGGGAGAGAACTATCGATAGGAAAGCAGAAGGACGAGCTATATTGATTGTTGATGATATGATAAAGATCAGTCGTACGAAAGGACGTGTTAGTTCTGGAACAGCTGCTAAAATTGGCCTTACAAACGATCAGATTAACGATGCACAAAAAATATTCGAAAATAAAACATATACAGATCAGACGTATTTGCAGGTACCTGGTAGAAAGCCACTCTTGATGATCCATCCAATTGAATGTAAGCCGGATGTTTCCACTCCGGGTTATGATAGGAAAATTGTGTGGGCAATCGGCCTTGGCTTTCCTGGTGATAAAGATGACACGAAAACAGCTACCTATGTTGTTAATATCAGAGAATATCAAGCGCTGATAGACATGATAAATGAAGATGGAGATCTTTCAGATGACAGCATATACTGATTTAACAAAACACTGGGATTCTCTCCAAAAAGTGAGCTCGGCATATATTTTGCAGGATTCACAGCATCCGCTAGATATTTACATTGGCTATGATCTCAAACTTCAAAAAACATTATCTGTCATCTCAAATGAAAAAATTGGCATTGACTTGCCATCGTCAGAATCGATCACAGTTGAAATTAATAAGAGAGGGAACAATTCATGGGTCCTTTCATTTCACTTAACAAAAATAGAGAACAATGTTGTCTTTATGAAGCTCTGTTGGGACATCATTGAATCTACAAAAACTGTGTCCAATAATCGCATTCAGTGTATCGGTGAGCGATATCTCATGTGGTATAATCTGATGAAAAATAAACGTCAGGCCAAGTTGGGAGAATCTCGAATAAAGGGATTAATTGGCGAATTATTTTATCTCAAAGAGTTGATTAACAAATTTGGGTGCCGAAAGGCAGTAGAAAGTTGGGCAGGTCCTTCTGGTGCAGATAGGGATTTTATCTACGATCATACATGGTGTGAAGTAAAAAGTTTGCAAGTATCTGGGACTAGTGTTTGGATTTCGTCATTAGAACAGCTTGATTGTCAATCAGAAGGAATCCTTCGCCTTTATTTTATGGATAAAACAACTTCTGAGGATTTGAGCGGTATTTCCCTGAAGCAAATTGTGGATGATGTTAGAACGTTATTGGAATCTGATATGATGTCACGCATCTCGTTTGAGACACAGCTATACCCATTTGGATATGATGATGATGAGCCGAGATATACTTCATTAAAATTTAAGTTATTCAAAACTGTGTCATATTGCGTTGGAAAAGAGTTCCCAAAACTTACTCGTGATTCGATAATCCCTCAGATTTCTCAGGCTAAGTACTGTATTAATTTAGCAACAATTGAAGATTTTAAGATTATGGAAGGAAACGATGGAAGTTGAGGAATTTTACAAAAACGTAATGGAGGAGACAAAAGCAACAGCTGCCATAGAAGGAGAAGGCTCAACGGCAGCCTTCCTAAAAATCATTACGGATTATTTGCAGGATGCTGATGTTCTTTCGGGCTATATTTCCACATATTTTGTTGGTGTCGGCAGAAAACAACGGGGATTAAGGGTTGATGGTTACTATTATGATGAACTTGATAATACAATGAATCTCATAACCTGCCATTACACGGAAAATGAGATTCCAGAAGTATTAACAAAAACTCTAGCCATCACCCTGTTTGATAAAACTAGGAATTTTGTTGAAGACTGTTTAGACCGAGTTATCAAAGTCGAAGAAAGTACTCCCGTGTCCGATTTGGCAGATTATTTATCAAGACCAAAAACGAGGGAGCATATTCGTAAAATCAGAATGTTTCTTTTAACAAACTCTCCAATGAGCGGTAGAATTAAGGAATTGCCGCCAAAGGAGATTTCCGGGATTCCAGTAGAATTTCAAATATGGGATCTGGATCGTGTTCACAAGGTTTGTTTTAGTAGTAGTGGAAAGGAAGATATTGAAATTGATTTTGAGGAGATTACAGGCGGTCTGCCTTGTATTGAAGCAAGTTGTGTGAATAACGCAGATTACAAAAGTTACCTATGTATTATTCCAGGGGTAGTACTGGCAAATATCTATGACAAGTATGGAAGTCGTTTACTTGAAGAAAATGTTCGAATGTTTCTATCCACAGCATCAGACGTAAACAAAAAAATCAAGCGTACTATTCAAGATGAGCCGGATAGATTCTTTGCATATAATAATGGGATTTCCGTCACATCTCGCGATTTAGTCATAAAATCTGGAGATAATGGAAAGTATATTGCTTATACAAGGGATTTTCAGATTATTAATGGTGGTCAAACTACTGCTTCTTTATCGAATACTCGACATGTGGATAAATCAAGTGCCGATAAGTTGAATCAGATTTACGTCCCAATGAAACTGACCGTTCTCAACGACCCCGATCCTGATCGTGCAAACGATCTAATTCGAAACATATCTCATTCCGCAAACAGTCAGAATAAAGTGAGTGATGCCGATTTCTTCTCGACTCATCCTTTTCATATTGCAATGGAAAAAATTTCCCGCAAGATTTATGCTCCCGCTGCTAGTGGAACTCAGTATGAAACACATTGGTATTACGAACGGGTCAGAGGTCAATATCTTCAGAATCAAGCTCGAATGAAAAAATCTGATCGAGAAAAGTTTAAGATTGTCAATCCAAAACATCAGGTAATTAATAAGACTGATATTGCAAAAATTAGGAACACATGGGCAAAACATCCTGATACAGTGAGCAAGGGAGCTCAAACAAATTTCAAAGATTTTGCCAAGATAATTACCGATACCTGGGCAACATCACCTGAGGTATATGATGATAAATACTTCAAAGAATCAGTTGCTTTGAAAATTCTTTTCAGGTATACTGAAGATATGGTAACACATCAATCATGGTATGAACGAGGATATAGGGCAAATATTGTGACATATACACTTGCGTTATTCCATGTACTTATCGAGGACCAATTCCGAGGATATGATTTGAATTTGATGTGGATTTGGAGTAAGCAAGAAGTTCCAATTGAAATCAAAATTATTCTCATCAATTTATCGAAAGTCGTGTATGATGTGATCACTAGTCCTGATAGACCAGTAGATAATGTCACTCAATGGTGTAAAAGATCAAGATGTTGGAATGAAGTTCAGGATTCTTATATGGATCTTGGGGATGAACTGAAAAAATTGCTTGTTGTAGCAACAGCCTAATATGTGTTGCTGCTAAATATTTGGAAGTGAAAAATGTACAGTGTAGTTGATTTATTCGCGGGTGCAGGCGGTCTTAGCCTTGGCTTTATGCAAACGGGAAAGTACACTGTTAAAGCAGCTGTTGAGAATAATCCTCATGCTCAGGAAACATACAGAAAAAACCATGGTGATATTGATTTATATTCTGATGTGCGAGATGTAGATTATAGGGAAATTCTTCAAAAAAATAAGAGTATAGATGTTGTAATTGGGGGTCCTCCGTGTCAGGGTTTTTCCAATGCTAATAGGCAGCACAATCAACTGATAAATATGAACAATCTCTTGGTTAAAGAGTATGTTCGTGCTATTTGTGAACTTCGACCGAAGGCGTTTGTCATGGAAAATGTCAGTATGTTAAAATCTGATGTTCATAGATTTTACTATACTGATGAGGACGATATTTCTAGAATCATTGATAAATATTCAATCCCTGTTGAAATGAAAGAGGTAGATTTATTGCCAGAAAAATTATTTTCTCCCTATCTTCTGGAAATATGTCAGAATCAAAAGTCTCTTAATGAGTGTATGTTGGAAAGAAAAACTTATAATATCCTCAACATTTTGCATAGATATAGTAAGAATCCAGAAAAACTAAAACGTTCATTTAACAAATATTCTAAAGAACTAGTAAACGTGTGTGCGGAGTTGACATCCAAGAAAAACATCGATGGTTCAATAATACTTACTCAAAGGTACATCCAGTTAGCATCAGAGATTGAAAAATTTGAAAGACATGCCGTTTCTGCAAGCTTAATTCCCGAGCTTAACGTTTTGATTCCTATCCTACGCATGTTCTATATGGTCGATGAATTATCTGTGAAGAAAATCCACTTTAAAATCATATCTGATAAGGGTATCAAAGCGAGAGTCAAATCATATTCTGTTTGTGATTATATCAAAGGAGTCCTTTCTTCGCCTGAATATAACTACAAGATTAAATCCGGTATATTGAATGCTGCAGAATTTGGCGCCCCGCAAAAAAGACAACGTTTTGTAATTATCGGGATTAAAGATGCAGATAATCTAGATTTCACTCTTCCAGCGGGAACACTCACTCCGGAAAACTATAAAACTGTAAAAGATGCAATTGGGGATCTGGAAGACGTGCCCGTGGCTTATGATGCTACAAGTTCCCCGAAACCAGCCGTAAGCATGAAAGGAAGAAAGGGGGCGTTGCAATCATTATTGTGTGATTCCCCCCTTATTTACAATCATGTTGCTACAAAAAGCCGTGACGTAGCATTGGCTCGATTTTCAGCACTGAAGGAAGGACAAAATTTTCATGATCTTGCACGTGAGATGAAGGAAAATACGTATACAGATACTACTAAAACTCAAAATACAATTTATCAAAGATTAAAATACGATGAACCGTCGGGAACCGTACTTAATGTTCGAAAATCAATGTGGATTCATCCAACAATAGACCGGGCAATTAGTATTCGTGAAGCAGCAAGACTACAAACATTCCCAGATAGTTATATTTTCTGCGGCACGAAAGATGCTCAATATCAACAAATAGGCAACGCAGTTCCTCCAATTTTGGGTCAAGCAATTGCAAAAAAGATTGTTGAGATTTTAGACAACCTGTAGTAACGAGAGGGGATATAATAATGAAAAGCGGTTCTTCATGGTCATTTGATGAATGTTATCTCGCGGTATGGATATATGATATACTTGATTCTGGTCCGTGCCCTGGAACAAAAACATCTCTTTACAATAAAATTGCAGATATTATTCACCGCACTCCGACATCAGTAGAATTCAAAGTTCAAAATGTTGCTGCAATTGATAAGAGGCAGGCAAATGAAAAGCCAATTTCAGAGCTAAGTCACTATCAGATACTTTTGAAGACAGTGTATGAGTGGTATTGGGTTGATCGAAAGTCATCCAGATTGTTGTATGATTTAGTCGTCCTAAGAATTACAAATCAGAATGATGCATCATCCAATCCAGTTGAGTAAACATCTTCCATCAAAATATCTTTTATTAATTCTTTTAATCTGAATTCTGCATTTTTTCCTAGTTCACATTCCCAAATCACGAACACACGCCATCCAAGACTCCGTAAAAGTTCACACTCTTTTTCATCTCGTGCTTTCGTCCGTTGAATTTTTGCAATCCACCATTCTGTATTTGTCTTTGGAATGGTTGCCCGTTTACATCCTTCATGACCGTGCCAAAAGCATCCGTTGACAAAAATTACTGCATGATATTTTGTGAGAACAAAGTCCGGTTTTCCGGGAAGATTGGATGAGTATCTCCTATAACCAAGATGGCAATCCCGAAGGTAGGAGGCTACGATCTGCTCAGGTTTCGTTCTTTTTGACCTGATACGGCTCATATTCCAACTTCTTTTCGTGGGGCTGACAGTATCCATCGTTTATCCTGCGTTATGATGATATTTGTATTGATAAGCATAAGTCTGACGGCAGCATACGCCCCCCCCACTCCATTCTCCATTTCTTCACGCAAAAAAAGATATAAACATATAAAAAATGGAGCCGCCGGGGCGGCGATAGGATTTGCCCGAATGTTCCCGATGAGGGAGGAGCAAGACTGCATAGCAGGCTTGCGAAAGTGAGGATAAGCAAATCCGATTCTGAGAGCCCGAAGGGCGGGATTCGCGATTATTCGCGGTGGAGATCTCATAAATCCACACTCTACCGTAACCTTCCCAAACCTTACACACCTCTGTCCCCTGTCCTC
>JAQVAY010000026.1 GCA_028690575.1 Bacilli bacterium | reverse complement strand
GCGAATTTATTGATTATAAAGATGTGGAATTACTAAAAACAATGGTTACTCCAAATGGAAAAATTTCTCCACGCCGAGCAACTGGAACTTGTGCTAAACACCAGAGAGAGTTAGCTAAAGCTATTAAGAACGCTCGTCTCATGGCTCTTCTTCCATACGTTGAAGAATAGTCCTTGTTTAACGCATAAATAAGTATCAAAAAAGACCATTGTTAAGATGGTCTTTTTTATTTTTCCCAAATACAATTATTCGCTTTTGCGAAATTGTATTTAATTAAAATGACAATATTATATATAATATAGGCACAGGAGTTACTCTATGGGCAAAACAATCAAAAATATTAAAATCTGGTCGTTCATTTTAATTATCATTCAATTGGTAATTATTGCCGCATTTTGTGTTCTTTATTTCAATAACTTCTTTTCAACCGCTACTTATGTAACCCCAACTATTATTATTCTTTCTGCAACAATTTTAGTGTTTATAGATAGTCTATTTGTGTGGATTTTTTCTTTGCGTATTTCTTCTCTGCGTCAAAAAACTGATTTACATGCTGCCGAAGTTATCGGAAGCGATGTCCAAGAAGCGTATAACTTCGCGATGATTGGTTTAGCGGTCACGAATGATAAAGATATCGTCATCTGGACCAATGATTTGTTTAAAGATCGCCATATTGATATTATCGATTCCAATATTTTTTCATGGCACAACGATTTACTTCCTTTGAAAGAAAATGATAATCCTGACACGACAGTAAAGATCGTGATCAACTCCCGCAACTATGAAGCGAAATATCTCCAAGAAGCTGGTCTTTGGATTTTTAAAGATATCACTGATTTTGAATCAGTTTTTGCATATTCTAAGGAACAAGCCCCTGTCGTTGGCATCCTAGCTATTGATAACTACGATGATGTTGTCCGTGGGGAGGATGACTTTAATGATATTGTTACTAAAGTGAAAAACGTTATTTTCAACTATGCAAAGGAATATGGAATTTTGCTTAGAAGAGTGAAAAACGATAACTATTCAATGCTCTGTAACTTCGATAGCTTTTCCAAAATGAAAGAAGATCATTTCTCAATTATCGATAAAGTTCGACAAGTATCTTCTAAAGAAGAAATACCTCTTACTCTTTCAATTGGTTTAGCTCGAGATTTTCCTGATGTAATTAAATTAAACGAATTAGCTAATGCGGCTTTGGACATTGCGATGTCTCGTGGTGGAGACCAAGTTGTTGTCAGCGTCTTCGGAAGTGAAATGGAATTCTATGGTGGAAAAACGGAAGCTCAAGAAAAACGTAATCGTGTCAAAGTTAGAGTTCTTGCTGATTCCCTTATTAGTTTAATAAAGAACTGTTCTAACGTTCTTATCATGGGTCACACCGAAATGGACATGGATGCACTTGGTGCTTGTCTTGGAATCAAAGCGATTTGTGATCGACTAGAAAAACCATCGATTATTGTCGCAGATTTAAAAAATACTGAAACAAAAGCTCGGTCAACTATCACAACTACTTTTGGTAAAAACGAACTAGATGAATTGATCATCAATACGAACGAAGCCCTCTATAAGATTTCTGCTGATACGTTGTTAATCGTGCTTG
This sequence comes from Bacilli bacterium, assembly GCA_028690575.1. Taxonomy (GTDB): domain Bacteria; phylum Bacillota_I; class Bacilli_A; order RFN20; family CAG-826; genus JAAYDH01. The sequence continues at coordinate 9,654 of JAQVAY010000026.1, read as the reverse complement.
ACGTCCATATTCCTTCGATGGTTATGGCTCCTAAATTACTCGAAAAATGTTCTAAAGTAGTGGTTATTGACCATCATCGCCGCGCTGAAGATTATATTGAAAACCCTGTCTTTAACCACATTGATGCTGCCGCTTCTTCAACCTGTGAATTAGTCGCTGAATTTATTCGTTTCTCTTCAATCAACCCACGCATTGAAGTCAATCCGATATATGCCACGATTATGCTTTCTGGTATTTTCCTCGATTCTTCCTACTTCAAGAGTAAGAGCACTGGCCTGAGAACCTTTGAAGCCGCCACTATTCTAAAAGAATACGGAGCAGATAACTCCCTAGCTTATGATTTCTTGAAAGATGATTTTGAGGAGCACAAAGCGGTCACCGATATTATCGATAATCTCGACCACCCATTTTATGGAGTTGTAATTGCTACTGCTGGAGAAGATAAAGTTTATGACCAAGCCACATTCGCCAAAGCCGCCAATGAGTGTTTAACCTTTAAGGGTATTCATGCCGCCTTTATCGTTGGAAAAACTGGCAATCGAGATATAAGAATATCCGCTCGAAGTGATGGCACAATTAATGTTCAAATCATTGCCGAAAAACTTGGTGGTGGGGGACATTTTAGCAGTGCTGCTGTCGCTTTTGATAGTTCTTCGATTACCGAAGTTAAAACAGCTTTGCTCAATGTCTTAGATACAATTTTGACGGAAGCGACAAATGACGCGAAGAAGTCAAGAGGCAACAAGGAGGATTAGTGAAATGAAAGTAATACTTTTAAAAGATGTCAAAAAAGTTGGAAAAAAAGATCAAACTGTTGAGGTAAGCGACGGATACGCCATTAACTTTTTGCTCCCCAATAAACTTGCTGTTCAAGTGACAAAAAAGAGCCTTGAAGTCCTCGATAACCAAAAACAAGTCATCCTCGATAACGAAGCCAAAGCGAAAGAAATTGCTTTGCAAATTGCTAAACAACTAGAAGCTATCACTGTCAAAATCCCTATGAAATGTGGGAAAGATGGAAAACTATTTGGTAATGTCTCTTTGAAAAAAGTTGAAGAGGAACTGGCAAGCGTTCATCATTTGACGATTGATAAAAGAAAATTTGTCGATAAGAGCCCGATTAACTCCCTTGGTTTTTTTAAACTTTCAATTGAACTTTATAAAGGTGTCATTGGAATCGTAAATGTTCATGTTATAGAGGAGGGAAAGTAAATGGCAGCACAAAAAAGTACAACTAATTTTTTGCCTTCTAACCCTCAGGCTGAACAAGCCTGTATTGGCTCGGCTTTTTTGAGTCGCGACGCCCTTTATACAGTAATTAGCGAGCTAGAGACTGATGATTTTGCTGAGGCAAGAAATCAAACTTTGTTTCGCATTTTAAAAACCTTAGCGGAAAGAAAAGTCACTGTCGATGTTTTGACTGTCACTGAAGAATTAGTTAATCTCAAATGTCTCGAGGAAATTGGTGGAGTGGAATACCTTCAACAATGTTCAGATGCGATGGTGGCTATCTCCAGTCTTGATTTCTATATTTCGATTGTTAAAGATCAATCCGTTCTTCGTCATATGTTGACCACAATTCGCGATATCGATCACAGCTATCTCAATTCTGAAATTGAAAATATAAATGATTTCATTGCCAACAGTGAGCAAAAATTCAAAGATTCAACCGAGAAGAGAAGAGTCTCGACCTTCAAAAATATGGAAGAGATTACCAAAGCAGTACAGATGAATATTAACGCCCAACATGGTAATTACGAAGATGGAGTAACTGGTTTGACATCTGGTTATCCCAATGTCAATAAATACACCGCTGGTTTCCAAAAAGGTGAACTGACAATTATTGCTGCGCGTCCATCCGTTGGGAAGACCGCTCTTGCTCTTAACTTTGCCTATAAAGCCGCTACTCGAGCTAATGTTCCGGTCGCCATCTTTTCTTTAGAAATGTCGAGCGAACTGCTCGTTAAACGTCTCGTTGCTTCAGCCGCCAGTATCCCCTTAGATAAAATTAACACTGGTGTGTTAAACGCCGTTGATCGAGCGGAACTTTCTAATGCAATTCGCGAAGTTTCAACTGTCCCTATTTTCATCGATGATTCATCAGGAATTCGTTTGATGGATATCGTTGCCAAATCTAGACAATTACAAGCAAAATATCCTAACCTTGGTATGATTATCGTCGACTATCTAGGCCTTGTCACAACCGGCGAAAAATCCCGAAACCCTGATTCTAGACAAGAAGAAGTTCGCAAAATTTCTCTTACTTTAAAAGCTTTAGCGAAAGATTTAAAAATCCCCGTTATTGCTGTTTCTCAATTGTCTCGTGAAGTCGAAAAGCGCGATAATAAGCGACCAATGATATCTGACTTAAGAGATTCTGGATCTATTGAACAAGATGCTGACGTGGTCATGCTTTTATATCGTGAAGACTATTATAGTCAGTATAAAAAAGAAAACACTCGTACCGCCAATAAACAACTGAAAGACATGACTTCTTCAGAGAAATTTGAAGCCGCCAAAACCGCTCAATTAAAACAGATGAATGAATCTATTCCTGGCAATGCTTCCTATGTGGAAGTCAACATCGCTAAGAATCGAAATGGTCAAACTGGTATTGCTGGATTATTTTTCTTTAAGAGTTTTGGGCGTTTTGAAGCCCCCACTCCCGAATGGGAGAATCAAATGCGCACGCTGAGCAGCAGTGATATCGACTAATTTTTACTTATGTACTTTAATATTATTTCCAGCGGTTCAAAGGGTAATGCTACCCTTGTTGTTCATCACGAAACAGTCATCCTCATCGATATGGGGATCTCTTTATCTCGCTTGAATGAAGGACTTGAAGAAGTTGGTTTAAATACTAAAGATATAACGGCGGCCATTTTTACTCATAACGACACCGATCATATTAAAGGAATTCAATTTCTCTCTCCTAAAATTATGTATGCTTTGGAAGGAACTTTGCCCACTTCATTAAGCAATGTCATTAAACTTTACGAATCTTTTGTCGTTGGCGAAATTACCATCACCGCAATCAAAACGAGTCATGATGCGGTTAATCCATGTGGCTTTGTTCTACAAAGCAGTAATGAAAAATTAGTGTACATCACAGACACTGGTGTCTTTTGTCCTGAATCCCTTGAATATGTCAAGAATCCCAACTATTTAATCATAGAATCTAATCACGATATTCAAATGCTCCTTCACACTGAGAGAACATATGATTTAAAAGCGCGCATCTTATCCAGCCACGGTCATCTATGCAACGAAGATTCAGCAATTGCAACCTGCGAGATTATTGGTCCAGATACCAAAGAAATTGTCTTAGCCCATTTATCAGAAGAGGCCAACACACCCGAATTAGCTTTAGCTGCCTATATTTCAATATTTCGTCATTTTGGGCTCGATATTGATAAATATCAAGTCTCATGTGCAAATCAAAATCACAGCCTTCTAGGAGGGCAAAAAGTATGAAAATACGCCTGCTGACAATTGGAAAGATAAAGGAAAAATACCTGCAAGATGGCATTGCTGAATATTTGAAAAGATTAAAGCCCTACGCCACCGTAGAAATTATTGAAGTAATGGATGAAGCAGTCAGTGAAAAAGCTTCTCCAAGCGAAATTGAAATAGCCAAACAGAAGGAAGGCCAAAAGCTTCTCAAATATTTGAAAGATAATGATTTTATTATCAATCTTGATTTGAATCAAAAACAATATTCTAGTCCGGAATTCGCGAATCTTTTATCCAAATCTCTTCAAGATGGTGGAGCCTCAGTTAATTTTGTCATCGGAGGTTCTTATGGATTAAGTAACGAATTAAAGAATCGCGCGAATCTTTCAATTTCTTTATCAAACATGACATTTCTTCACCAGATGACAAGGCTCATCTTACTTGAGCAATTATATCGCGCTTTTAAAATTAATCGAAATGAGGTCTATCATAAATGATAAACTATCCAGAATTTTCTCATATTAGAATCGTGGAAGATAAACAGAATCATTTTTCCACTCTCTTTTCGTATGAAGATGGGTCCCTCTTCTATATCGAACCTGTTTTTTACACCCAATTATTAGGTTTCAAACAGCGATACCCCAACGAATTTCCTCTCATTTTGAAACAGATGGAAATCATTGTAAAAAAGAATCGATTAGTTGTTTTTACTGGAGACTTTGAATCTTCTCCCACAGAGGCTGAAGGCGCAATCTATCTTGAAATTACGGATATCACCAACCCACTGCATATTTACGTTGAAGATAAATCTCGTGGCAGTGATTATGGGGATTAAAAAAGACCAATTGAGGAATTCCTAATTGGTCTTTATTTTTTAGTATTGAGGTCTTAATTGTTTCATCGACATCCACATCACGCGTATGCCTAATAAGACAATGAAGTACATGATTGCGTAAGCCGGTAACACAAATCCGAGGATAAGGGATAGAACGGCCGGAGTGATGGAAGACCACGCCGCCATCTTCAAACAGATACCAAACTTCAAATAATTGAATATATTGCGTTTCCCACGAGTTAATAGGAATACCATTAAACCCATGAATAGGAGCATTAATAGGTAAATACCATAGTATATAATTAGCGAATAAGTAACATTTGTGTCGCGAGTCGAAATGTATGATTCATTAAAATAAACCTTCCAATTATTCAAAACACCTTCGGTATATTCTTGATTATTTAGTGAAGGAGTGACCGCTACTCCATTTTCATCGAAAACCGCTAGGGAATTTTCAATGAGTTTGGTACCGTTTATAGTATTTTTCCAATCGCCAAAACCAGTTGGAACACTATAAGCTAAGGTGCTGTCAGGGCGCATAATTTTAGCGTGAATACCATACTTTGATAAGAGAATATAGGATGGGAAATAGTAAGTTTGAGACTCTTGTTCTTCAGCAGCGATATCTTTCTTTTGGGTTGTTGTTCCCACCGCGTAACTTAAATCAGCGTTTTCGATATAATCACTGAGGATGGTGGAGATATTAATTTCATCCTTGCTTGAGTTACTTGCTGTAGTATAGAAAAATTTAAAATCAATTTGAGTTTTTCCTTCGCGGGTGGCTTCATAGCTGTAAACTTCAACTAATTTTGAGGCCGGAATAAGCTCAGCTTGTTCCTGATCGACGCCATCAATTTCGTAGGCCAATCTATCATTAGTAACGATAAATTCGTTATTAGCGGCCTTTAAATCCAATCCGCCTTGGGTTAAATATGTCTCCATATTTTCTGTTAAATTGGATAAGAAAGATGAACCATATTGGTTCGATGCCGCGACAGTGATAGGAATAACCGGAATAAAGGTAGCCACAACGGCGATGATGACGGCAATCCACCAAGGAGTATTCTTGGCTGATTCCATTACTGCATCATTACTGTAGAGTGATTTGAAACCATATATGAGATTTTCTTTTGTTTTTGTTTTCATAGCGTTTCCTCGCTTGCTTGTCTATTTTATGTTATTAACACCTATTTTTCAAATAGAATATATTGCTTACCCCTTTTCCAAACAAAAAAGCCAATAAATGTTGCTTTAGAAAGTTTGTCTTGTGAAAAAGTGTTCATGTGCTAAAATAACTACGCTTGAGCGTTATGGGACTGATATAGTTTCGACAGCGATGCGCTAGGCTTTAACTGCAGTCGAGTGATGACGTTATCATCAAAACAAAATAACTGACAACAGTTATATGAGAGCACCTCGCTCTCAATCTCTCTGCTTAGCTTAACAGCTTCCCGATATTAGGGTTTCGGCCTCTTTAGGTCGAACAGAGCGCCTTCCAAGGTTTTAGCCTTTCATGCTTGGGTAAGGTGTCATAACAAAAGGATAGTAATTGATAGTGGATTTGTTAATCGATTATGAAACTAAGTAAATCTCGCACGTATTAGTCGGTTGATGCACAAAGACGTGTTAAAAATTCGTATTAACTAAACTGTAGATGTTATTGAAGAGTCGTCGTTGGACCGGGAGGGCAGATCTCCCGCAGTTCCACCAAAAGTTAAAAACGCATTTCTTTTAAGAAATGTTTTTTTATTCCCTAAATGAAATTTTTATTTTTTCTCTTTGCAATGAACCAAATTTAGTTGTTTTTATTCCTAACAATGATAAAATACGGAAGTCATTACATTTGATTGAATTCGGCTTGCGAAGGCGAATTTGTTCTATGACATGATGAGCCTTAAATGAAAGGAAACACATATGAAAATCGCCATTTCTGCCGAGACAACCGCTGATTTGCCAAAAGAGATACTCGAGAAACACCATATCAATATTATTCCCTTTGAAGTCACCCTTGGAGATAGAACAGATTATGATGGAGTAATTACATCTCAAGACATTTTTGAATTTGTTGAGAAACACAATATTTTGCCCAGAACGAGCGCGGTTAACGAATTCTTATATAGTGAATGTTTTACCAATATCTTAAAAGATTATGACGCTGTAATTCACATTTGTTTAGGAAAGCACATTTCTTCCTCATATTCCAACGCTAAAAAAGTTTCCGGCGAAATGAAAAATGTTTATGTTATTGATTCAGCTTCACTTTCTAGTGGCATTGGTTTATTAGTTCTCTATGCTGCAAAACTAATCGAAGAAGGCAAATTATCTGCTCCAGAAATTGCTGCTAAAGTTGAAGCTCGTGTTCCCCATGTGCAAGCGAGTTTCGTCGTTAACACGATTGAATACCTTTATAAAGGTGGACGTTGTTCAGCTCTTCAAAGACTTGGGGCTCATCTATTGAGAATCAAACCACAAATCGTTCTGCAAGACGGCAAATTGATTCCGGGTAAAAAATATCTTGGCCGAAATAGTGTTGTAATTCACGATTATTGCAAAGATATTCTCGACGAATTCGACACACCAGATTTGTCCGTGGCCTTTGTCACTCATACTAATGCTTCTCCTGAGATGGTTGAAGAAGCTAAAAAGGCTTTACAAGCACGAGGTTTCAAAACAATCTATGAAAGTCTCGCGGGAGCAACAATTACCAGTCATTGCGGACCAAAGACTCTTGGTATTCTCTATATTAATGATGGCGGAAAAGCTTAATTAGACTGGCTTTAAAATAGTTAAATAAAAACATTGGTACTTTGAAGCGAAATAGCTTACTTAACCAATGTTTTTTTATTTTCTTTAATTGTTTTACGAAGTAGATACCACAAGATTGCCAATACTTGTAAGGGTATTCCAATTATGAAAATTAAATAGGAATTTGGGAATGGAAACATTAACGCGAAAGATAGGAAAATTGAAAGAGCAGAGGTCCATATCAATCCACTAATGGAAAGAAGAAGACCAAGGCGAAGATGGTATATCGATGTCCAAACGACCAAAAGAATAAAACTTGGTATTAGTGCGTAAATAAAAATGAGCCAATTATAAGCGAAATCCCTTAAGAAGAACGAAAAAAACAGGAAAGTTAAAGCGGCAACCAGCCACACTAATCCGACCGATAAAAGAATAATGAAGAATCTTTTTTTAGCAGTAATTTGACGTGATGTATTCACTTTTTGAATTTGAAAGAAATCATCGATGGTTATACCATAGAAGTCCGCCAAAGCTTTCATGACGATCGTGTCAGGAACGCTCTCTCCTCGCTCCCATTTGGAAACAGATTTATCAGAATAATTAAAATGTTCGGCTAATTGTAATTGAGTGAGACCAGCTTTTTTTCGATAGTAAATAAGATTATCTGCAATGAGCTTAGTTGTTTTTTCTAAATCGTCCATGGTTCTATCTTACCTAAATAACAATTATTAATAAATAATTATTTCCCTTCTTACCAATATAAATTTTATTTTGCAAATATAATAATTGATAATTTGGACAGTGTAAAAAGTCACATAACTTTATGTTGGTAGTAAACATGACGATATGATACTCTAAATGCGTCAAAGACAAAGACACAAATAATCATCGCGATAAGCAAAAAGGAGGAAACTTTTTATGTACTTAGGACCAAGGACTAAAAATAATGACAATGCTGTAGAAAACGAAGAGTTGCAAATTGTTGAAGCCATGTATCAAGCCGAAGAGTTTCCTAATTCTTTTTTAGACGACGATAACATCTTCTTTGAACCTGAAGATTAAACTTTTATAAGCAATCAAATCATCAACGAGTGGCAGTCACTCGTTTTTCTTTATTTATTATTCATAAATGGGTAAAATAAGGCATATGGAAATAGCGAAAGATAAGTCAAACAAAAGAAAAATAGATTTTTCTGCTTTTGCGAATGTTGTGGTCTTTTTTACATTGGAGGTCCTTGCCTTTATTGCATTTTCGTTAGGATCATCCTATATTCTTTTTAGTGTTTTAACTTTTGTCTTACTCGTATTTCTTATTCTCGTCACATTCCGTCAAATAAAAACCGATGGTTTAGCGAGTTTTGGGTTCTTTTTATTTCCAATATTTGTCTTTGGCGTTTTGAGCGCTCTGAGCGTTTTTACTAAAGATCCAATGTTCTCCTTAGGCGGAAACGCTTTCTTTATTCCTATTGGAATGACTTGTTTTGCTGCCTGTGGCTATCTAGTTGCATCCCTAAAATCATTCTCAATCAGCAAAGCTCTCCTTGTCATTTATTCCGCTTTAGCGATTTTAACCTTAATCAATTTAATAGCGACGATGGTGGAATTTACCCCATTCTATACCTTAATATATCGCAATAAATTCATTTATTATGATGGCGATATTAGCGATGTTCCAATTTCTGAAATGGCTTTTGCCCTATTGGGTTTTTCAATTAGCGAAGTTTCTGTTGAGTACTTCTCACTATTCCCATCTTTACTTTTAACTGCGTTTATTCCTTTGTTCTTCTTAAAGTTCAAACAAAACAAGACTATTTTCATGTTGTACTTAGGCTATTCCGTTCTAGGATTGTTCTCTTTGTTGACCACAGTTTCCAAAACCACTCTCGTTTCGGATGTCCTAGTCTTTGTGATTGTTTTACTCGTATTGCTGTTTTCGAAACTGAATTGGAAAGGCAAAGTTCTAAAGATTGTCTCCATTGTCTTTGGCTCACTCTTCCTCCTTGGATTAGTGGTGTTATTTCTCAACGCTCAAGAAGGAGCCTCAGGTATTTTTGCTACTCTTCAAAACTTCATTTCTGGAAATCATATTTTGAATCAACTATTCAATGCTAATCGTATTGCCGATAGTTATAACAAAATACTCAATGCCTTGCTTACCACCAATAGCACTGGTGATTTTGTTTACTTATTTGGTTTCTATCCAACATATAATGTTCCAGTATCAAATTCCTGGTTGTTTGATAATTTAATGACCTCAGGAATATTTGGTTTCCTTTTCTTTGCTGTGTTTCTCGTGCTTGGTGTACGACATATGTTAATTTACTACCGCAATAGTGACGATAATATAAAAGATAAAGCGATGATTGTCGCTTTCATATTCTGCTTCTTTTTCTATGGTATTATCAACTTTGACATGACACCTTTAATCTTTTCGAAAACTCTTTCCCCAATTTATCTTTCTGGTCCATTCTTAGTGACTTTGTTCTTGTTCTCCTACACCGCTTTTAAAACTATTAATGTCGTTCCGGTTGTTGAAACTATTCAACCTCTTATAGAGGAAAACAAAGCAATAGAAAGCAAGAAAGGAGATGTTGATAATGAAACGATTTCTTTATAGAGGT
>JAQVAY010000101.1 GCA_028690575.1 Bacilli bacterium | reverse complement strand
ACCGCAAGATCCTTGTACTTTCAGCGAATAACCATTAATATGCCCTTCGTTGATGGTTTCGACGACACCTCGATCCACTCCATCGGTCATCTCGGCATTGTCGCCGGGGCTTACGATTCTCTGCAGATCGCCGGCGTGATCGACGCTGCTCTCCCCAAAAATCGCCATCACTATCTCAGCCATTCTCAGGTGCTCAAAGCCATGGTCCTCAACGGTCTCGGGTTCATCGAACGCCGGCTCTACCTGTTTCCTGATTTTTTCGATGATGTCGCCGTCGAACGTCTCCTCGGCGAGGGCGTTACACGGGATCACCTCAACGACGATGTGCTCGGCCGAACTCTGGACGCGATCGCGGCCTACGGTCCAACCGAGTTATTCAACGAGATCGTTGCAACCTGCCTTCTTCCGACCGACTTCGGTGCCCAGTGTATCCACATCGACACCACCAACTTCAGCGTCACCGGGGCATACGAGCCCGATCTCGACCTGGGCGAGATCGCGATCACCTACGGCCATCCGAAGGATGGCCGGTGGGACCTCAAACGGTTTGTCCTCGGCATGGCCTCAAACCAGTATGGGATCCCGCTCTTTCTCCAGACGTTCTCCGGCAACGAATCAGACAAAGAGACGATTCTGACCATCATCCAACACCTCAAAGAGAACCTGAGATCCGATGAGAAGGTCTACCATGTGGCGGATTCAGCCTTTTACACCGCAACCAACCTGCAGACTCTGGGGCAGCACACGTTCTGGATCAGCCGGGTCCCGGCCACAATCAAGGAAGAGCAGGATCTGGTTCGGACAGAGAACCTGTTCCTGCCCTGCACCGATGACCGCTACACCTACCAGGAGCACTGCAGTGAGTATGCCGGGATCCGGCAGAAATGGGTTCTGTACCGGTCAGTTCCGATGTATGAGCGGGAAGAGAAGACGTTCGAGAAGAACCTGGCGAAGGATCTGGACCGGGCGCGAACATCGCTCCGGAAGATCTGTGCCCAGGAGTTTGCCTGTGCCCCGGACGCGCACAGGGCAGCCAGAACGTGGTTGGAACGGCATCCCCGATACCGGTTCTGCGAACTCGACATCGTCACGGTTACCCGAAAGCAGGAGAAGAAACGGGGGAGGCCGAAGAACGGGGAACCGGTCCTGGTGTCGTATAAGATCACAGGGGAGATCGAGTACAACCCAGAGGTGCTTGTCGAGGAACGGCGGATCCTCGGAAGGTTTGTCCTGGCAACGAATGAACTGGGGTTGTCGGCTGATGAGCTGCTCGCCAAGTACAAAGGGCAGGGAGCAGTGGAACGGGGGTTTCGGTTCCTGAAGGATAAGTCGTTCCGGGTTGCTGAGGTCTTTTTGAAGAAGATATCCCGGATCCAGGCACTGGCGATGGTCATGGTGCTCTGCCTGTTCATTTACGCACTCACGGAGTTCCAGCTGCGACGAGAATTGGAGCGAACCGGCGAGACGGTGACCAGCCAGACGAAGAAGCAGACGCAACGACCAACGATGAAGTGGGTGTTCTTCCGGTTCCGGAGGGTACGGGAGTTTGTGGTGGTCGTGGAGGGGAGGAGGGTGAAACGGGTGGCGAACCTGAATGAGGAGTTGCAGAAGATTCTACGATTGCTGGGGAAGGAGTACGAAAAATACTATTCATGACGGAGGACATGCGGAATGTGCGATTAGCAATCCAACCCCATATAGTGGCAGAACTTGGGGTGATGCTGGTTACTGTACTCGTACGTACGTCAGGTAGTGTAGCCGCTAGAGCATCTACAGAATCACTTTGTTCAGACAGGGAAACAGCGGCTGACGATACATCGGTTCCAACCGGTTCCGCCGCTGCCGGCGCCACCATCGTTACCAGTACAAAAAGAACCACGAGAGAGAGTGTCCGTTTCATCATCACGACCACGTATCCGCGATGCCAACCCGGTCAATGTTCTCCTGCTTGCCGAAAGTACGAGAGGTGGAATTGATAAAGCAGGCAATGGCGAGGCGGGGTAAATGCCGGGTATTATCGGTGGATGGTTGATGGACGCTTCTCGTTCGGATAAGTCAGTTTCTCAGGACGCCGGATCGGCTATCTGACTATGCACGATACTGATCTTCAGGCAGGGAAAAACATTTCTCTTTTATTGTCGAGGTGACAAATCCGCTTCCCCCGAAATCGCCCTCACGAAATGATTTTTCTCTCAAAGGAAGGTACCGGGGAGCCCCGCCGAACCACCGGGCAGGCTCCACTCCCCGCCTGTGCGCGCTGCCTGCCGGAAAGGTGACCGGACCGGGAACGCACCGCTTTCTGACACAGTTTGAAGATAAAAAGAGGTTTTCCCGGGCACTCACCCGGCGGAGCGCCCTACTCCTCCACGCTCCCCCCGTACACCACCTGCCCGAAGCTGATGCAGCCGTCCCCGAGCGGGTAGTCCCGGTTGATGATGAACTCAAGCCCGGCAGCAAGAATCTCTTCCCGGATCGTCTCCCGTATCGCCCGGTTGTAGGCCACGCCGCCCGAGAGCGCCAC
>JAQVAY010000100.1 GCA_028690575.1 Bacilli bacterium | reverse complement strand
TTTAGAGGTAAAGAAATATGATATTCAATAAAAAGAAAATACCATTTAGTGGGGCATTACAAGACACAGAAGATGTTAGAGATTATAAACTAGAAGAGATAGCTTCTGTTGGTGTTCCAGTATGGAAAGAAAAGAAAGAATACAATCACTACACAATTAGAAATCAATCTAGCTCATATAGTTGTGTCGCTCAGAGCGTAGCAACATTATTAGAAGCAATGTTAAGAAAGAATGGCAAAGAAGTTCCAGTAAGTGCCAAGCCAATCTATGTTGAAAGAACCAATCAAGGTGGTGGAATGCAATTCAGAGAAGCGATGGATATAGGCTCAAAGAATGGAAGCACCCTTGAATACCTAGTTCCATCTCAAAATATGACAGAAGAGCAGATGAATGACGACAGCGATATAACAATGTTTGATATTTATGTTGGTGACTTATTGTCTGGAATGGCATATATATCAGTCCCATTTGATTTCAATGCCATTGCTTCTGTATTAGACAAGGGCAATCCATTGATTGTTGGATTTGTATGGGACTATGACGAATGGGATAGAGAGTTCCCAAAGATAAACACCAACTCTAAGAGACAATACCATCACTGCGTCACAATAGTTGACTACACATTAATCAATGGTGTAAAATACTTAGTAATACAGGATAGCTGGGGCAAGGGAAAGGGAAAGAATGGATTAAGGTTTGTTGGCGAGGAGTGGTTGAGCAGAATGACAGCTTGTTGGTATTACGAGTTAATGATGTTCAATGAGATAGAACCAGACACCAATCAGAAGTTTGAAAAAGATTTAGAGTTCGGAATGAGGGACCCAGATGTAACTAGATTACAGGACTTCTTAAAAGCACAAGGATACTTTCCAATCAATACTGAAAGCACTGGATACTATGGCTCAATTACAGTCAAAGCAGTTAGAGATTTCCAACTAGATAAGGAAATTATATCAAGTCCAGAAGATGGTGGTGCTGGAAGATGCGGACCAAAGACAAGAGAAGTAATAAACAAAATAAATGATAAGTAAGAGTTTGATAATAGTGTTATTAGTATTCTATGTAATACTAATGGTCGCAGCACTATATGATAATAAGTTAGCATTAGCTCTTTATTGGTTCAGTTCTTGCACCATTAATACAGCTGTGCTTTTAATGCAATAAAAAATATATGATTAATGAAGAAACACAAGGAGAACCTACAGAAGTAGAAACTCCAGAAGTTGCTACTGAAGGAACAATTCCTGATGGTTCAGAAGTGGAAACACCAGAACCAGTAGAAGTATTTAGCGAAGAAGAATCAGAAGAAGTAAGCGAGTAAAGATATGAACGAGATATTGAATAGTGCAACAAAGATAGTTCTTTTAGCAGTTATATCAGCATTGATAGTCTTAACCTTCATGAAGATTGTGGATGCCAAAGACTTTATGTCTATTGCATTGATGATAGTTTCATTCTATTTTGGGCAAAAGGTTAATGTTCCAGTTGAAAAGACTTGACACGTGTGTTACTAAATGATATAATGTAATTGGTGGACAATAGGTTGTAAAACCGAAGCAGTTTATACGCTGTAAACTGTGCCTTAAATGTCGGTTGCTGTAGCGTGGCTTCCATTGACAGCCAAAGGAATAACCGTTGACCGTTAGGACGATAGGTGTTCCACATATCCGCTAAGCCTGTAGGCAGGTTATGTGCTCACGAAGCGTCAGCTTTGTTCAGCTAATAAGCTGAAAGTGAGTATCCGTCCCCCACATAGTGGGGGATAATGGGGCGAAATAGATTTGATTATACTTACAATCCTTCTAAAGTATAATATGTCGGTGCAAATCCGACTCGCTCCACTATAATTATAATATACAAAATATGAATCAAGAATTAAAAACAATTTTAGATGAGATGTGTTCAAGGGTCGGGGCAAAAGATGTTAACTTTGAAGAAGATAATTGGTATCTTAAACACACTTGGACAGAAAAAGAACAAGAAGATTTTAGAAATTGGTTGTCTAATTTTATATATAATAATAGTAAAGCAAGAAAAGTATTTAGCACACCAAAGTCGAAAAAGTATTGTAATAAAGTATCAGGAATGTTTATATTAAATTATGGTTGGCGAACAAAATAAAATATCATTTAGTGAATATGAGATGGAACATCTATATGATATGGCAAAAGATAATATGGAAGATGAATGTATTGAATGCCAAAAACTAAAATGTCGTATAGAGAAATTTTTAAAAATAAAACAAAAGGGCAATGTGGGGAAGATGGAAAGGTGATGATTATGAAAAAAAGTTTAGATAGAACACATAGATTATATCCTGTTGGAGAATGGTATAATCATTTTGATAAGAGATATTCTGATTGGTGGTTTGGTAGAATAGAGGTTTGCAAAGACGATGAGCAATATGATATTGATGAATGGAGATATTGTATTCCACCAGATAAGAAATGGTTGTTTAGATTGTTTGAGAGTTTATTTTGCTATAGAGGATTGACCTATATAGAGTTGGTCGCCGCCAAATATGTATCTAAATTATTAAATAATC
>JAQVAY010000099.1 GCA_028690575.1 Bacilli bacterium | reverse complement strand
GGCATCGTGTATGTGACGTTTATTCTGTGAAGGGGGACGACCCTCTTTTTTTATTTTTTTAGAATAAGAGTTACGCGGTGTTGGTGCGGATTAAATTCGTGAAGGAGTATGCTGGGTGTGGAAACCTGAGAAAAACCAACCGCGTATGTCCTATCTAAAATCCTCCTCAGTATAGACCTTCTGGTAAGGAGATCCATTAACAGTTCCGATTGTGGTTACTTCGGTAAATTTGTATTCTTTGATAATCTTCCATTCTATTGACGAGTCCATTTCTGATGAAAGGTCAAATTGTTTTGCTAATTCTTCCCAATCCTCTGCATTTATGAAGAGAGATGCACATAATGTTCCAGAAAAATCAAATAATTCTTGGTATTGCATGTCTGTGTACAAAGTGTATTTTACAGTTGCGGTTTTTAGCAACTCATTGGTAGTAATAACAATCTTACCGCCATCACTTTGCATAGTAAATGTTTTAGTCACGATGTTATTTGCTTCTTTAATCGTGGTATCTCCTGATTGAATTGTGGTCGTAATCAAACCACCGCCGGACATCACGACAGACAGGATAATAATAGCGATAATTATGACTCCAATAAAGGTACCGCAGATTATCAGTTTCTTATTGTCAGTTGGTCTTCTCGGTCTTTCGTGTGCAAGATTTGGCTCATGATATCCGCTACCTTGAACAGGTCTGGATTTTGGTTGTCTTAGATTTCTTACCTTTTGCGGGCATTTGTGGTGCGTTCTGCAGTCCGGACAAAGAACCTGCTTGCACGTATGACAGGAACGCATTTCTGATTTCGGGAAATATCTGCCGCAACCCTGGCACATCACTTGAGCGGATTCAGGTTCCAGTGGTGGAATCGATTGATCGATTGGATTTCCCATGCTATATGTTTTAGGCGTTCTGGGGATGGAATATGGCGGTGTTCCTACAGGTGGGGCTTGATTTGATTGTTGTTTTGGAGATACTTTTCGAGTATACCTGCAATCATGGGTTTTCCTGCATTCTGGACAGTAATATTGCCCACAGACTCTACACTGCTTCAAATCTGCTACGTCAAAATATCTTTTGCATCCATCACACAATTTCAGAACAGGCGAATTATCTTCAAATAAATCAAAATCTTCCATTATATGATCTCAGTATTCAGTATTGTGAAATGGGTGCGCACATTATTTTAAATTATGGGTAATTATGATATGCAAAAGTTGGCACAACTACAGATATTAAGATAATTATCGTCATCTTCTTGAATCCTTGTGTGCAAATAGATCCGGCAAGGGCGTTCATATCAATGTCGATGTATTACTCATGTCCAAGAATTAACTTCAGGAAGTATGATGTCCAGATATCGGACGCGCATAGTTATATTTTATTTTTCAACATTTACAGGTGATTTTTTTCACATTCACCCTGATTACTTTTCATTAATGATCTTATCCGGGCAAAATGTTCTTGTTGATTCAAAAATCAGACAATACTTATAGGTATTTGAATTATGGGTAAATGGTTCCAAATCCAACAAAAAAGATATATAATGTAACTTCACATTTAATCAATTATGGGAAAAAAAATAAAAATTCTATTTGTTATTGCCGTTGTGTTATTATTTGCAGTTGCATCGGCAGGTTGCATTTCAAATAACACACAAAATACAGGCGGGTCGTCTATTCCATCTTTGAGTTCAACTCCCGTTCCAACTCAAACCCAAACAAAAGTAGTAACGGGTCATGTAGGTGATATCATTGAATCATACGTATCTGGAGATCATATCGCTTGGAAAGTCTCTAATGTAATTCGTGGACCGGAAGCAAATAGGATCGTAGCGGAAGGAAACATGTTTAATGAAGAACCGGACCCTGGCTATGAATTTATCCTCTATGAAATCACGGTTGTTTATCTCGGTACGGAGACATATTCGGTCTATCCATCAACATGGAAATTATATGCAAATGGTGTTGAAGCGGATTATGCTTATTTAGCCGTTCTACCGTCAGCTTATAAGGAATTATCCATGATTAGTATAAGAGAGGGTGGCGTAGCTTCTGGTTGGATTGTGAAAACAATACCAATTGGCTCTGATGCAAGAGTGTACTTTGAACCAATGTTCTCCTTTACCAGCGATGCAGTAGATTGTTTTATCTACCTTTAAATCCCTCTTTTTTTCAGCATTTTTCCAGACGGCGTGCGATTCCTGCGCAGGCGAAGCCCAAACAGGCAAAGCCTGTTTGAGGCGGCACGCAAATCTTCGATTTGCACGCATCAGCCGAAGCAGAGCACCCGAACGTAAGGAAAATGCGATTCGCGTTAATTCGCGGAGATTTGCGGTTAAATAATCTCTTGTGTCCACCCCCCAGGAATACCCTTCCCGAATTGGATTGAGATCACACCGCGTAAGTCCTATTTTAGATATTTTTATCCTGGTCCGATGAGATTACGCCGCGGATGTTCTATTTCAATTTTGACGATATTGTCTGATATTATAGGATGTACTCTGTATTTGTGTACGGGTGAAATGTGGACACATGAGAAATCCCACCGCGAAT
>JAQVAY010000098.1 GCA_028690575.1 Bacilli bacterium | reverse complement strand
ATCTAAATCATCTTCGCCCGCATTTTTTTGCATCAGAAAACCCCCTCCTCTCTCACTGACCGCCGTGTTTTCGCCAAAAACGGAGGCATTATCGCACCGCGCGGTTAGGGGTTTATATCATCTCACGTTGATGTGTAATTTGGCAGCCCTGACTCACCTCCGTTTACTCAACACCCCCCTTTCAGGAAAACCTGCCAAAACAAACCGACCGCTCCCGGAGGAACTGGGCCCCTCCGGCAGCCGGTCCAATCGAGTGATCATTACAAGAAAAACCGTCACCTTGCAAAAAGAGACAGTTGGATTCGAAAACCCGTATGTTTTCCCCCTCATCCCCGCTCACACGCGTTCCGCGAACATTCGTTTTTTAATCGCTAGTTATCACTATTTTGTGAATATTTTGGTTCATTATTGCAAAAAACAAACACTAATATTGGTAAAAACCCAATAATGTAATGTGAAAGACAGGGCGGGAACCACCCCTCCATCTCTCACAAAAAATCAAGGAAGTGAAACCCATAGGCGAGACATTTACCCTCTTCATCGGCGACGCCGACAGAAAAACGTTCGAACAGTTCA
The DNA here is from genome assembly GCA_028690575.1 of Bacilli bacterium. Taxonomy (GTDB): domain Bacteria; phylum Bacillota_I; class Bacilli_A; order RFN20; family CAG-826; genus JAAYDH01. The sequence goes on along the minus strand of JAQVAY010000098.1, from coordinate 2,021 downwards.
CCCACAGATACCCAAGCCCCACAACATCACGGGTCATCCTCGGGCTCATCAGAAACCATCTGCATGGAGGCATTTCATGAGATGCCTGACTACAAAGTCTACATACCCGAAGCAAAAGCATCGGTCATGTACCGGTTCAAAGAGCAGTTCGGCAGGGAAAGCTCAGGCATGATCCTCAGCTTCATGGAAACCAGCCTATCTGCGGACCAGGAACCAAAGAAAACAAAAGCTGACACGCCGGACCCCGGCCTGATCTACGACACCTTCTTCGGTGACATCCAAAACGAACGGCAGTTCCTCTCCCTCTTTGGCGACCGGCAAAGCGCCGAGACCGCGATCCAGAACCGCTCGGCCGACCTATTCAGCAAACACCCGGACATCTACACAGATGTCATCGCACAGTTCAAGAAAAATCATCCAAACTTTGCAAACATCAAAGGAGTCTAACATGACCAAAGAAAAAGATGCCTGCCCTAAACCAGAGTCGAAACAGGATCAGGGAACAGGCAGTACACAATTAGCAGTATTAGATGAAAAAACATCCGCCGGATTTCAAGAGGCCCCCGGAGGCGATACCCTTGCCTCTCTGTAGCTCCTGCATCCACTGGCACTTCAAACGCCGGCCGGGCCTTGGCCGCTGCACAAACCCGCAGAGCCAGTACGCCTATTCTTACACGCCCGACAGTTTCAGCTGTGAAAGCTATCTGGAAGGTGAACCGTGACGGACGCATGCACCCCTCCCGGATCCCGGATCGCGGGCCGGCCTGCCAAAAGGCGGGGCGTACGGCTTGCCGATTACGTCGCGATGCTCAAAATCGAGTCAGGCGACTGGCGGATCGATACAAAAAACGGCGAGGTCTACACCCGGATCACCGGCACGCCTCTGATATTTTTCCGGTCCCGGGACGGATACGAACGGCTCACGATCACCCATAACGGATTCTCCGTCGCTCTCTTTAAGCACCGGATCATCTACCTTGCCGGGCACTGTGATCTCCGTCATCTCCCGTCCGATCTCAACCTCGAAGTGGACCACATCAATCATGATATCCTCGACTGCCGCCTGGAAAATCTCCGCCTGATTCCGGGCGAGCAGAACCGGATACAGTCGTCCCGGAAGTTCACCGCCGAAGAGGTGGTTAGGATCCGGGAGCGGTGTGCTTCGGGCGAGTACCGGCGAAAGATCGCCCGGGAACTCGGCGTTGCGGAATCGACGATCCGCCGGATCGCTGACCGAACGTGCTACAAGGAGATCCCATGAGCGCAGCTACAGTAGTTCACGGCGGGGGAACGGAGTACTTCCGCCGGATAAAATTCTCGTGTCCGGTCTGCCTCTCTTCAGAGACCAGGGAGGTCTGGGTCTCTGATCTGGAGGATCTGCAGAAACTGTTTGTTCCCTGCCGGGTCTGCGGATCGCCGACGCTTCGGATCGACACGCCCGAAGATGACGTCAGCTTCTTTGTGTACCGAGATGTCCGGCAGAAGCTGGATGAACGGATCGGTGAACAGATGGAGGATCAGTATGACTACCGTTGATTCGGCTTCGGTCAGGGCTGCACTGGAGACAGCGTTTCCATTGCCGGATGATCCCTTTGCCCGCGCCTGGCATCTGCAGAAAACGGAGGCAGCTTTGGAGAAGCTTGCTAAGGACTATGGCGGAGAATCTGCAAAGATCGCCGCTGATCTGTATGCCTCCGGGATGACTTCGCCGGATTTTGAAGTGGATGTTCCGGTGAAGATGCAGGTCAGGGTCGATATTTTGAAGCTGAAGGATGAACTACCTCAGCTGGCGTCTGGTCTTCTGTATGTGAACGGTCCAAATGCCGTGAAGCTGATCGGAGAACGCCGGCTGTATGAGCTGGCGATCGAGATCGCCGGAGAGTCTCGGGTCGCTTTGGTCGAGCAGATCAGAGTAGAAGAGCTCCGCAGAGCCCTTCTGACCGAAGAGCAGGGACGCTACATTTCCGATGAAGAAAAACAAACCGGTGTCCCGACGGTGGTCCCCCGGAATACGAAGACCG
>JAQVAY010000025.1 GCA_028690575.1 Bacilli bacterium | reverse complement strand
AAACATGTTGACTTGTTGTTGTCACTCCAAAGTTATTAATAAGAGCGTATATTTGATCCGGGGATAAAGAAATATTGATGAGATTTAGGTTATTAGTTCCGCGACCCGGATCAATCATCTTAATACTCTTAAATTCGTCATTTATTTCAAAGGCTCTTTCGCTTTCACTAACATACTCGATGATTCCGCCACAACGAGGACATTTGAATTGAAAAGATATTGAGTCATTTTCTCCCTCAATTTTTATTGGTTTTGCATCGCTCAACCAAAGAGGATGAACCGCTTTGCAATAAGGACATTTAGTTAAATGCCTGTCTGCATATCTGGTTATATTTCCCCCGATATTGCCTTCTCTTCTTTCAAACGCCATTTTTTCTCCTCAGGTATTTATATAACATTATATTAATACTCGTTCTGTTATTACAATGTAATTAACAAAGCAAATAAAAGTAGTTGTTAGTTAAGATTCACTTTTTCAGAAATCAAAACGCTTATTTCTTGCGCAAAAAATCAAAGAAACCTTTTTCTTTATAAGGCTCCTTATATTCGGAAATCACACGATAACCTTGTTGGGAAATAGCGTCTTTAATTTCTTTGATGTTGGTGTCATCTTGAGCAATAACAATTACTTCGCCTTTTGTGCGATCGGCGTTGACTTTTTTAACACCTTTTGTTTTTCTAACTACATCATTGATGTGTGCTTCGCACATTCCACAGCTCATTCCTTCGACTTTTAAAATAATTTTGTTCATAAATTTTACCTCTTTTTAAACAATCGCGACTTCCATAGCCATCATGAGGACAAAGCCAATCATGAATGACCACATCGAATAATGGGAATAACCATTTTGTCGTGCTTCAGGCATGATTTCATCGAGAGTGACATAAAGCATGGCTCCGGCAGCTAAAGCCAACAGCCAAGGTGTTACCACCACTAGTTGGGCCAAGAATAAAGCTGCAATAGCGAATATAGGTTCCACCAATCCGGAAAAAGCACCGAACAAAAAAGCTTTCCACTTTTTCATTCCATCCCCAAACATGGGAATAGATATTGCCGCACCTTCGGGGATGTTTTGTACAGAAATACCTATAGCAAGTGATAGGGCAGAAGCACTAGCGGCAGCCGCTAATACAGGATCGGCTCTTAAAGCGATAGCAAGGCCACAAGCAAAACCAACCGATAGACCTTCGGGAATGTTATGAATAGTAACAGCGAGAAAGAAACGTATGTTTTGGCTAATAGCTCGATTTGGTAAACCTTCTTCAGTGTTGGTTAACTTGTGAAAGTGAGGGATAATTTTATCTAAAGCAAATAATAGTAACCCACCAAAGATAAAGCCAGCTAAAGGTGGCAAAAAAGCCCAGTCAGCATAATATTTATGGCTTTCTGAAATTGAGGGAAGAATGAGTCCAAAGAATGCGACGGAAATCATGATTCCTCCAGCAAAACCTAAGATAATCGAACGAATCTTGGGAGTCAGGTCTTTTTTAAAGAAGAAGACCAATCCAGCTCCAAGAGTGGTTGATACAAAAATCAAAGATATCGCAATTATTGATATAAGAATTGGATCGTGCATAATAGTTATTCCATTATTTTCAGTTTATCACGAACTAACAAAATGTACTCCTATGATTTCTTTGCTTTTTTCTCAATGAAGAGGGTAGAAGCGCTCAAAACGACAAAGACACTGCTGAAAGTCATGGCTAACGCAGCAATCATAGGGTCGAGGGAAATTTGGAAACTTGGATATAAAGCACCCATCGCTATTGGGATTGAAACCACATTATAGAAAAAGGCCCAGAAGAGATTCATTTTGATATTGCGCATTGTTCTTTTACTCAATTTATAGGCTCGATAGGCATCAAATAAATCATCTTTAACCAAAACCAGATCAGAAGATTTGATTGCGATATCACTGCCCGCTCCAATTGCCATAGATACATCAGCGACTTCTAAAGCGACAGCATCATTGATGCCATCCCCCACCATTAAAGTCATGCCGTCTTTTTGATAAGAGCGGATGATTTCCGCTTTTTGATCGGGTAAAACTTCGGCAATTATCTCATCAATATGAAGTAGCTTATTCATCTCGTGGGCGTTTTCTTTATTGTCGCCTGTCAACATCACGGTTTTTATCCCTTCTTTTTGAAAGGCTTTAATCGCTTGAATGCTCGAATCTTTGACAGAATCGTTAATCAAAACATATCCCAATATTTCTTTCTCGCTTGCGAGAATTACACAGGAAGAATGGCTAGTCTCATAGTTAAAGTCTAGACCTGTTGCTTCTTTGATATATGCAGCATTACCGGCATAAAGTGTTTGATTTTGGTATTTACCTTTTAATCCTTTTCCAGGAACAGTAATCACTTCATCAAATTTAACGATAGGGATTAGTTCTTCTTCAGAATGTCGAATGATTGCTTTAGCTAATGGGTGGGAGGAAGCTTTTTCCATACCATATAGCAAAGGGGCAAATCGATTATTAAAACTCACGAATTGAGTAACCATTAAATCTCCTTTGGTCAAGGTTCCGGTTTTATCCATAACAATGGTTTTAATTTTGCTGAGATTTTCAAGAGCTTCCGCATTATGAATTAAAATGTGATTTTTGGCCGCCATTCCGGTAGATATCATAATCGCAATTGGAGTCGCTAAGCCAAGAGCACAAGGACAAGATATTACTAAAACTGGGATAGCAAAGCTAATTGCTTGCTCAAAACTTTTTGAGAAGATCCACCACACAACAAGGGTGATTAATGATAATCCTAAAACGATGGGGACAAAGATTAAACTCACTTTATCAACCACTTTAGCAATTGGAGCCTTTGAAGAAGAGGCTTCGCTGACCATTTCTACAATTCTCGCAATAGTTGAATTAGCGGATGTAGAAGTCGCCTCATATAAAATAAATCCATCTAGATTTGTCACACCACTCAAGATATTGTCACCTTCTTGATGAAAAACAGGGAGACTTTCTCCAGTGAGCGACGATTCATTAAAACTACCATGGCCTTGTTTAATTATTCCATCGACTGGAGCGTTATATCCAGCCATCAATTTGATGGTGTCTCCCACTTGAATATCTTTAATATCAATAATCATTTCTTTCTCGCCTTTAACAATAATGGCGGTGTCGCCTTGTAGCTTTAATAGATCGCTTATTGCGTTGCTTGTTTTACGTTTCGATTTAAATTCGATGTATTTTCCTAATGAAACAAGGGTGAGAATTGTGCCGGCACCATCAAAATATAATTGTTCGAGAAAATGATGGACCATTTCAGGCTGATTTCTTGTCGTTGAAATAATAATCATTACTGAAGAGTAGATGGAATATAGAATTGAGGCGGTTGAACCAAGAGCGACAAGAGAATCCATGTTTGGTTTTAAACGGAATAATTTGTTAAAGCCACTTGTGAAATAGCGAAAATTCAATATGACGATGGGGATTAATAATATAAATTGAGCGATAGAGAGATACATACCACCATGCGCATCACTTAAGAAAGGTGGAAGTGGTAGATTAATCATAGGGCCCATTGCAACGTAAAGTAAGAAAACTAACAGGACTAAAGAAATTATCAAAGATTTACCTTTGTTTTTCTCTTGAGTTCGATAATCAATTTTTTGAAATGGCACTGCTTGATAGCCGGCCCGTTTGACGGCATCCATGATTGTTTTATCGCTCACAACATCACTTTCGTATTCCAAAGTATTGCTGATTAAATTAACAACAACATTATCTACTCCATGAATTTTATTTACCGAGTGTTCGACATGAGCTTGGCAAGCGCTGCAGGTCATCCCTTTAACTAAAAATTTGTGCTTCTTTTTCATATGCGGAGTAATTTTAACATGCTTGGTTAGTTCTAACAAACTTTATGCTTGACTTATGTCATATCAACATTGTATAACATATAAAGTTAGTCCCCTCTAACTAGATAAAAGAAACGACAAATCAGTATTAAAGGTTGCCACCTAATAAGTATATAAGGAGAACGGATATGCAAAAAAAACTAAATGAGTTCGCAATCGGCGAATATGGAATCGTAATTAATGTCCTTGGCGAAGGCAAAATCCGTCGTCGCCTTTTTGACATGGGAATCACTCCAGGAGCCGAAATATATTTAAGAAAAAAAGCTCCTTTTGGAGACCCTCTTGAAATACATGTACGTGGTTATGAATTAACACTAAGAAAAACAGAAGCCCAATTCATTGTTTGTGAAATGGGGGTGAAGAAAATATGAAAAGATTCGCTTTAGCGGGAAACCCAAACTGTGGTAAAACTACTCTTTTCAATTCTCTCACTGGATCTTCGGCTTATGTAGGGAACTGGCCAGGAGTGACTGTCGAAAAAAAGGAAGGTAAATACAAGAAATGTAAAGAACCTATTTCTATTGTTGACTTACCAGGTATTTATTCCTTGTCTCCATATACTTCAGAGGAAGTTATTTCACGTAATTTTATTATTGATGAAAAACCAGATTGCGTCATAAATGTTGTTGATTCCACTAATTTAGAAAGAAATCTTTATTTGACGACCCAATTATTAGAGATTGATGTCCCAGTTATCATCGCTTTAAATATGATGGATGCCGTTAGAAAAAGTGGAGATAGTATAGATCCACTACTTTTAGAAAAAGAGGTGGGTGTTCCCGTTGTTTGCATTTCAGCTTCTAAAGAAGAAGGGCTTGATGAATTAATGGACCGTGCCTATGAAGAATCACTTAAAAAGCGAGAAGCAACAAGCGTTCTTTTAAACTCTAATCTCAGTCACTTGATCAACGATATTGAGCTTTCCTTCAAGGGTTTAAAAGTTGATAATCCATTATTCCATGCAATTAAGTTAGTCGAAAATGACGAAATTGAAATTAAAAATCACCCCCAATTGTTAGGCGTTGTCGATGAATTCAAAAAATACTTTAAAGATGAAACATTTGGCTCAGATTTGGAGGCAATTGTCGCTGATAGTAGATATAAGCATATTACAAGCAACTTTTCAAAGGCCAAAAAAAAGAATAATAATGAGATGGCAAAAACATTCTCAACATCTGACAAGATTGACCGGGTCCTAACGAATAAATGGCTCGGTATTCCTATTTTCTTGCTACTTTTATTTTTTATTTTTCATATGACTTTCAGTGAAAATCTATTCTTCTTAGGAGGATTATTCACTAACATCGCACCTAGTTTCGAAGGAACCTTTTTTGAAGGTTTGTTTTGGACTTCAAGTGGAATAAATTCAATTGGAGTTGTGTTCGCAAATTTGTTAGGAAGCACCACTTCTTGGCTTACTGATGTTGTTCAAGGTTGGCTATCGACATCTCCTCAATGGGTTTCTGGCTTAATAACCAATGGAATGCTAGGTGGAGTATTCGCTGTTTTATCATTCCTTCCACAAATACTTTTACTCTTCTTATTCTTTTCTATATTAGAGGATTCTGGATACATGGCCCGTGTGGCGTTTATTCTCGATCGCCTTTTCCGTCGATTTGGATTAACGGGGCGTTCTTTGATGCCTATGATTATGGGTTTTGGGTGTTCCATTCCAGCCATGATTAATACTCGAACCTTATCAAATGATAATGAAAAAATTGCGACGATTCGGGTTATACCTTTCTTTTCTTGTGGGGCGAAATTACCAATTTTGACCGCGGTGGCAGGTGGTATTATTCAACAATTTGGAATTGGAAACGCCGATATCATTACCTTTAGTATGTATCTGCTTGGAATGGGTGTGGCGATTGTTTCAATTCTTTTGATGAGAGCTACGATAATGCGTGGGGCCGTTCCTCCTTTCATCATGGAACTTCCTGCTTATCATCTCCCCCAGTTCAAAGCTCTAATGATTCACCTTTGGGATAAAGCCAAACACTTTTTAAAAAAAGCTTTTACTGTTATTCTTGCCTTTACCATTATCATTTGGTTCTTCTCTCATTTTTCTTTCAGTTGGCAATACCTTGAAGATGTCGATATCGATAAGTCAATTCTCGCGGGATTAGGTCAGTTAGTAACTCCACTATTTACTCCGTTAGGATTTGGATCTCAGCTTAGTTCTTTTAGTTGGGTTTTTGTTGTCGCAGCGTTTTCGGGATTAATCGCCAAAGAAAATGTTATTTCTACTTTTGGCGTTTTAGGTGCTTGTGTTGCTGGATCTATTATTGACGTTGGGGGTGATGGCGGAATCGCGGCTGTTGCCACAATGATTCAAGGGACTGGAATTACGATTCCCGCTTTAATATCCTTCATCGCTTTTAACTTGTTAACGATTCCTTGTTTTGCGGCTGTCGTAACTGCAAAGGCAGAATTACCTAAGAATAAATTTGTTGGCACATTAGTTTTCTGGCTAGCCACTTCATACATCGTTTCGAGCATGATTTATTTAATTGGTTCTTGGTGGTGGACAAGTTTCATATTCCTCGGTGCTTTTGGTATTGGAGTTTTTGCCATTTATTTGGTTAATAAACATCGAGACAATAAACAAAGGACGGCCAAATAATATGGACCTATTTTTGGAGTTGCTTGTCATCATTTTTTGCATCGCAATTGTGGGTGGTGTTTTTGGCACTTGGCTTTATAAAAAAATCAAACATAAACCAACGGGAGATTGCTCTTCTTGCACACTTTTAGCAAACAAGAAAAAATTGCTAAAAGCTTATCGGAAGAAATATAAAACAAAATAATAGAGCAATTTTAAAGAAAATAGTCGCTTTTTAGCGGCTTTTTTCATTATAAATAATTAAATTTCGATAACGAGTAATTTTTTTATCTTTAGTTAGTTTGCTCAGCAAGCGAGAAAGCGTTTCTCTCTTCAAAAAGACCTCTTTTGCTAAAGAAGTGACATTGGAGAAATTGAGGCGATTGTTATTCAAAAAAAGGTAATAAAGAAACCTTTCTTCCGCGGTAGAAAATGAGAGCAATTTGATTGTTGCATTCAAGCGTTTACCGAAGTCAGATTGGACTTGTAAATACGAAGTCAAAAATGACTCATTTTGTCTTAATAAAGTTAGCAAAGACTGGCGTGTAATAAAGGCAACTTTTGAAGGTTTATTAACGATAATGTTTCCTCGATAATGGGGGTCACTCGAGAATATGAGATTGTTTCCAAAGACATCATTTTCTTTTAAGAGGTTATAAACAATTTCTTCACCATGGTAGGTATAAGAAGAGATAACTACCTCTCCTTTTATGATTAGACCAAGTTCCTGACATTCTTCATTTTCGTGAAATATAATTTGACCACGAGAGAAATTTTCAAAGCGGAAAAATTTCTTTTCTGAGTCTTTAATCAAGTCTAATAAGCAAGTCTTTATCTTGAAATCTTCTGTGAGCATAATCACACATTATTATATACTATTTTGATAAAATAACTAACGAGGAAATTAATATGAAAAACAAAATTGCCCTGTTAGCAATGACCAGCATGATTCTCACCGGATGCGGTAATGCTAGTCATATTCTCCCTTTTAAAATATTGACACCAAATGGAGCCCCCGCTGTTGCTTTTTACAACTATGCCACTGACGTCAATTTCGAAACTAACGGAACTCCCACTAATATCGTTGCTCAGATGATCGAAAACTCTGAGTACGATCTAATTGTTATCGACACAACAAGTGGAATCAGCGCGATTAAAAATGGCGCGCCTTACAAACTGGCCTCCACCATTACTCTTGGAAACTTTTTCATCGCCGCCACAGGAAATGATATTAACGAAGAAATGAATGATGGTGATACTATTGTCTTATTCGGAACAGCTGGTGCTGTCCCAAGCAAAATATTCCACTATCTTTATGGAAATGAATTGGATTCAGGAATTGAATATGTCACTAATGTTGCTAACGCAGCTTCCGCTCTTGTAACGGGAAGCAATGTTGCAACAGGAAGCGCTGTTGATTATGTTTTCATCGCTCAACCAGTTCTTTATAAAGCATTGCAAAACAACACAGACGCTTATATCTATGTCGATGTCCAAGAAGCCTATGCGACAAAAAGTGATGGATTACCACTTATGCAAGCTTCAATTTTTATTAAAAATTCTGCTGATAAAAACGATGTTAACTCTCTACTATCAACTTTAAAAAGCGATATTGAAGAGGGGATTGATGATCCCGATAAAATCAAAAATGGGATTGATTTATTAAGTGATTCCGAATTAGCCATCTCCCGTTTTGGCGTTGATAGCACCACTATTCAGGCAGTTATGGAAGATAATGGACTTGGATTAGGATATTTAAATGCTTTAGAAAATAAAGACGCCGTTGATGCATATATTAACTTGTTCGGAATGGAGAATACACTTGAAGAAATTTATTACCAATAAATATTTTCTTTACAGTTTAGGCGTCGTCGCTTTTCTTCTTTTATGGTGGTTAGTTTCCATTATAATTAATGAGCCCATAGCGATTTTTCCTGATCCAATCAGAACCATTGGCTATTCATTTTCTATCTTAGGTAAGAGCTATTTTTACCTTAGCTTAGGGTATTCTTTATTCAAATTATTTATCGGCTTTCTTATTGCTTTTGCCGTTGGGCTTTTCTTTGGAACTATCGCTGGAAATTCACCTTCATTTCAGAAATTTTTCTCCCCAATTATGACTGTTTTAAAAGCCATTCCTACTGTCGCGGTGGTCTTCTTGTTTCTCGTTTTAGTTAAAGCAAACAATTTACCGATATTGACAGTTATATTACTTGTCTTTCCAATTATTTATGAGGCGACCAGCAATGGAATTAAAAATATCGAAAGCAATATCATTGAAGCTATGAAATTAGATTGCCGTTCGACTCTTAGAGGTACATTTCAAATAAAGCTGCCTCTCGCCATGCCGTATGTTCTTGTAGGAGTAGCTTCTTCTTTTGCTTTATCAATTAAAATAGAAATTATGGCGGAGGCTCTTTCTGGATTTACTGGTTATGGCCTTGGAGTAGCGATTAGATACGCCCAAGAAAACAATCCTGGCAATATGGTCCCAGTCTTTGCCTATTCCTTTTTAGCAATTCTGGTCATGCTGATTATTTCTTTGGGAGCAAATCTTATTAAGGGAACATTAAAAAAGAGGCTTTAGACCTCTTCTTCTTATTTAATGATAATTACTCTTTTGGAGTTTATTTTTTTTCAGTCTTTGGAAGCACTTCAGCATCAACGATTGGTAAATCTTTACCATTATCTTTAATTTGAGCTAAGCGAGCGGCACGACGTGTCTCCTTTTCGGCTTGGCGATCATTTTTCTTCGCGTATAAAACTAATACAAGAGATAAGGTGACCGCGGCGATGGATAAGATAATTGCCCCCCAGTAGAAATAACCAAGGCCAAACAATTTCTCAATTGTGGCATCCGCTAAAGCAAGATCACTACCAACTGGTAAAAAGCGAGCAAATAAGCCTAGTATGATATAAGTGAGTCCCCAAAGGGCGACACCAATGGTGACAATGTAGGCAACTAATTCAAAAATTGAAATCTTTAATTGGTTTTTCTTTTTCATAAGAACATTAATCTCCTTTGTTAATTATGCTTCGGTAGCTTTACCGTTGACTGCTGCTTCTTTGCGAGATAAATCAACCATTTCTTGGAAAGCCTTTTTAAATGCTTCTTTCCAAAGTGGTTCAACTTTTCCAACATGTTCATTTAAGCGTTTATTAATTGCTTCAAAAATGTCTTTGAAAGGTTTGTTTTCGCGACGTTCACGACGTCCTTCACACATCTCGATAGTAGCATTGACTTCATCTAATAAATCGAGTGTTTCATTGTCAGTTGCGTGTATATGAGCGCGCGAGAATCTGGCAAATCCAGCAAGTTTCATAAGTTCATTTTGAACGATGAAGTTGGATTGAGGGGTTGGTTGACCTTTTGATTCCGCCATCGTTTTTTGGAATTCAGCAAATGAAGCTTCATAATCTCTTAAGACAAGCATAGCTAAGATGCTGCGATAGAGGCGATCATCTAAAGCTACTAAATCAGTAATAATTGATTCGCTTTCATTTTTCGTTTTTGCGAAATTCAAATATCCATAAAGGATATCGCGAATGGATTCGCTAATTCCCGTCACATAATCAAAGATTTTGATATGTTGGGTGTGATCGACACGAATTTTTCCACTCTCTTCCGCCACTAAAACAGTACTGTTAGAACTATAGATATCATCTAAAAATTCTTTGAGTTTTTCTTTAATTTTGTCGCCTTGTTCTGGATTGTTCTTTAGAAAGCTTCCTAATGGGGCGCTCTCTTCGAGTCCTTTAAAAAGCACGGTGCTTCTTTGTTCGTAGAGAACTTTTTCATGCTCGCGGTTAATGCAATATTCTAGGGTATCTCTTAATTGTAAGAGGTAGTGATAGATATTGAAGATGTATTGACTAGTTTTGTTCATTATTGTTGTCTCCTTTCAATAACATCTTCTCGAGTTTATAGACCCGAGAAACAGTGTGCTTTGCATATTTCCTCACACTCGTGTAGGCATGCCGCATACAATAGCTGTTTTCATAAAATTCGGTAAACATGGATATGTCATTTCCGGAATCACCGACGACATAGACATCTTCCTTTTTAAAGCCCATGGCTTCAGTATAGTATTTTAAACCCATTCCTTTATTACATCCATAGGGAGTAATTTCAATTACCTTGGTTGTCCAAGAAAATTCAAGCATTGAGTATTTGCTTCTAAATTGTTTGTTGAGTTCTTTGGTAAATTTGTTCTTGCTGTGACCTAATCCAAAGAAAATCATGATTTTGTAAACTCGCCCATTGTTCAATTGCTCAAGGAATTTTTCATTTGAAACGATAAATGGTTCCTCTCGTTTAAATTGGAAAAACTTCCAAATTCGATAGAAGAATAAGAAGAAATTTCCTACTTCACGATTAGCATTAATGATACATGGATAACCTTTTGTTGTCATCATGTATGACAATGGCTTGAGGTCATCATTAATAATCGTTAAAATTTCCGCTAAAGTCTTGTTTGGTATCGCCACATCGCGGAGAAGATTACCATCAGCGTATATTTCAGCGGAAGAACAAGCAACAACATCAAATGGCCTTTTGATTTCATCTTTTAGTTTGTCGACAAACTCGTGACTTCGTGAAGTGACCACAATTAAACGATTTCCGCTATCGATCCATCTTTGCAAAAACTTTATATTCTTCTTTGGAATACATGTTTTTATTTGGCCAGGATAGAAGAGAGTTCCATCTAAATCAGTCGCTAATAGTTTCGCCATATCCAGTGTGATTATTATACACACAAGTAGGCGCAAAGCGCACGAAAACTTTAGAGAGAAATCGGAAACAAATAAAAAGTGGAAATGATTCCACCTTTTAAAACTCGAAATTGCTTACTTATTTGACAGGGTTCTCAGCCTGAATAACGCCGTAACCACCATCACGTCGAACATAAACGACGGAGAAACGATCGTCATCTTTATCTAAATAGACAAAGAAATCGTGACCGAGAGCTTCCATACGAGCGATGGCTTCTTCGATATCCATTGGATTGAGATAGTACGATTTAGCGCGGACAATCGTGTCTTTCTCTGGCTTTTTTTCCTCAGTATGGAGATTAATATCCATCGATTCAGCAAAGGATAACTTGCCATTGCTGCGATCCATTCTCGTTTTTAGTTTATGAATCTGTCCAACTAATTTTTCAACAGCCATGTCAATGGCGTTGTATAAATCTGTCTCTTCAACTTCCGCTCTTAAAGTAACTTGGGATAAGAAAATCGTGACTTCAACTCGTGAGTCTTCGCCATGAATGCTGCAGACGACGCGACAATTGACTTCCTCATTGTGGGAAAAGAACTTGTCAAGGCGTCCAAGCTTCTTTTGAACCGACGAAGAAATGCCCTCCGTGATCGAGATGTTTTTGCCAATAATTTGATATTTCATATGTTAACCTCCTCTTCAAATTATAGTTCAAGAAGATTGCTCACTATTATTATAACTTGC